>CAVVAX010000015.1:0-14744 GCA_963746275.1 uncultured Alphaproteobacteria bacterium
ACGCCGGAGATCTTCCACGGTGTTGCAGATTTCGTTGGCAACTCCTTGGCGCTCGCCCGTCAGGCTCTAAAAACCGACGCGGACGTCATCGTTCAAGCCGGCGTCTACTTCATGGCCGAGACGGCGAAGCTGCTCAACCCCGACAAGACGGTTCTCATCCCGGACGTCGAGGCGGGGTGCTCTTTGGCAGCGTCAATCACGGGCGCAGACGTCCGGCTCCTCCGCGAAGCCTATCCCGGCGTTCCGATTGTGACCTACGTCAACACCTCGGCCGAAGTGAAAGCGGAATCGGACATCTGCTGCACCTCTAGCAACGCCGTGCGGGTGGTCGAAGCGCTTGCGGCCCCGAAGGTCATTCTCCTGCCGGACGAGTACCTCGCGCAGTATGTCGCCAGCCAGACCAGCGTCGAGATCGTCGCTTGGCGGGGCCGCTGCGAGGTGCACGAGCAATTCACGGGAGGCGAGATCGAGGCGCTGCGTGATGTGGTCGACGGGCTCATCGTCATCGCCCACCCCGAATGCCCGCCCGAGGTCATCAGTGCCGCCGACTTCACCGGCTCGACAGCGGAGATGATCGACTACATCAACGTCCAGCGCCCGTCCAAGGTCTTGCTACTCACGGAATGTTCCATGGGCGACAACATCGCCGCCGAAACGTCCAACGTCGAGTTCATAAAGCCCTGCGGTCTGTGTCCGCACATGAAACGGATCACGCTTGAAAAGATCCGGCGATCATTGGAAAGCATGCAGACGGAGGTCACGATCGATCCGCACGTCGCCGAGAGGGCGCGGGGCGCCGTCCAACGGATGCTGGCGCTGACTTAAGCCGCGTAAGATTAGGTTGCACCACAGTCACCGCGTCATGCGAGGAGGCGAAAGCCGACGAAGCGATCCACAAGGTTGCTTTCTTCTGGATCGCCACCCGCGTCGCTGCGCTCGCGGTCGCGATGACGTTGCTTCAATAATGGCTTTACGTCACGGAGAAACTGCATGAGCGGGGCGTCGGCGTGCCTTCCCGACATCTTGATCGAGCCCGTGATCAGGGCGGCGTTGCTCGAAGATCTTGGCCGGGCGGGAGACATAACGACCGATGCGATTGTTCCTGCGACCTTGGTGGCCTCAGGAGAGATCGTTGCCCGCGAGCCCGGAACCGTCGCCGGGGTGCGTGCTGCCGAACTCGCGTTCCTCCTCCTCGATCCGGCGATGCGCTCTTGCATCCTCGCCCCCGATGGCGCGCGGGTCGCCTGCGGGGACGTGGTCATGCGCCTGAACGGTAGCGCGCGCGTGCTGCTCTCGGGCGAGCGGGTTGCGCTGAATACCTTGTGCCGGCTGTCCGGCATCGCCACGGCAACCGCTGAACTGGTTGCGGCCGTCGAAGGCCACGGCGTGACGATCACCTGCACCCGCAAGACGACGCCCGGCTTGCGCGCCCTGGAGAAGGCCGCCGTGCGTGCCGGGGGTGGAGCCAACCACCGCTTCGGCCTCGACGACGCCGTCCTCATCAAGGACAACCACATCGCCTTGGCCGGCGGCGTCGTGCCGGCCATGGAACGCGCACGGCGGAGCGTCGGACACCTGGTCAAGATCGAGGTCGAGGTCGACACGCTCGAACAGCTTGCCGAAGCCATGAGCGTCTCGCCGGACGCCGTCCTGCTCGACAACATGACCCCGGCTCAGCTGAAGGACGCCGTTGCGGTGGTGGACGGACGGGCGATCACCGAGGCCTCAGGGCGCATCACCCTTGCAACTGCGGCTGCGGTTGCGGCGACGGGGGTGGACATCATTTCCGTGGGGTGGCTGACGCACAGCGCCAAGAGCCTGGATCTGGCTCTTGATATCGCACTGGCTTAGCCGACAGGCGGGCGGCGTGCCGAGGCTCGGGCAGCTCTCCCTTTAAACGCATACCCGCGCCTTCGCAGCGGCTTGACGCGGCGCGCTGAGCCCGTGATCACTGCCGCCGATGCCGATGCCCTGGTCTCCCGACGCCGCCGTTCCGCACCTGCTGTTGTTGTTCGCGGCGCTCATCATCGATGCCGCCGTCGGCGGGCGGCCCGGGCCGTTCGGGGTCCTGCCGCACCCGGTGCGGCTGATCGGCGCCCGCATCGACCGGCTCGAGCGGTGGCTCAACCGGCGCGATCTCGGCGACGGCGCCCGCCGCCGGCGCGGTGTCCTGACAGTGCTCGTCGTCTGCGCCGTCTGCGGCGGCGTCGGCTGGGCCGTGGCGGCGGCAGCGCGAGAGGTCCCGGCGCTGCTCCTCGTCGAGCTCGCCCTCGTCGTCTCGCTCATCGCGCAACGGAGCCTGTTCGACCACGTCCGCGCCGTCGCCCGTGCGCTGCGCAGCGGCGGCGTCGAGGCCGGGCGCAGCGCCGTCGGCCACATCGTCGGTCGGGACGTTCGGGTTTTGGACGAACACGGGGTCGCCCGCGCCGCAGTCGAATCGTGCGCCGAGAACTTCAGCGATGGTGTCGTTGCCCCGGTCTTCTGGTATGCCCTGGCCGGGCTTCCGGGCCTCCTGGTCTACAAGGCCGTCAACACGCTGGACAGCATGATCGGCCACCGGTCCGAGCGCTACCTGGCCTTCGGCTGGGCCGCGCGCCCGCCTCGATGACCTTGCGAACCTGATCCCGGCCCGCCTCGCCGGGCTGTTGCTGGTGGCCGGGGCCGCCGTGCTGCCCGATGCGTGCGGGCGGCGGGGGCTTGCGACCATGCTTCGCGATGCCGGCAGGCACCGCTCGCCGAATGCCGGCTGGCCCGAAGCGGCCGCCGCCGGCGCCCTGGGCCTGGCGCTCGGCGGGCCCCGCCGCTACGGCGAAGAGGTCGCCCCCGAGCCCTGGCTGGGTGGCGGCCGGGCGGACGCGAGCGCCGAAGACATCGAGCGCATGCTGCGGCTCTACGCCGCGGCCTGCCTGCTCAACGCCGCCGCCATTGCCGCCTTTGCATGCTTCTGATCCACCGCGCCATGAACCCTGCGGCGTTTTCAGGGTTGCTGTGAGGCAACGAGCGTAAGGAGATGCGACAAGATGGCAAGCGAGCTCTACCCCGAGGCAACCCGGGCCCTGGTCGATGAGCGGAACGCCTTAGCCCCCGAGATCAGCGCGGCGTTCCAGGCCTTCCAGAAACAAGTCTTCGCCGACGGCGCCCTGCCGGCGAAGACCAAGCAACTGATTGCGGTGGCGGTGGCGCACGTGACCCAGTGCCCCTACTGCATCAAGGGCCACACCCGCGGCGCCCTGCGCGCCGGGGCGAGCGCGCAGGAGATCATGGAAGCGGTCTGGGTAGCGGCCGAGATGCGCGCCGGCGGCGCCATAGCCCACAGCCTGCTCGCCGCTGAGACCATGCAGGGGCTGGCGAAGAAGGAGGGCTAGCACCGGCCCGTAGGCGGTGCCTTCGCTGGGGTGCCAAGGCTCTCGGCTTCACCGCCGCGTTGTCAATGCGAGGAGGCGAAGCGCGACGCGCCGGTTGTGGTCGTGGATCGCCACGCCGCTTTGCGGCTCGCGATGACGGTGTTTCCGCTAAGGTTAGGCGAGAAGCAGAGCGCGGCATCTAGCCGGCCTCGGCCTTGGTCACCTGGACGTCGACGTCCATGCCGACGAAGGCGTTCCCTGGGCCGGCGAAGGTACCCTGCACCGGGACGGACTGTGACGGCGACCGGGTGACGGCGACGCGGATGAGGTTCTCGCCGCCAATGATCCCGTTCGTCGGGTCAAACTCCGTCCACCCGGCGCCCGGCACATAGACCTGGACCCAGGCGTGGGTCGAGGCGCCGCCGACTAAGCCGTCGGGGGAGACCTCGGCGGCGGCATCGTAGAGATAGCCGCTGACGAAGCGCGCGGCGAGGCCCAGGGTACGCAGCGCCTCGATCATCAGGAGGGCGTAGTCGCGGCAGGTCCCCGAGCCGCTGGCGATGGTCTCGGCAGGCATCTGCGTGCCCATCTGCTCGCGCGCCCGGTAGGAAAACTGCGCCTTGATGCCGTGCGTCATCGCCGTCAGCAGCTTCAACGTGCCGACCGGCGTGCCGTCGTAGAACTGCTTCACCCACAGCTCGAGCGTCTTATCGGCGTCGGGGTAGCGGCGCATGATCGACGGCATCAGATCCGGCATGTCGTCCGCCGAGTACTGGAATGGATAGACTTCGGCGCCGGGGTCGATCTCGAAGGCGGGGGCGGTATAGGGGAAGTGCTGAAGCAGGATCTCGCTTTCGAACCTGAGCTCGCTCGCCTCGTCGGAGAATCTGGCGAAGGCGATTGAATTGCCGAAGACGTCGTGCACCCAGCGGACCTCCGACGGCGGTGGCGAGATGGTCATCTTGGTGTCGATCAGGTCCATGTCGTGACTGTCGCGCGGGCGAAACATCATCCGGTGCTCGCCGAAGCGCACGGGACAGTTGTAGCGGTAGACCGTCGTATGGGTCACCCGGATCGTCTTCATTCCTTGCATCCCCTCATGTGTGCTCAGCCAGCTCTGCTACGACAGGACATTCTCGCCACCCGCCGGTGGGAAGCCGCCTCTCTCCTTCCTTGCTGACGATGCCGGGCTCTTGCTGAGGATACGGGGGGCGGCGTGGCAGAGGCTTATCCGCGCCGCGCTGCCGCCGCCAAGCCCGCCCGCCGATGATCGCTTACCCCAAGCTCAGCGTGACGGTGGCGCCATAGGGCCGCTATGGCGTGATCGTTGACATGTTCTACGTGTGTTCTTATATTTGAGGTTGCCGAAGTTTGTTGGGGCTTTACCGTCCACGCGGGCGATGTGTCGCCCCAAGAACAATGATCGCCGGCGCAAGCAGCGGCGTACCCTGTCACGGGTTAAGGACAAAGGGGGACCCATGCTGAATTCTACTGGAATGCACGAAGATAGCCTTGTTAGGCACATGCGTGCCTCGCGGAAGTATCCGATGCTGGACAGCGAGACCGAGTTCTCACCTCGCCCGCCGCTGGCGGGACGAGCGCGACCCGGGCGCAGCCGACCGGCTCGTCGGCAGCCACCAGCGCTTGGTCGTGAAGATCGCCAACGAGTACCGAGGCTATGGTTTGCCTCTCGCCGATCTCGTTTCGGAGGGCAACGTCGGCCTGATGCAGGCGGTCGTCAAGTTCGACCCCGATCTCGGCTATCGGCTGTCGACGTACGCAATGTGGTGGATCCGCGCCGCGATCACCGACTACGTGCTCCGCACCTCGTCGCTGGTCCGCATGGCCACGAACGAGCATCAGAAGCGGCTGTTCTTCAACTTGCGCCGGCTCAAGGCGAAGCACCAGGGGCCGCGCGAGGGAATGCTGACGCCACAGTCGGTCACCGCCATCTCCAAGGAGCTGGGCGTTCCGGAGTTGGAGATCGTGCTGATGGACCGGCGCCTCGGCATGCCCGATCTGTCGTTGAACGCTTCGGCCGGCGAGGATGGCGACAGCGACTCGCAGTGGCAGGATTTCCTGGTCGACGACGGTGAGAGCCAGGAAACCACCGTCATCCGCGACGACGAGCGGGAGAAGCGGCGGGCGTTGCTGGACGATGCCTTGGGCACGCTGGACGCCCGCGAGCGGCATATCCTGGTCGAGCGCAAGCTGAAGGAGGACCCGCCGAAGCTCTCCGATCTCGCCGCCGAATACGGCATTTCGCGCGAGCGGGTCCGGCAGTTGGAAGCCCGCGCGCTCGGCAAGCTCAGGACGGCGATGCGCAAAGCGGCGACCGATGCCGGGTTGTTGCAGCCGCAACCGGCGGAAGCGACCGACTGAGCCACCGCCGCGGCGGCGCCGGCGCTGCCCCGGGCGTTGTCGCGCCTCCCTCTCTGTACCTTTCGGAAGCGCGCATGACCCGCCTTGCGCGAGTAGCCTCTGCAAGCTTATATTGATGATGTCGCACACGCGACTACGGCGATAAACGCTTCGCGGAATAGGCGTTGCGGACCCGGGGGCAGTGCCCGGCGCCTCCACCAAATTCCGAAGCCTGAGTAGATGTACCGCGGGCATCGGCATGAGGGGGCGAAACAGGATCGACGTGCGTAGTAAAGGTGGAGTTTTCGCCCGGCATGGTACCGCCGTTATCGGGCCAATCCTACAGATGCCAACGATAATGAGGCATATGCTCTAGCCGCATAGGCTTGAGCGGGGTTCGGGAGGCGCCTGGCAACAGAAGCCTCCCACTTACCGCGGCTTTTCCCTCGGGCGGTAGGCGATGACAGAGCACCATCCCGACGCCCTCCCCTATGCCCTATGGGTGCAAGACGCCCTTCGCGGCGTCGTTCGCCGCGCCCTGGAGCACACCTCCCGCTTCGGCCCGGTCGGCGAGCACCACTTCTACGTCTCGTTCCGCACCACCGACGCCGGCGTCAACATCCCCGACCATCTTCGCGCCCGCTACCCCAGCGAGATGACCATCGTCCTGCAGCACCAGTTCTGGGACCTGGAGGTCGGCGCCGACGCCTTCAGCGTGTCGCTGCGCTTTGGCGGCAGGCTGACGCCGCTGCGCATCCCGTTCGCGGCCATCAGCGCCTTTGGCGACCCCTCCGTCAACTTCGGCCTGCAGTTCATGACCCCGGGCGGTGAGAACGAAGCGGGAGCGGTGGGCACGGCACGACCCGAGGATGCCTTGCCCGACGCCGCGGCGCCCGGGGCGACAACCGAGTTAGCCGCGGAGAAGACCGACGGCGGCCGGGTCATCGCGTTCGACCATTTCCGCAAGAAGTAGCCTATCCCAGCGCCGGCGAGGCGCGCCCCCCCGTGGAGTCCTGCGGCGCGCGCTTTGACAGCGGGGGCCGGCTTGTGTAGCCTCCCGGCCTTCACCTCCCGGGAACGCGGGCGGATGGCGCTTGCGCCTGAGCCCCGCTCCGCATGTCGTGCTGGGCCTACCGGGACAACAACATCCGCAGCATCAGCGAGAGCGACGAGGACCATGACCAAGCGCGTGCAGGCCAAGTACAAGATCAACCGCCGTCTCGGCGTCAACCTCTGGGGTCGGCCGAAGAGCCCCATCAACAAGCGCGACTACGGCCCCGGCCAGCATGGCCAGCGGCGAAAGAAGCCGACCGACTACGGCACCCAGCTGATGGCCAAGCAGAAGCTGAAAGGCTACTACGGCAACATCAGCGAGAAGCAGTTCCACCGCTACTACCAGGAGGCCATTCGCCGGCGCGGCGATACCTCGGAAAACCTCATCGGCCTGCTCGAGCGCCGGCTCGACGCCGTGGTCTTCCGGATGAAGTTCGTGCCCACCGTCTTCGCCGCCCGCCAGTTCATCAACCACGGCCACATCACCGTCAACGGCAGGCGGGTGAACATCCCGTCCTTCCTCGTCAGCGAAGGCGACGTCGTCGCGGTTAAGGAGAAGTCGCGCGACTTGGCCCTGGTGCTCGAAGCGGCGAGGCTCCCCGAGCGCGACGTGCCGGAGTACCTGTCGGTCGACCTCGACAAGATGGTCGGAACCTTCGTGCGTGCGCCCCAGCTCGCCGACGTGCCGTTCCCGGTGCAGATGGAGCCGAACCTGGTCATCGAGTTCTACTCCCGCTGATCCTGCGGGCGGCGGCCACGGTCGGGCGCCGGCCATCGAACATCGAGGACGCCCGTGCGCGCCGACGAGAAGCTCATCCTGGCCGTGCCCAAGGGGCGCATTCTGCGTGAGGCAATGCCGGTCATCCGCGGCGCCGGCATCGAGCCGGAGCCGGCGTTCGAGGACGAGGACAGCCGGCAGCTTCGCTTCGCCACCAACCTGCCCGAGATCGACCTGATCCGGGTGCGAAGCTTCGATGTCGCCACCTTCGTGGCGTTCGGCGCGGCGCACCTCGGCGTCTGCGGCAACGACGTGCTGGCCGAGTTCGACTACTCCGAGATCTACGCGCCGCTCGACCTCCGCGTCGGCCATTGCCGCATGGCCGTCGCGGAGCTTGCCGAGCTCAGCGACGATGACGACCCGGCGACCTGGAGCCACATCCGCATCGCTACCAAGTACCCGATGACGACGAAGCGGCACTTCGCCGCCCGCGGCGTTCAGGCCGAGTGCATCCACCTCAACGGCGCGATGGAGCTGGCGCCGACGCTGGGCTTGTGCCGCTACATCGTCGATCTCGTCTCCTCCGGAGCGACGCTCGCCGCCAACGGCCTGGTCGAGGTCGAGACCATTGCCGAGATCACGTCGCGCCTCGCCGTCAACCGCAGCGCCTGGAAGACCCGCCAGCGCGAGATCTCCGGCTGGATCGGCCGCTTCCGGGAGGCTCTTGATGCCGTTGCGGCTTGATCGCGCCTCGCCCGACTTCGAGGCCGGCTTCGCGGCGATGCTGGCGGCAAAGCGCGAGCATGCCGCGGATGTGGGCGCCACGGTCGCGGCGATCATCGCCGACGTGCGTGCCCGCGGCGATGCGGCGCTGATCGATTACACCCGCACGTTCGACAGGCTGGAACTCTCGGCGGCGACGCTCCGCATCACGCGCGAGCAACTGGACCGGGCCACGGCCGAGTGCGATCCCGAGGCCATCGCCGCCCTCGAGCTTGCGGCCGAACGGATCGGCGCCTTCCACGCCCGGCAGATGCCGGAAGGTCACGACGAGGTCGACGCCGCCGGCATCCGCCTCGGCTATCGCTGGACCCCGGTGGAGGCCGCCGGCCTCTACGTTCCCGGCGGCACCGCCGCCTACCCCTCGTCGGTGCTCATGAACGCGCTGCCGGCCCGCGTCGCCGGCGTCGAGCGACTGGTGATGACGGTCCCCGCACCCGACGGCCGGCTCAACCCGCTGGTGCTGGCGGCGGCCAGGCTCGCCGGGGTCGACGAGATCTATCGCATCGGCGGCGCCCAGGCCATCGCGGCGCTGGCCTCCGGCACCGAGAGCATCGCGCCGGTGGACAAAATCGTCGGCCCGGGCAATGCCTACGTCGCCTCGGCCAAACGCCAGGTCTTCGGCCAGGTGGGGATCGACATGATCGCCGGCCCCTCCGAGGTGCTGATCGTGGCCGACGCCGACACCGATCCGTCCTGGATCGCCATCGACCTGCTCGCCCAGGCCGAGCACGACGAGGCGGCGCAATCGATCCTGATCACCGACGATGCCATCTTCGCCGACGCCGTCTGCACCGCCGTCGAGGAGCATCTCGCGACGCTGGCGCGGCAAAAGACGGCGACCGCAAGCTGGCGCACGCACGGCTGTGTCATCCTGGTCGAGACGCTGGGTCAGGCGCCGGCGCTGATCGACAGGGTCGCGCCCGAGCACCTGCAGCTCGCGGTGGCCGATCCGGAGGCGCTGTCGCGGCGGGTCCGCCATGCCGGCGCGATCTTCCTCGGCCGGTACGTCCCGGAGGCACTCGGCGATTACGTCGCCGGCCCCAACCACGTCCTGCCCACCGGGCGCAGCGCCCGCTTCTCCTCCGGGCTCGGCGTGCTCGACTTCCTCAAGCGCACCACGTTCGTCGGCTGCGGAGAGGATGGGCTGGCCGCCATCGGTCCGGCCGCGGTCAGCTTGGCGGAGGCCGAGGGGCTCGACGCCCACGCCCGCTCGGTTGCCATCCGCCTCAACCGCAGGCGAGACGTCTGAGCCGCCGTGGACGCGCCGCCCAGCGAGGCCGAGCCGCGCGATCCACGCCAGCGCATTTCCAGGATTATGCTCGAGGAGACCGGCCGGATCCGGCTCAGCGCCCGGATTGAGGACGAGCGCCGGGCGGCGCTTTTCGACCTGATCGAGGAGAACCACTTCGCGCCAAGTGGGGTTCCGCCCGGGCCCTACGTCGTGCGCCTCGGGATCAGCGGCGGCTGCCTGATCTTTCGGATCTTCGACGAGGCGGAGCAGCTGCTCACCCGCTTCACCCTGGCGCTGGGGTCGCTCAGGCGGATCATCAAGGACTACTTCTTCATCTGCGACAGGTACTTCAACGCCATCAAGACCCTGCCGCCGTCGCGCATCGAGGCGATCGACATGGGCCGGCGGGGGCTGCACAACGAGGGTGCGGAGGTGCTGCGCGAGCGCCTGGCCGGCAAGGTCGAGATCGACCTGCCGACGGCGCGGCGGCTGTTCACCCTCATCTGCGTCCTCCACATCCGCGCCTGAGGTGGTCGGTGCTGGAGCTTCCCTCGGCCGTGCTCTTCGCCTGCACCTTCAATGCCATCCGTTCGCCGATGGCCGAGGGCATGCTGCGCGCCCGCCACGGCCGGCGCGTCTACGTGGAATCCGTCGGCATCCGCCCAGGCCAGCTGGATCCGTTCGCGGTGCAGGTGATGGACGAGATCGGCATCGACATCTCCGCCCACGAGCCGCGGACCTTCGATGACTTGGAGGACGAGTTGTTCGACCTGATCATCTCGCTCTCGCCCGAGGCGCAGCACCGTGCCGTCGAGATGACCCGGATCATGGCCTGCGACGTGGTGTTCTGGAACACCTTCGACCCGACCATCGTCGAGGGCAGCCGAGACATGCGCGTCGCCGCCTACCGCCAGGTCCGAGATCAGTTGGCCTCGCGCATTGCCCAACATTTTCCGGCGGAAACCATGGGCAGTCTCTGAGCCGCGCTCTGGGGGGCCGCGCTCTCGGAGCCGCGCTCTGGGAGCCGCCCGCAGGAGCTGGCGCCGCGGAGCCGCGCGGGGCTGTTCTCCTGCTTTTGGCGTACATGATTGGAGGCAGCCAGCCGCGATTCGGATAAAGTCCGGTGCCGGAAGACAGCAGCCTTGTCACGAGCGATGTTGACGGCAGCGGCCGCCGCCTCCACGTCGTCACCAAAGTGTCGCATTGCGGGGCTTGGCATAAGGCTGGAGCGGGAACAGAACATGCGGGCCATGACCGACCTAGACGGTGTGAAACCGGAGCTCGAAAGTCCTCAACCACGCTGGCGGAAGGCGAAGACGCCGAAACTCACGCCTTCGGCCACGGCCGAGGAAGCGTTGACCGGGATCGTGGTTTCAGGCGTCCAGCACCTCCGGGCGAACGAGGCGTGCGTGCTGGCGAGGGCGCACGAAGAGGGTATCCACCAGATGCGCGTCGCGGCCCGGCGGCTGCGCAGCGCACTGACGCTCTATCGCGATCACCTTCCGGAAGAGCAGTTCCGCTACCTCAACGGCGAGCTCAAGTGGCTGATCCGCGAACTCGGTGGTGCGCGCGACTGGGACGTTTTCGTCGACGGCGTGCTGCGGCCGGTGGAGGGCGACCTGACCGGGGAGCCGACGATTCCGGTTCTGGCGCACGCGGTCGAGAAGATGCGCGACGAGGCCTACGACCGGGCCTCGGCCGCGATCAAATCGCAGCGCTACGCCGGGCTGATCCTTCTGCTTAAGGCCTGGGCCGAGGGCAAGCGCTGGCACGATGGTGCCTCGAAGGAACAGGCGGCGGCGATGGGCACGCCGGCCGTGGACCTCGCCCGCCAGCTTCTCGATCAGGGCTATGAGGAGACACTGGACCTTGCCGGCAACTTCGCCGCACTCACCGCCGAGGAGCGGCACTCCGTCCGCATCCGCATCAAGAAGCTGCGCTACGCCACCGAGTTCTTCGGCGCGCTCTTTCCCCGCCGGCAGGTCGCTCCCTACCTCGCGGCGATGAAGACGCTGCAAGACCAGCTGGGGCTCAACAACGACGTCGAGGTGGCCCGAAGCCTGCTCAAGAAGGCGCCGAAGCGGGCGAGAGGCAGGGAGCGGCGCGACATCGCCTACGCCGCCGGCCTGGTCATCGGCTGGCACAGCCACGTCTCCGACCACCGCGAGCAAGGCGCGCTGAAGGCTTGGGACCGCTTCGTCGGCAGGCACCCGTTCTGGCGGCCGGCCGAGGCGGCGCCCGCCCCTGTCCCGGAAGACGAGCCTCCCGGCGAAACGGCCTGAACCGGCGGGCCGGCTCTCCCTGGCCGGTGCCCCCCCTCCAACCGGCATCCGGGGTCACCGGCGGCCATAGAGGATCTGCGCCTCGACCGCCGGGCGCAGCACCTGTGCCGCCCGCGCCGCGCCAAGCTTGCGGGCAAGGCCCCCGACCTCGAGGTTAATGTCGAGCTGGCGGGTGATCGCGCGGTTGACGTCGGTGTTCTCGACGAAGGCATCGAGGAGCCGGTGGGTTAGCCGGGTGGTGCCGTTGACATCGACGGTCGCCCCGGTCGCGAGGCTCGAGATGACGATGCCGGCCGCCGGCTGTGTGCCTACCCGCGGATCATCGCTGTCGCCAAGGGCGGGCAGGGTCTGCACGGTCGTGCCGTCGTAGGCGAGCCGGCCGACGCCCGGAATGGAATAGCGGCTCACCACCTCCAGACGTTCGCCGACGCCCTCGCCCTGCCCCAGCACCGACCTCGAGACGATGCCGACGGACAGGTCGAAGCCGCCGATGCTGAAGCCACCCCGGAGGTCGGCGAGAGCTTCGTCGGACAGCGGCGCGGCAAGGGCCAGCGAGGCCGCGGCCCCGGCCATAGCCGGCGAGGCGAGGCCCGAGGCCGCCATGAGCGGCAGCGCCAGCAGGCCCAGCGCCAGGCGCTGCCAACCACCGGCCATGGCGCCGGCGATCACGGGCCGCGGGGATGATGATCTTGCGACGTCGGACGGGAGCATGATCGCCTCCTTCAATACCGTCGGGTTCAATACCTGCGGGTCGGTGGCGGCAGGTTGACGGTGAACGACGCCAGCGATTGGCCGTTCAGCGCGGCGCCGAAGGGCGCCTTGACCCGCACCGCCCAGTCCTGCTCGCTGTTGAAGTTCCGGCGCGCGAGGTCCGGCTCGTCTCGGATGATGAAGGCGATGCCCTCCCACATCGCGACGAAGGCGTCGCGCCGGTAGACGCGCACGCCCAGCGCCGGATCGCCGACCACGACCTCGTCGCCGCGAAGGCCCTTGATCAGCACGAAATGCTTGTAGCCGTTCGTGTTGATCAGGGTGATCGCCGGCACCCTGGCCGCATCGAGCTTCTCCAGGGTGACGCGGAAGCCGTCGGCCCGCAGCCCCTCCGCCTCCAGGTAGCCCTTCATGTCGAGGAGCGAGAAGCCGGTGCGGTGGATGCGCTCCTTGTCGCCCAGGCGATACATGGCGGTGAAGACCGCCTCTTCCGTCGTCGGCCGCTCATAGTGGAAGCTGAGCAAGCTGGCCAGCGCCGCGGAGCCGCAGCTGAAGTCGTAGCGCTGCTTCAGCACCGTCTTGAACCTGGCCTCCTTGAGGCTGATCACACCGACGTTGAACTGGCCGCCGCCGGCGAAGTGGATGCCGACCTGACCTGCGTCCGCAAGCCGCGGCCCAAGCAGGACGAAGGCGGCCGCGAGAAGCGCAGCGCCGCCCGCCCGCCTCGCCGACCGGCGCCACCGTCTCAGGCCCGAAGCGGAATAGGTCATGGCGGCGGCGTTTCCGCCTAGCATGGCCACGGGAGAAGTCGGCGACACCGGCTTCACCGGCCCATGTCCACGGAGACGTTAACGTTGACGCTGTTGGACATCGTCAGGACGCCGGTGTTTACGACCATCGTGTTGCCGAAGCCGTGGATGTCGGACATCACGTTGCCGGCGGCGGCGCCCGAGGCGAAGCCGCTGATCGTGTTGCCGTTCATGGACGCGGTTGTGCTGGAGGCGTTGAGCTGGAGGTCGTCGAGGACGATGCCGAGATCGACGCCGCGGCTGCCGCCGGCGAGCCCGCTTAGGTCCTCGGTCGCCATCGCCTCCCACCGGTCGCCGGCATCGTCGGCCGGGGCCGGCGCCTGCTCGGCGCCCGCCGGAGCCGCGGCCAGAAGGGCGGCGAGGGCGAGGGCTCCTGCGGCGTTATGCGAGCGTTTCATGGGTTACTCCACTAGCCTGGACCGGGCGCTTCGCCCGGCCTGGAGGAGCCGAGACAGCCGGGCCGGCGGGACATGCCCGCCGGTCCGTCCGTTGCCGGGCCTACTTGACGATGGCGTTCAGGGCGATGTTGTTCGCCTGCGCGGCGACGCCGGTGTTGTTGCTCACCTGGGCGATGCCATGCATGCCGTTCAGGTTGACGCTGTTGATCCCGCCGGTGTCGACCCCGGCCTTGAGCGCCGCGCTCATCGACGCGCTGTCGAGGTGGGCGTTGGCCGTCGCCAGGTTGACCATCACGTCACCCAGGGAGATGTCGCTCTGCGAGCCGGTGTTGAGGTCGCGGCCGGCGATCTTGCCGGAGTTTTCCCGCCCGATGCTGCTGTCGGCGGCGTTGCCGTTGACGGCGGCGACGCTACCCCTGCTCGCCTCGGCCTTAAGCTCGGTCTCGCTCACCCGCTCGTCCTTGCTGACGGTGATGCTGGTGCGCTTGTCCTCGAGGGTGCTGGTGTTGAAGCTGTTCGTCGCGGTGTTGTCGTCGTCCGACCATGCCTTGACGCTGTTGTCGGTGTTCGAGGTGTACGCCTTGTTGAAGCTGTTGCTGGCGGTCTTGTTGAAGCTGTTGTTGGTGGCGCTGTCGTTATCAGAGGTGGCGCTGACGCGGTTGTCGGTGCTCGAGCTGTAGGACTTGTTGAAGCTGTTGTTGGTGGCCGTGTCGTTGTCCGAGGTGGCGCGGTTGTCGACGCTCAAGGACTTGTTAAAGCTGTTGTTGGTGGCCGTGTCGTTGTCCTGCGTGGCGTTGACGCGGTTGTCGGCGCTCGAGGTGTAGGACTTGTTGATCGTGCTGCCGTCGTTGGCGTTGCCGTCGCTCAAGAGGTTCGTCTGGTTGTCGTCGACGAGGAGGCGCGGCTCGGTGGCGGAGGCGCCCTGCGCGAGCGCGAAGCTGAGGGCCAGGGCCGACGCCGTGCCGAGGAGGGAGAGCTTGGTCATTGGTAGAGTATCTCCATAAGGGTTGAGCTTCGTGCCTGCACCTGCAGGCTGTCGCCTTGTGGCTTCTCT
>CAVVAX010000016.1:0-107535 GCA_963746275.1 uncultured Alphaproteobacteria bacterium
TTCCTCGAGGACGGCCGCGTCGCCATCGACAACAATCCCGCCGAGCGCGCCATCCGGCCCGTGGCGATCGGCCGCAAGAATTGGCTGTTCGCCGGCTCCGACGCCGGCGGTGAGACGCTCGCCGACGCGATGACCATCATCGAGACGGCGAAGCTGTCGGGCCTCAACCCCGAAGCCTACCTCACCGACATTCTCGCGCGGATCAACGACCACATCGTCACTCGACTCGACGAACTGCTCCCCTGGAACTGGACGCCAGCCTCGCAGCAAGCCGCTCAGGCTGCGTGAGCGGTCCCGACCGGCCGGTTACGATGCTGCGCCGTGCGCGTTCGACGGCCGCCGCGATGCCGCCGGCCAAGGCGATGTGGTTGTCCTTGATGAGGACGGCGTCGTCGAGGCCGAGATCTCCAGCGTCTGGTAATTGTGGGCCAGAATGATGGCATTGCGCTCCTTCTTGAGACGGCAAATGGCGTCGATCTCGGGCGCGAACTGCGGCCATTTGAACGCGGTCATGGTGTTCTTCAGGCGCTGACGGATCTCTTCGGTGCGCGCCTCCACCTCAGGGGTGAAGGGCAGCGGCTCCGGCTGGGCAACGGTGGGCATGGGCATAGCGGCGATCCTCTTATGCTCATCATGAGCATATCATGATCAAAAAAAGTCATCGACGGCCGGAGTGCTTTGTACTCAAGGTGAGCATAATCGGTGTGCGCCTTGCGTCAAGGGAAACCGCCCCGGCGCGTCGCGGCGAGGCGAAACCCGGGCGCCGGGCGCTCCAGGAGCACGTCGCTGCGAAAGCGCATCAGCTTGGCCGGCCGTCCGCCGGTGTCCGTCGCCATTTCGCCCGTTTCCTCGACAAGCCCCTGCTGGGCAATGAGCCGGCGGAAGTTCTGCTTGTGCAGGCAAACACCCGAGAGCGCCTCGGCGGCTTTCTGTAACGCCGAGAGGGTGAACGTGGGCGGCATCAATTCGAAGAGGACCGGCCGATACTTGATCTTCGCACGCAGGCGGCTGATGGAGGTGGCAAGAATTCGCCGATGATCGGCGAACATCGCGACGCCGGCATACGAGGCGAGATCTGCAGCCGGCTCAAGGCCGCGGTCCAACGAAGCCTCTGGAACCACGCCGGCCTCATAGAGCATCTCGTAGCGTTCCAGGGCGCGTTCTTCGTCCCACGGAACCCCATCGACCCCGAACGTGAGACACAGCCGCCCGACGCGATCCTTGTCGTGACGTTGGCCAGTGGACCGCGCCCAGTCCGAAAGCCGGTCAAGAATGAAGGACCGCGATGGCGGTTCGTCGAAGCGCCTGTCCTCCCATGGGAAGAATTGATACCACGGCCGCCAGCCTTCTTGCGTCGGCAGGTCTTCGCTGCCGATGGACATCAGGGCCAGGTATGCGATCGAGATGGCTCTATTCTTGGCGTCCGACGGTCGCTCGGGAAGCACGTCCGTGCGATCCCCAAAGGTATAAAGCTGCTCAACGTACCCCAGGCGGCAATGAGTTTGCCGTTCCACCCAGTTGCGTAGCCCCGCCTGAAGGGAACGGTGACCCGGCTGCAGAGGCCCGGACGGCAGAGATGACGGCGCGATCCGGACGCCGGGGGCGGCGCCGAGCTTCTGACGGTCAACACATGCGGGACGTAAGCCCGCATCGCGATCACGACGGCCGTCAGATCGACGCGAACCCGAACGTCATCGACAGGACCCATCATCGCGCGTCAAGCTTTGCCTCAGCATGCCCCGGCTCGGGTCCATGATAGCTGCTCATGAACCGCGCGATCTGGTCGCCGCCCTGCGTTGCAGCCCCTTGCTCATGTCGACCCACTCACCACGGCTGGCTGGCCTGGCGCAGCGTTTTGCCTCACCCTCCCGCCGCCAGGTTCGCTTCGGCGTCGATGAAGACGTCGACCTGCTGGCCGATGTAGACCGGGAGCCCCCGGGGATCGAAGCTGTAGACCAGTTCGAGCACCCGGGTGTCGACCCGTTCGGCGATGTCGCCGGTGAGCGAGCGCTTCGGCGAAACGTATGGCTCGATGCGGACGAAGGCGAGCGGGAAGCGGATGTCGCGGTTGCCGCGGACGACGGCTTCGGCAGGCGCCCCCTGCCTGAGCCGCCAGATGTCGTTCTCGTCGACCTGGACGCGCACGTGCAGCGGCTTCTCGCCGCCCATGAGCACCGCCGGCGTCGCGCTGGGCCCGGCGGTGATGAACTCGCCGGGGCGGATGTTGACCTTGAGGATGCGGCCGTCGACCGGCGCACGCACCGTCAGCCGGTCCAGCGTCACCCGCGCCGCATCTTCCTGCGCCGCGGCCACGTCGACCCGGGTCTTCGCCGCCGCGACCGCCGCCCTGCCGGCATCCACCGCAAAGCGCAGCCGGGCCCAGGCATCCTCGCTGAGGACGAAGCCGCGTTCGAGCTTCTCGCGCCGGCGGAGCTGGTCGAGACGGTCGGCGAGCAGGGAGTCGGCTTCCGCCACCTCCGCCAGCGCGGCGAGGCGCTGCTGCTCGGCGGTGGCCACATCGGCCTCCGCCGCCCGCCTGTCGAGGACAAACAGCGGCTGGCTGCGGGAGACCTCGTCGCCCTCGGTCACCGGCACCTCGGCGACGATGCCGGAGAGGAAGCTGCCCACGGCGATGTTGCGGGTGTTCGCCTCGATCAGGCCGCTGCCGGCCACCGTGACGCCGTAGCGGCTCTCGGCCGGCATGGCGAGCTGGTTGGGCGGCGGCGGCTCGCGGTCCTGGCTGAGCGTGGAGAAGGCGACGGCGTAGGCGATGCCGGCGGCGCTGACGATCGGGACGACGACGCGGGTGAAGGTTCCCCTCATGCGTCCGCCGCCGCCGGCGGCGCCTCGATGCCGAGGATCCGGCCGTCGTCCATCCGGGCGATGCGGTCGGCGAAGGGAAAGATCCGGCTGTCGTGGGTGACGATCAGCAGCGTCGTGCCGCGATCGCGCACGATCTCGCGCATCAGCGTCATGATCCGCTGGCCGGTGTCGTGGTCGAGCGCGCTGGTCGGCTCGTCGCAGACGACGAGCCGGGGCTTATGGACCAGCGCCCGGGCGATGGCGACGCGCTGCTGTTCGCCGCCGGAAAGCGTGCCCGGCGCGTCCCGCTCGCGGCCAGCGAGCCCGACCTGAGCCAGCAGCGCTCCGGCCGCGGCCAGCGCCGCAGGCCTGGCGGCGCCGTTGATGATCATCGGGATGGCGACGTTGTCGACGACGCTCAAGGACGGCAGCAGGTGGAACTGCTGGAAGATGAAGCCGATGGTTTGGGCGCGGAAGTCGAGCCGGGCGCGCGGCCGGAGCGCCTCGCTGTCGATGCCGAAGACGCTGCAGCGGCCGCCGTCGCGGGTGAGGATGCCGGCAATGACGGAGAGCAGCGTCGTCTTGCCGCAGCCGGACGGGCCGACCAGCATGGTGATGCCGCCTTCGGGCACGACCAGGTCGACCCCGCGGAGCGCCCACAGCGGCCCCGCGGCCGTGGGAAAGGACTTGCTCACGTCGGCGCAGACGACGGCGGGCGAAGGCTCCGGCTCGGGCGCTGGCTGCACCGCGGCCGCGCTCGGCGCTCACGAGCGGAAGACCACGGCCGGGTCGAGGCGGACCACCTGGCGGATGCCGAGCAGCGCCGAGAGCGAGACGATGACGAGCACGCCCACGGCGGCGAACGCCAGGATCTCGGGCACCATGGCGAAGGCGAGCACGCTGTCCTTGACGTTGCTGCCGAAGATCGCAGCGATGCCGACGCCCAGCCCATAGCCGATCAGCCCAACGACCAGGGCCTGGAGCAGCACCATGCGGACGACGACGCCGGTGCGCAGGCCCATGGCCTTGAGCGCCGCGTACTGGTCCAGGTTCTCGCGGACGAAGTTGAAGAAGCTCTGCCCGGCGATGGCGGCGCCGACGAGGAAGCCCAGCGCCACCGAGATCCCGAAGTTGATCGGGATGCCGGTGTTCTCCATCCAGTAGGTGAGCGTCGCCCGGCGGAACTGCGCCTGCGTCTGGGCGCTGAGCCCCGTTTCGGCGGCGATCCGTCTGGCGAGCTCGGTGGGATCGACGCCGTCGCGGGCCTTGACCAGGACGTAGGTGAGCTGGCGGCGCTGCGGCGGCGCCCAGGACAGTGCCCGGGAGTAGGTGGTGAAGGCCTTGGGCACCAGGACGAAGTCGCGGCTGGAGCGGCTGATGGCGACGACGACGGCGCGATTGTCGTTGATCTCGACCTCGTCGCCGATGCCGAGGGGGCGGGAGATGCCGTCGGCGGCAACGTAGCGCAGCCGGTCGCCGGCGGCCTCCTGATCGACGATGACGCCGTCGGTCTGGCGCAGGTCGGCGAGGCTGCCCTCGGCCATCTGCGGCGGCGCGCCGACCAGGGTGGCGTCGTCGAGCCCCGTGAGGTTGATGCTCTTGGTCTGGCCGTCGGGCAGGCGGATGTTGATGATCGCCTTGAACATCGGCACCGCCCAGGCGACGCCGGTGACGCCGCGCACCCGGGTCAGCGCCGTGTCGCGCATCGGCTTGCTCTCCTCGACGTACTCGACGCCGGGGTCCATGACCCAGATGTCCGGGAGGCTCACGTCATCGATGAAGGCGAAGGTGCGCGACATCAGCCCGACGAAGATCGACGGCTGCTGCGTCATGATCAGCGCGGCGAAGGTGATCCCGATGATCATGCCAAGGTACTTGCCGCGATCGCCGAACAGCATGTGCAGGGCGATGATCAGCATCGACGCGGCCGGAAGCGCAGGCGTGAGCGGGGGTGCGGCATCGCCCGTCAACGTAGGGCGATTCGCCGCCGCCCGCCAGACGCGCCGGCGGGCCGCCGGGGAGCTCACCGGCCGGGCGAGCGTGTCGCCGCGCGCTTTTGCGGCTCGCGCCGACGGCTTCCTGATCTTAAGACCTTTTCGGAGCTCGCGAAGCGCGGGGGCCGGGCAGGAAGCGCATAGGTAGGGCGGCAGGGTGCGCGCCGGGGAGCGGCGGCCTGGGCGGATGACGCGGTAAGGCGTCTTCCTGTGGTACATTAGGTTGTTGAAGCAACCCGTCCACTGCATCGGGCCGGCCACACCCGCCATGACCGACGATGCAACTTGCCGTTCCGGTTTCCAGCCGTCCGGGGCAAGAAGCTCAGGCGGTTTGACGGCGGCCGCCGGTCGTCGGACGGTGGCGCGATGCTTCACGGCGAAGCGGCGGACGGACGACGTTGCCGAGAAACGGCGGCGGTGATCCGATCGGCGCGATCCGACGCGGGTGGTTCATCGGCTCGGCGAGATTTTGCTGGCGCGCACCTCGCCATCGCCTGCGGGTCGAGGACGCGGACGGTTCGACGCGCTGCCCACCGACGCCGTCCGGCGCTCGCCCTCTGGCGCTGCTGCAGGCGGGGTGGACTTGTGGCAGCCGCCGTGCCGGGCGGGAGAACGCGCCAAGCGTGCGCGACCTCGTCAGGCTCGGCCGGTCATGGCCGGCCGCTCTGCAGGCGTTCGCGCCGGGCGAGGCGGTCGAGGTCGAGATCGCCGATGCGCTCGACGTGGTTCACGGCGACCAGGAGCTGTCGCGTTCAACGCTGCTACGACGAGCGCGCCGCCGACCGCGTCTGCGAGCCGCCACGGCGTCTGGCGGCAGATCTGCGGCCGGGCAAGACGCCCCCGGCACGATGTTCGCGCTCGCACCGCCGTCTCGAACGGCGATCCGTCGCGGCGGTGGACGACGGGCACACCATGCGCACGCCGTATGCCGGCCCGATCAGGCTGTGCGAAGCAAGGCCGACGCCCGGCTGCTCGGCGGCGCTCGCCGCCAGGTCGAGGCGGTCGACCGCATCCGCGCGCGCGCGATCACGCTGGCGCCGGCGCTTCCGCCGGGACCACCCTCGGCAAATCCGGAGCAGGCGCGCGTGTCGCGCCCGCATCGAAGCGACGCGGCTCGGTCTCGACATCCGCTACTTCGTCACCAAGATCGCGACCGGCACGACCGAATGGCTCTATGCCGACCCTGTTGCTTTCGCAGCCGACGAACCTGCAGCGCGCAGGTGATCGTCTACGTCTGGATCAACGACCGCGACAGCTTACGCAAGGCCGGCGCCAGGACCGACGCTTACGGCGGTCTTCGCGCGGACGCTGGGCAGCGGCAATGCCGCCGGACGGTTAGGCCGGCGCTGCTGGCCGCGGCGCAAGCGATCGACAGCCGGGAGGTGCTTTCGGCCGCCGCCGATGCATCCTCTCCGGGAGGAGGACCCGTAAGCCAGTCGACTGTGCCGTGCGCCACCATGAAAGCCGCTAGCGCCTTGCCCGCCCGCTCTCGTAGCACAGCGTGACAAGCAGTGGAACAATCTGGATGCCTTCACTCCCCGAGGCGTTCGATCTCGGCGCCGCAGGCGGCGAGCTTCTCCTCGATCTTCTCGTAGCCGCGGTCGAGGTGGTAGACGCGGTTGACGATGGTCTCGCCTTGGGCCGCGAGTCCGGCGAGCACCAGCGACACCGAGGCGCGCAGGTCGGTCGCCATCACCGGCGCTCCGGATAGCCGGCTTACCCCGCGGACGATGGCCGAAGAGCCGTGGACGTTGATGTTGGCGCCCATCCGGCAGAGCTCGGGGACGTGCATGAAGCGGTTCTCGAACACCGTCTCGGTGATCATCGCCGCACCCCCCGACACCGTCATCAGCGCCATGATCTGCGCCTGCATGTCGGTGGGGAAGCCGGGATAGGGCTCGGTCATGACATCGACGCCGACGAGCGGGCCGTTGGCGCGGGCGACGCGGAAGCCGGCCTCGGTGGGCGTGAGCTCGACGCCCGCCTCGCGCAGCGTCTCGGCCACCGCCTCGATCAGGTCGAGCCTGGCGCCCGTGAGCTCCGCCTCGCCGCCGGTGATCGCCACGGCGCAGGCGTAGGTGGCGGTTTCGATCCGGTCGGGGATGACGGCGTAATCGACGCCGCCGAGGCGCTTGCTGCCGCGGATGCGGAGCGTGTCGGTGCCGATGCCGGTGATGTCGGCGCCCATGGCGACGAGACAGCGGGCGAGGTCGCTGACCTCGGGTTCGCGGGCGGCGTTGGCGAGAACCGTCTCGCCCTCGGCGAGGCTCGCCGCCATCAGCGCGTTCTCGGTGCCGCCGACGGTCACCAGCGGGAAGGTCAAAGCACAGCCGCTAAGGCCCTTCGGCGCCCGCGCCTCGATGTAGCCCTCGGCGAGCTCGATCTCGGCGCCGAGCTGTGCCAGCGCCTTCAGGTGCAGGTCCACGGGCCTGGTGCCGATGGCGCAGCCGCCGGGCAGCGACACCCGGGCGTGGCCGTGACGGGCGACGAGCGGCCCGAGGACGACGACCGAGGCGCGCATCTTCCGCACCAGGTCGTAGGGCGCGGTGGTGTTGCGGATCGACGCGGCCTGCAGCGTCACGGTCTGGCCGTAGGCGCCGCCGGCGTCGATCTCGACCGAGACGCCGAGGTCCTCCAGCAGCCGGCCCATGGTGGCGATGTCGACGACGCGCGGCACGTTGCGTGAGCCGCACCGCCTCGTCGGTGAGCAGGCTCGCCGCCATCAGCGGCAGCGAGGCGTTCTTCGAGCCGCTGACGGGGATCACGCCTTGAAGCGGCGTGCCGCCGCGGATGCGGATGCGGTCCATGATCGGCCGTTGGCTGCGGGGGGCGAGCGAAGCCGCGCCGGCGGCGGGCCACGGTCGCGCTCATGACATGGCGATGACGCGATTAGTTGTACGCGATCGGGCGCCGGCGCTCAAGCCGGGTCCCGGCCGGGGTCTTGGCCAAGATCTTTGCCGGGGTCTTGGCCGGGGTCTTGGCCGGTGTCTTGGCCGGTTTCGGTACCGCCGGCGGGTCCGTTGCCCGCCTCGCGCGCCCTCACCTGCGCCTTGCGCTTGCGCAGGTTCTCTCGCAGCGCCGCGGCGAGCCGCTCCTCGCGCGACGCCTTCTTCCCCGCACGCGCCTTTGGCTCCTTCCCCCCGCCCCGCTCCGCCGTCTCCACGCTGTCGCTCCCGCCTCGCTCGGCCTTCGGTTCGACGCTGAACTCGCCGTGAGCAGCCTACGCTTGTCACGGCCGGCGCGGCTATGGCATCGTGCCGCCCTCGCATGAGGGGTTTTGCCGCCGTAGCTCAGGGGTAGAGCACACCCTTGGTAAGGGTGGGGTCGAGTGTTCAATTCACTCCGGCGGCACCATTTTTCGCACAAAGTTCAGCGAGTCCGGCTCGTGTAACAACACGATCATCACGCATCTCGGGGGGAGACGGCGATGCCGACGCCGGAGGAGAGGGCGCGGCAGAAAATCGATCAGCTGCTGAATGAGGCCGGCTGGATCGTCCAGGATCACGAACAGATGAACCTGGGCGCCGGTCCAGGCGTCGCCGTGCGCGAGTACGCCCTGCCGGCCGGGCCCTGCCGGCGAAGTGGAAGTCCGCGCGGGCCATCAGCCGTTTTTTCCGCGTCCAGCAGCAGGCCGGGGGCAAGTAGCGGTCGCGGAAGGCCTGGAACACCGGCCAGCGGTCGAGCACCGCGCCGACCGCTTCGGGCGACGGCTCCACCGGCTGGCCCGCTGCGACGACGCCTTCCCAGGCCAGGATCGCCTCACAGGCGAGCGCCTTCACCCAGCCCTCGGTGCGCGCGGCCTCGTCCATGGCCTCGCCGGCGTCCTCGCCCGCGCCCTCCTCTTGGCGAAGCCGCTGCCGGGCGGCCAGCATCAGCGCCGTGGTCAGCGGCCGGACGTGCCAGCGGATACCGCCCGGCAGGTCGAGCCACCACGGCTAACGCGGGGTCGTAAGATCGATCATGGAAACGTCCTTGAGGATGTCTGATGGCGTGTCGCAGGGTCTCGGGCAGAGCCCCCGCGATCGTCGGCTGGCCCTATGAGAGCGTTCCCTGGCGCACTAAACGCGAAACGCGTCCCGAATTCATCCGGCCTTCGGCTTGCTTGTCCCTGATTCCCAGCCGGGATACACTTCGACGCGAGCCGGAGGACGATTTGCCCATCACTAAACTGCCAAAGATTCTCGAGCGAGAACCGCTCGTCGATGCGCTTTGCGAAGTGCGCATGGAGGCATCTGCGCCCCTCGCGGATATCTTGCCCGGCATCCTTTTCCACGAACTGAATCCCAAACCGTCTATAAGGCGTCTGCCAGCAGCCGAGATACCGCAGCCGATGCGCAAGACTGACCCCACGCTGCAGTATGCACCGACGCAGCGGCTCGAATGGGGTGAGTATGTAGTGGCGGTCGGCGACCGCAATGTTGTCATTAGCTGCAAGCTACCCTACCCGAAGTGGCCAAACTTCAAGAAGAAGATTCTTGAGATCATCAACTTGGTTGATAAGGTCCGCGTTGCGGGAAAGGTGGAGCGGTTTTCGCTTAAGTACGTCAACTTGATCGAGGCACCAACACTCGCGGCTCAGATCTCGAAGGTCGATCTCGCAATCCGGATCGGTGAGCTTGAAGTTAACGCTGATCACATAGACATGAAGGTACATCACGTCGAAGGCGACGCTATCCACATCTTGACCGTGATTACGGGCGCGAGCGGCCGGATGCCAGACGGACGTGAGGTATTCGGTGTGGTGGTTGATATTGATTCTATAAGAGACATTTCACCCCCAATCCCATTCGCTACGTTCGCGGGCGATCTAGAGTCAGAGCTTGAGAAGCTACGTCAGTCGAACAAGGTTCGCTTCTTCGACTGCCTAAAACAACAAACTGTTGATGAAATGGGGCCCGTCTATGAATGCGATCATTCGTCCACGTAGAGTTACGGCCACGATGGCAATCGCTGGCCTCAACGCGGCGCTCGCCGTTTGCAATGCGACTTGGCCGGCAGACGATCCGATCTATGTCACGACGCAGAGAATCCCGACCTACAGCTTTTTCGAGAGGTCCCTTGCCGACTCGCGCGTGGCGACGTTGCATGACTTTGCGCAGGAGATTGCGTCTATCTTCGCATTCCTGTCCGAGGGCCAAGAGCCCCTCGGCGCGGAGTTTGAAGCAGTATGGGACAGGAATTTAGAACTCACTCTACCAGTCCTGAGAATGAATTTTGACGCTGACAGCCTCCGGCAACAGATACCCTACTACCTGACGGCAGAAGATCGTCAGATTCTGCTCGATGAGCTGAAGGCTATCGCGCAGGGAAGAACCGTTGACTACTTCCTCAGCCCGCATCGGGACACTTTCAAGTCAGACATGCTGCAAGGTGACGGCTGGCGCGGGTTCCAGCTTTTTATCTTCGATACTGGGGAACGGCGCTCTGTCCAAGCCATTGTTCTGTCGAACACCTGCGACGTTGAGCCTGGCAACCAACGCGACGTTCCGGCCCGAGTAATCTTTGCTCCTTTGGTCAAACTAGCAGATTACGACGCGGTACTGCGGGCAGATGGCGTCGATCGCCAGAGGGTGGACGAAAAACTCGCGTCAATCAGGGCGCAGAAGACTACCAACATGTTCTTCCTGCCCGCCGGTGGCCCACTGGCACAGGACCATGTAGTTCGGTTGGACGACGCCCACTCGATGCCGGTTGCCGCGCACGCCGCAGCCAAGGATGTGGAAAAGTTGTTCACTTTGAGCAACACGGGTTTCTACATGCTCGTGTTTAAACTGTCGGTTCACTTCTGTCGGCTTCAGGAGAATGTCAACAGAAACATGGTCAGGTAGCTAAAGGCGTGGTGTGACGCATGCTTTAGTTGGCTCGGCTTAGGTAGTCCTGCTGGGTGGATTACTGTCTTCCCTAAGCAGCCTCCGATGTCTAATAAATTCTCGTTAATCGTCATCTTCAGCGTCCGCTTCCCGATCTACGAAAACGACGCTTTGGCGATAAGCCGAAGGTGGTTGAAGGCGGCTCCTTGCCAGTCGGCGTCGACTCGAAGGGGTCGTCCGGCCGACGCTCCTGGAGGTTAAGCGGCCGCACATGGACCGGATGGGCCACGCCCTGAACTGGCAAGCTTCAGTAATGTCAGGCTTGGCACGGCCCCGCCTGCTCGTCACGCATACCCGGCGACGTCGTTGACCAGGGTGGCCGCCAGCGAGTGGCCGGCGGTGACGTCGTATTCGCCCTGCCACTCGAAGGTCTGCGAGATGCCGCCGGACCCGGCGACCGGCGACTTCGCCCCCGACAGCAGCACGCGGGGGCCGAGAAGCTGAGCGACCAGCCGTCCGGGTCGGAGAGGGCGAAGGCCAGCGCCAGCGGCTGCTGCGCAGTTGCCGTTGACTGAGGGACCACAGGCAAACTCGAGCGATGACAGGATCAAGGGCCAGCACACCGGGTGATGCCCGCGCCATCCTCGACCGTCTTCGGGCCGACGAGCCGACACTGAAGACGGAGTATGCCGTGCGGTCGCTCGCCCTGTTCGGCTCCGCCGCCCACGGGCAAGCGGGGCCCGAGAGCGACATCGACCTGCTGGTCGAGTTCGACCGGCCGGTGGGGCTGATGCACGTCTCGCGCACGGCACGCCATCTCGCCGACGTATTGGGGGCACCGGTCGACCTGGTGCTGCGCCGGGCGGTGCTGCCGGAACTTCGCGACGACATCCTCGGCGACGCCGTCGATGCCTTCTGATCCAGAAATCGTTGTGCGCTTACACCAGCATGCCCGGGCGCGCATGGCCGAACGCGGCGCAAACGAAGACGAGGTTGCGGCGGCGGTGACCGGCGGGGAGCGCTTCCCTGCGCGGTTCGGGCGGACGGGTTTCCGCCGAAACTTCGTGTTCGATGCGGCTTGGCGCGGACGGCACTGCGCGACAAAGCAGATCGAGGCCTTCGCCGTCGAAGAGGAAGGAGCTTGGCTGGTCATTACGGTGATCGTCAGGTACTTCTAGAGGCGGAGCAAGGAGTTGAATCGTGAAACTGACCTATGACCCGCAGCACAACATCGCTTACATCCGCTTCCGTGAGAAGGCAAGGGAGGTCGATAGCGTGCGCCTGAGCGACGAAGTGACCATTGATATTGCGCCGGATGGTTCGGTCTATGGGATCGAGTTGCTGAATGCCAACGAGCAGCTGGGTGCCGCAGATGCGGGCCGTTTGGTCATCGCTGATGCGTCTGGCGGCAACGAACGCAGCCTCGATCTCGTGGTCACGTCCCGCTGATGAACGACGCGACGCTCGTCAACCGCGTCTGGAACTATGCGCACGTGCTGCGCCGCCAGGGCGTGCCGTTCGGCGACTACATCGAGCAGATCACGTATCTGTTGTTCCTGAAGATGGACGAGGAGCGGGAGGAGCTGCTGGGCGAGAACTCGGCGATCCCCGACCTCTATCGCTGGCATTGCCTGAAGACGCTCGACGGCGACGAACTGGAATCCCGGTATCGCCACGCGCTGGCAACGGCGCTCGGCGGCGAAGACACGAGCTCGACCTGAGCCCGTCGTCGCCAGCCGGCCCGGTTCGCGCCCGGACCGTCAGCCTCCGCCCGAGCCGGTGATCGCAGCCTTCAGCCGCTCCGGGTCGATGGCGACGAGAAGGGCGTTGCCGGTCCGGTTGAACGCCGAGACGTAGAACCGGGTCCCCACCTTAGCGTCGTGGCCATAGATGAAGGTCTTGTCCGCCAGCGTCGGTTCCAGCGCCTTCAGGTCGCCGAGAAAGGACGCCTTCCGGCCGACGAGGTCGAACTCGAAGAGCTTCCCCTTCTCGGTGACGATGTAGATCTTGTCTTTGGTCGCGGAAGACGTGGAAGACCCACGTGTAGCCGAAAGGCTCGCGCGCCTCCTGGCCGATGTTGCCAAGGTAGCTCCACGTTTGGCCGGCGGCGGTGTCCCTGAACCTGTAGATGTGGCCGACGTTGTCGGCGAGGAAGCAGTCGACGTCGCCGCTCCCGGCAGTGAAGCACTGGGCCGCGTCGATCGCCCGCTGGTCGTGCAGCCGCCACGCCGTCTCCTCGCCGAAGCGCCCCGTCGCCGGGTCGTAGACATAGACATGGTTGAAGATCGCCGGGTCGTAGGGCGCGCCGTAGTAGTCGAGCTCGTCGTTGCCGGCGGTGAAGTAGAGGCGGCCGCCGCGGCCGAGCCACATCGCCCGCCCCGGGTAGACGTACGGCCTCTGGTAGTCGGGGCGGCCGAGCCGCGTGCTCTCGCCGCTGGCGATGTCATAGCGGTAGAGGTCGCCGGTGGGGGCGAGCGCGCCATAGATGCGGCCAACGGCGTGATCGACGACCTGGGCAATCAGGCCGCCGTGCGCTGCTCCCGTCCCGCCCGGCTGCCCGGCGCTGAGATCGATGAACTGGTCGGTTGCGATGTCGTAGGCATACCAGTGGAAGCCGCGCAGGCCGAGGTAGGTCGCGTCGAGGGTCGAGCTGTTCAGGGTGGCGACGTAGACGCGGCCGTCGTGCCAGGCCGGGCGGGTGTGGAACTTCTCGGCGATCTCGCCCGCGAGCCAGTTGCCGGCGGCCTGCGAGGCGCTCTTGGCGTCGCCGACGTAGCTGAGAACGCCGCCGTGGAGGCGGTAGAGGGCGGAGTTGGTGCTATGGTCCATGCCGGCGACGTAGACATCCCCGCCCGGCGCCGAGGCCGCCCCCGACCAGCTTTGACTTGGGACGAGCCCGTTCGGCGTGGTCGGCATCGTCCAGTACCAGATGCCGTCAAGCCTGCCCTTGACCGCCTCCGCACCCGGCGCCGCCGCGTCTCCCGGTATCAGCGCGGCCATGACCAGCGCCACCGCCAGCGCCAGCCGAACAAGGCCGGTACCGCAGGCCGCGGTCAGGTCCCTGCCGCCGGCGCGTGAGGACCAGCCTCGGCGAACTCCCCTGCTTGCCATCAACCGCCGCCCTCGGACGTGTCGACGGCTCCTCCCTAGACCAGCGCGCGGTTGGGTTGAACAACATTTTGGCGTCACCGCGGAAAGGCGGCGCCGACGAGGCCGTACGCGGGTCGGGGCGAGGCCCGACCCGCTAGCCTAATCCAGAGCCGCTTACGCAGTCGCCGCCCGGCAGGCTCTACAGGATGAAGTCGCCGGGATCCCACATGCCACCGCCCACGCCGGCGGCCACGATCTCCATCTCCGCATCGGCGATGCCGGTGACGTTCGCCTGGATCAGGCTGCCGCTACCGAGGCTTTCTTGCACCCGCACCTGACCAGCGGCGCTGAACGGGTTCATGCCGATGAAGTCGAAGCTCTGGTTGCCGGGTTTACCGCTGTCGGCATCGATGGTGGACAGGTCGATGCGGTCGCCGGCGTCCGGTCCGACGCCGGTGAAGTCGAAGATCACGTCGCGGGCGGAAGCAACCCGGCTGGAATCGGTGACATTGTCGTAGTCGAACCTGTCGTTGCCGTCGCCGCCATAGAGGCTGTCGCGCCCATCGCGGCCGGCGAGCGTGTCGTTGCCGGCGCCGCCGTCGAGCAGGTCGTCGCCGCTACCGCCGCCCAGCATGTCGGCTCCGACGTCGCCGTAGAGCTTGTCGTCGTCGCTTTGGCCGTAGAGGCTGTCGTCGCCGATCCCGCCATGGACCGCGTCGTCGCCGCCGCCGGCCCAGACTGGTGTCGTTGCCGGCGTCGCCGTCGATCGTGTCGGGTCCATCCTCCGGGTCGTCGTTGCTCTGCCCGCCGTAGATCACGTCGTTGCCGCCGCCGCCGGAGATCGTGTCGGCATCGACGAATTCGGCCCAGGGGATTTCGTCGCCGCCGCCGAGGCCGTTGGCGTTGGCGCCGTAGATCGTATCGTTGCCGGCGGCGCCTATAAGCTGGTTGTCCAGGCCGTTGCCGATGATCAGGTTGTCCAGGTCGTTGCCTGAACCTGCTTTCGCCCCGAGGTCGAAGACGGTGAAGTCGGTCGGATCAGCGAGAACCAGTTTCTCGCAGTTTGCGGCCAGGACGACGCCGACACCATCGAACGAATCGCTTTGCCCGGCGACGACCGTGTCGTAACCGGCAGCCGAGGCCTCCGTCACTTTGTCGGCGGGTTCGAAGATGTAGTACGTGTCGTTGCCGGCGCCGCCGCGTAAGTCGTCGCCCCCATATCCCGACAGGCTGTACTTCTCTATAACACTGGCGGCGGTGAGCACATCGTCGCCGTCATCGCCATAGTAGGTGGTGGTGACGCTGTCGATGTCGGGGGCGAACTCCCCTACGTGCGTGTAATTCCCAAGCAACGCATGGGATATGACGTCGTTTCCGCTCCCGCCGTGCAACTCGATCTTCCCGGAGTAGACCCCTCCCCTAGAAGGGTTGACGTCAATGTCGCGGAAATACTGGTAATCCAGCCCGATGGTGTCGTTACCAGCCTTACCGTCGGCCTTGACGTCGAGGACACCCGGATTCTCGTAAGGGATCTCGATCTGGATGTCGTCGGCCGCTGGTGTCCCGGTATATGTCAACGTGGCCATGTCCCCCTCCTTCGCTCGCCCGTGCGCCATCGCCCGGAGGCTGAGCGCGCTTGCCGGCCGCAACGCAAATCTCGAAGGCGGAAGCACCTGTCGTGGCCGCCGTTGGGCCGGCGGTAGTTGCCCCTCGCAGGGGCCTTTGTTTGAACCAATACTATATCACGAAGGTCTCTTCATGTAAATCGAAGGCTTTCGGGCGACGTCCGCCAGCATTGTTCCGGCGAACACATGAGGCCGCCAGCGGCCGGGCCGCTGCTCGCGCGGAGCCTCGCTTTGCCTGAGCAGGATGTCCGCGCGGTGAAGGGCGACGCGGCGGAGCTGGTGCGCGGCGTGGTGGATCTTCAGCCGGTGGCCGCCGGTGACGCGATGGCGAGGTTGACGAGGTAGGCGATGTAGGCGGCGTAACCGGCGAGAAGCACGCCGCCCTCCCAGCGGTTGATGCGCAGGCCGCTGAGGGCGAAGGCGACCAGCACGACCGCCGCCGCCAGCATCACCCAGATGTCGACCGCCATGATCTCCGGCGGGATCGGGATGGGCTGGACCAGGGCGGTGACGCCGAGGATCCCGAGGATGTTGTAGATGTTGCTGCCGACGACGTTGCCGATGGCGACGTCGGCTTCGCGGCGGAAGGCCGCCACCGCCGAGGTGGCGAACTCCGGCAGCGAGGTGCCGACCGCGACCACGGTCAGCCCGATGATGGTCTCGGAGATGCCGTATCCTCGCGCGATCTGGATGGCGCCATCGACCAGCAGGTACGCGCCGAAGACCAGCACACCGATGCCGCCGAGTGCCAGCACCGTCGCCACCGGCCAGGACATGGACGAGGCCGGCACCTGCTCGGCCTCCGCGGTGTGCAACGCGCCGCTGGCGTTGGGGTGAACCTTCTCCGTCCGGTAGGTGTAGACGATGTAGGCGGCGAGCAACGACGATGAAGATCGCGCCGACCGGGCGCGACAGGCAGCCGTGCCAGCCTAATGGCGAGCAGAGGACCAGGCTCGCTCCCAGCAGCACCGGGCCATCGCGCTTGAACGCGCGCCGGGTGGTGGCGAGCGGATAGATCAGCGCGCTGGCGCCGAGGATCAGCAGCACGTTGCAGATGTTGCTGCCGACGACGTTGCCGACCGCGATGCCGGGCGAGCCCTTCAGGGCCCCGGTGACGCTGGCGACGAGCTCCGGCGTCGAGGTGCCGAAGCCGACCAGGGTCAGGCCGATGAGCAGGGACGAGACGCCCATGCGCCGGGCCAGGGTGACCGAGCCGCGCACCAGCAGCTCGGCGCCGATGACCAGCAGCACGAGCCCGGCGACGATCTCGGCATAAATCATGAGGATCCTCGTTTTCAGGTGCCGGACCGAGCCGCGGGGGGTAGCGGTTCGGTCCGGCGGCCGGTCACCGCCCCGGAACCGGGGCATGCGGTGGCCGGCGTGGCGTATGTCTAGCGGCTTTTTGCGCCGACGCCGACCCGAAATGCAGGAATGGCAGGCATGCGCCGCCGCCCTGCCCGCCAGCGTCTCGACCCGCTCGATGAGGACCATGGCCGAGGTGGACAGGAACGGCAGGCTCTGGACCGCGAGCGTCGCCGCGAAGATGTTAATCTCGACCACTCGCTCCTGGTTCACCGCGACCAGGACCACGGCGGAGACCGCGAGGAGAACGCCGAGGACCGTTTCCCACCTCGCCGGGTTCGCGTCCGTCCGCTTCTTGGCGTTGTTCTTCTTGGCGTTGCCGCCTTTCTCCGTGCGGGCGAAGGCGAGGCGATCCTTGATCAGGCCGGTGAAGACGGCCTGCGCCACCGTGTATTGCAGGCTCATCGCTGCAAGCGCCGCTCCGGGCACCTGCCGCAGCGGGATGCCGACCCGCTTGGCATAGAGCAGCGCGCAGTGCAGCAGGCTGACGAGGAAGGCGGTCATGATCGTCAGCGTGAAGGCCGGCGGCGGAATGACCACGCCGATGAACAGGATGGCCGGCATGAAGGCGAGGTTCAGCACCGCAGCGCAGACGCCCAACGCGTCCGACAGCCAGAACGACCAGCCGGTGACGAAGTGGAACTTCTGCGCCGCCGACAGGGTCGGGGCATTCGGCAGGACGTGGCGCCAATGCTTGCGCATGATCTGGATGGCGCCATAGGCCCAGCGGAAGCGCTGGGTCTTGAAGGCCTTGTAGGTGTCGGGCAGCAGGCCGCGGCCGTAGCGGTGGTTGGTGTAGAGCGCCTCGTAGCCGGCTTCGAAGAGGCGTAAGCCCAGTTCGGTGTCCTCGACGATGGTGTCGGTTCCCCAGCCGCCGACCGCATTCAGCGCCGAGCGGCGGACCATGCACATGGTCCCGTGCTGGATGATGGCGTTGTCTTCGTTGCGCTGGATCATGCCGATGTCGAAGAAGCCGGCGTACTCGCTGTTCATCAGCGTCTTCAGCACGCTCTCGTCGCCGTCGCGGTGGTCCTGCGGCGCCTGCACCAGCGCCACCTTCGGATCGGCGAACGCCGGCACGAGATCCGTAAGCCAGTCCGGCTCGACGACGTAGTCGGCGTCGATGACGGCGATGATCTCGGCCTCGGGGTCGGTGTGCTCCAGCGCGATGTTGAGCGCCCCGGCCTTGAAGCCGGTGCAGACGATGTCGAGGAACTTGAACCGGAGGCCGAGCTCGGCGCAGCGCGCCGCCACCGGCGCCTTGTACTCCGCCTCAGGGGTGTTGTTGACGACGATCAGCGCCTCGAAGTTCGGGTAGTTCAGCGCCGCCAGGCTGTCGATGGTCTTGATCACCATCTCCGCCGGTTCCCGGTACGCCGGCACGTGGATGGAGACCTTGGGCGCACCGGCGGGAAGCGGCGCCGGGCTCGCCGCGTCGATCAGCCGCTTCGGCCTACGCCCGAGCAGCACCTCGCCGATCTCGTGGACCTTGGCCAGCGTCATCAGCGTGATCGGGATCATCAACAGCACGCCCATCGCCCACATCAGCGACGTGCCGACGTTCATGTAGGTCACGAACGGATAGGCGACGGCCGCCGCCAGTCCGGTGGCGAGCCCATTGGCGGCGAGGGCGAAGACCAGGGCATGGCCCAGCGTCGGGTTGCGCCGGCGCAGGCCGCCCCAGGTCAGCGCCGCGCCGACGACCAGGGCGAACAGCGCCTTCCAGACCAGGCTTTCCTTGACCGAGCCGAGCAGCGCGAACTTAGGCTTGCGGTGAGCGTCGAAGATGCCCCAGTAGGCGCCGACGCTGCCTTCGTTGGTCTTCCAGGTCTGGTCGAAGGCCTCGACGATGTTGTACTCGATCCCCCGCCGCTCCGCCTCGACCAGGAACTGGCGGATGACCTCGGCCTGGGCCAGCGGATCGGGGACGGCGTCGCGGTTGTTGTAGCCCTGGCTCGGCCAGCCGAACTCGGCGATGACGATGCGCTTGCCGGGGTAGGCCTGGCGCAGGTCCTCGAGCCGGTCGAAGGTGTAGGTCACCGCCTCGCCGGCCGGGACGCCCTCCCAGTAGGGGAGGATGTGGACGGCGAGGAAGTCGACGGCGTTGACGAGCTGCGGGTTCTGCAGCCACGTGTACCAGATCTCGCCGGTGGAGACGGGCACCCGCACCTGCCGCTTCACCTCGCGGATCAGCGCGATCAGCTCGTCCGGCGTCCGCTCCTGGCGCAGCAGCACCTCGTTGCCGACGAGCAGCGCGCGCACGTTGCGGTGCCCGCGGGCGAGGGCGACGACGGCTTCGGTCTCCAGCGCGTCCCGCTCGGCGCTTTCGCCGATCCAGGCGCCCAGCATCACCGCAAGGCCATGGCGGGCGGCGATCTCCGGCACCCGGTCGACGCCGTCGATGACGGAGTAGGTGCGCAAGCCGGCCGCCGACCGAGGCGATGACGTCGAGGTCGTCGTCGAGTTGCTGCCGGCGTGACCACCGCGCGGTCCTCCGGGCTCTCGCCCGGGGCGTAGGGGCTATAGGAGAGGTAGTCGACGGTGCCGTCGACGTCCGGCGGCAACAGTGTCGTGTCGGAGACATACCAGAACGCGGCCTGGAGGCACGCGGCAGCGAGCACCGCCGCGAGGATGGTCTTCATGCGTCGACCCGATCGTGAGAAAGGCGAAACACCATCGACATGGCTGCGGCCGAGCGCCTGCAAGCGCCGCCGACTATGCCTGAAGCCGGCGGATCTTCCGAGTAAATAAGCTGTAATCCAGCGGCAGGGACGCGGTCATGACATCGCCGCCGCGGGCGAGTGCATGGCCGGCCCGACGCTAGCTGAACTGGCGAAGACTAGAGCACGGCGCAATCAGGTCGAAGCAGGCCCTCAAGCCAGCGTTATCAGCTCGGTTTTTGCGGCCTCCCGAACCACCATTCGTCACCCCCGGACTTGTTCCGGGGGTCCACTGAAGGCGTAGATGACCGTAACAAGTACGGCCATGACGGCTGGAAACCGGGGCCGGCTCCCTGCGGGTTCTAGGGCGTCAACCTAATCGCAAGGTGTTCTAGCGGGCGGGCGGAGCCGGACGCTCCTTCGGCTGTTCCTCGCCGAGCTTGCTCTCCGCCGGCGTCGGCTCTTTGGGGAACTCGGCCTTGGGATCGTCCCAACAGGCGTCGATCCGGTCGGCCAGGGCCTCGTTCTCCGACGGGTCGGTGTTGGTGACGACACAGCCGAAGGCCTTGGCGAGATGGTCCCCGGGGCAGCCGAACTGGCCGTAGAACGGCATGAAGTCGTTGGCGGCCATGGCGTCGTCGCGCGACAGCAGGTTGACGATCCGCTTGCCGACCCAGACGCACTCCTCCTTGAAGGCGGGGCCGCGGCCGCTCTGGCCGGCGACCGGGGGCGAGGGCTTGCGCCGCGGCGCCCGCTGGGTGTCGTCCGTGGCCTGACGGGGCTGGCCCGCCTCGCCATACTGCGCCGTGACCGCGGCTCTGGGGCCTGCCGCGGGATCGGCAGCGAGCAGCGGTGGAGACGCGGCGAGCGCGGCGATTGCCGCGGCGAGCGGGAGCAAAGCGAGGTTCATGCCCAGGTTCTCCGCAGACTGCGATCTTGGAATGGCGCCGTCCCGGATGCGGGGCGGGCCGAAGGTCCGGCCGGACCGAAGACGAGCGCATTCTATCTCACGAGCCGACGCCGATGACAATCGCCGGCAAGAAGATATTGGCGGCCGCGGCTTGCGCCGGTCCGTGCCCTGTCACGCCGTCACGCGCAGGGCGCGGCGCCGTCGCGCCGTCATGAAAGCATCCCTTGCCGCCACAGCCCGCCTTGCGCATCGTCACCGGGATTTCGCTGGCTTCCCGCCATGCTACCCCGGCTGAGGGTCGCGCGCCCGGTCGCCAACAAGGATATAGTTGTTCGTGAAAATGCCGGCAGGAGCGCAAAAGCTCGAAGCCGGCGAGATGAGGCGCGCCGGCGGTTCGGGTCGTCATGATGGTCCCGGATCGAGCATGCGCCGCCACGCCGGCGGAAGAACCGGCTGTAACGACGACTTGGTTCAGACAGGGAACGGCTGTAGAGCGAAGCGAGACGGCACGAGCGTAAGCGGGGCGAAGCGTTGCGAACCCCGATGTATTAAAGCGAAGGGGCGGCGAAAGCCGCCTTTTCCGCACCCAGCGGCGAAAGCCGCTGTTTCCTCACGGAGGTGGTGACCTCTTCAGGAGCTTGGAGCGGGACTTCGTTCGACGGCTGCAGCCGTCCCGCAGCCGAGACGGCGCGCCCGCACCTGGAGACGGGGCCGCCACGGCGCGTGCAGAACCGGCCTCACCATGGCGCGGCGTAAAGCGTTTACGCAGCGGGAGCCGCGGCAGATACTACGTCGGCTAAGCCGCCCGCGCCATGCGGGACCCGGCCCAGCCGGCGTCACTTCCTTGTCAGCAAGCTGCCCCGGCGGTAAAAGCCGGCCTGCGCCGCTCCGGGCGCTGGGGTGTTTCACCGCGCCACGAGGTCGCCTACATGAGTGGCATGCAGACCGTCAACGACATCCGCAAGGCGTTCCTCGACTATTTCGCCCGCTACGACCACCGCGTCGTCGGCTTCGAGTCCACTCGTTCCACGCAACGACCCGACGCTGATGTTCACCAACGCCGGGATGGTGCAGTTCAAGAACGTCTTCACCGGCATCGAGAAGCGCGACTACGCCCGAGCCGCGACCTCGCAGAAGTGCGTCCGCGCCGGCGGCAAGCACAACGACCTGGAGAACGTCGGCTACACCGCCCGGCATCACACCTTCTTCGAGATGCTCGGCAATTTCTCCTTCGGCGACTATTTCAAGGACCTTGCCATCGAGTTGGCCTGGAACCTCGTCACCAAGGAGTTCGGGCTGCCGGCCGACCGGCTGCTGGTCACGGTGTTCGCCGACGACGACCACGCCTTCGAGCTGTGGAAGAAGATCGCCGGCCTGCCCGAGAGCAGGATCCTGCGCATCGCCACCAGCGACAACTTCTGGTCGATGGGCGATACCGGCCCCTGCGGCCCCTGCTCGGAAATCTTCTACGACCACGGCCCGCATCTTCCCGGCGGCCCGCCCGGCAGCGCCGAGGCCGATGGCGACCGGTTCATCGAGATCTGGAACCTGGTCTTCATGCAGTTCGAGCAGGTCACGCCCGATCGCCGCGTCGACCTGCCCAGGCCATCCATCGACACCGGTATGGGCCTCGAGCGCACTGCCGCGGTGATGCAGGGGACCCACGACAACTACAAGATCGACCTGTTTCAGGCGCTGATCCATGCCTCGGCGGAGGCCACCGGCACCGAGCCGGAGGGGCCGCACGCCATCTCGCACCGGGTCATCGCCGACCACCTCCGCGCCTCGGCCTTCCTCGTCGCCGACGGGGTCATGCCGGCGAACGAGGGCCGCGGCTACGTGCTCCGCCGGATCATGCGCCGGGCGATGCGCCACGCCCACCTGATTGGCTGCAGCGACCCCTTGCTGTGGCGGCTGGTCCCGGCGCTGGTGGGTGAAATGGGCCAGGCCTTTCCGGAGCTGCTGCAGACGGAAGGGCTGATCACCGACACGCTGCGGCTCGAGGAGACGCGGTTCCGCCGGACCCTGGAGCGGGGCCTCTACCTGCTCGAGGATGCCACCGTGACGCTGCCCTCCGGCGGCGCCCTCGACGGCGAAACCGCCTTCAAGCTCTACGACACCTTTGGCTTCCCCCTGGACCTGACCCAGGACGCGCTTCGCGCCAAGGGCATCGGCGTCGACGTCGACGGCTTCAATGCCGCCATGGCCAGGCAGCGGGAGGAGGCGCGCAAGGCGTGGGCCGGTTCCGGCGAGGCCGCGACCGAAGCCGTGTGGTTCGCCATCCGCGAGCGTTGCGGCGCCAGCGAGTTCCTCGGCTACGACACCGAGAGCGCGGAAGCACAGGTGGCGGCCATGGTCGTCGGCGGCGTCGAGGCGGCGCGGGTGCAGGCCGGGACCGAGGTCGCCATCGTCTGCAACCAGACGCCCTTCTACGGCGAGGGCGGCGGCCAGGTCGGCGACCACGGGAAGGCCCGCTCCGCTTCCGGCGCCGTCGTCACCATCAGCGACACCCAGCGCAAGCTCGGCGATCTCATCGTCCACCTCGGCAAGGTCGAGGCCGGCACGCTGTCGGTCGGCGACGAGGTGATGCTCGAGGTCGACCACGACCGCCGCCAGGCGACCCGCGGCAACCACTCGGTTACGCACCTGCTCCACGGCGTGCTGCGCCGCCGCCTCGGCGAGCAGGTGACGCAGAAGGGCTCCATGGTCGGGCCGGAGCGCATGCGCTTCGACATCAGCTATCCCACCGCGATTCCGGCCGAGGAGCTCGCCGCCATCGAGGCCGGGGTCAACGCCCAGATCCGCGACAACAGCCCGGTGGAAACGCACCTGATGGATCCGCAGGCGGCGGCCGCCGCCGGCGCCATGGCGCTATTCGGCGAGAAGTACGGCGACGAGGTGCGGGTGGTGATGATGGGCTCGCGCGCCAGCGGCCGGCCGTTCTCAACCGAACTCTGCGGCGGCACCCACGTGCGTCGGACCGGCGACATCGGTTTGTTCAAGATCGTCTCCGAGAGCGCCGTCGGCGCCGGCATCCGCCGGATCGAGGCGGTGACCGGCAGCGCCGCGCTGGAGTACGTCGCCCGCGAGGAGGCGAGCCTGCGCGAGCTGGCGCAGATGCTGCGCGCCGGCCCCGAGGAGCTGCCGCGCCGGGTGGCCTCGCTGCTCGAGGACCGGCGCAAGCTGGAGCGCGAGCTGGCCGAGGCCCGCCGGGCTCTGGCGACGGGCGGGGGCAATGGCGCCGGCGACGTCTGCCGCGAGATCGCCGGCGTGCGCTATTCGCCGAAGCTGCTCGACGGCGTGCCGGCTCGCGACCTGAAGAGCCTCGCCGACGAGCTGAAGAAGAAGCTGGGCTCCGGCGTCGTCGCCCTCATTTCCACCGCCGACGGCAAGGCGTCGCTCGTCGTCGGCGTCACCGACGACCTGAAGGAGCGGCTCAGCGCCATCGACTTGGTCCGCGCCGGCTCGGCTGCGGTCGGCGGCAAGGGCGGCGGCGGGAGGCCGGACATGGCCCAGGCCGGCGGGCCCGACGTGGCCCGGCGCGCAAGCCGCGCTCGACGCCATCGAGCAGGCGATCGCCGCGGCCTGAATCTTGCTCCAAAGGGGTCGCGCTGCCGGGCGCTACCGAGGTGGAGGGCGTGTCAGGCGGACACGGGGCCAGGGCGCCAATGTTCACGAAATGTTTCACGTGAAACATGGCAGCGTAAAAGTGTCAAAAGGTTCCCGCTACGTTCGTAGACGAGCTTCATTGCCGGACGCTCTTCGCCGTCATCGCCGTGCTCGTTACGACCCACGTCTTCAATAAGCCCGCGGGACAAGCCCGCGGGTGACGAAGAACGAGAAGCGGCGGACGAGGCTCGCCGCCCAGGGTTTCTCCCAAACGTCATTGCCGCACATGTTGCGGCAATCCATTGTGGCGCTTAGGGTCAATCGCCTGGGGCGCTGCCGGGGGCGAGGGCCACGACGGCCTCCCTGAGCCGCGAGGCGATGGCGACGGGATCGCTGCCCGCCGCTTGCACCAGCCAAGCCGGATCGATCGCCGCGCCGAAGCGCACCCGGACCGGATGGAGCTTCGGCATCCGCTTCGTCCGTGGCAACGCCGCGAACGTGCCCTCGATCCAGGTCGGCACCAGCGGCACCGGCCGGCGCAGCAGTAGCGCGCCGATGCCCGGGCGGAACCGCTGCAGCTTGCCGTCGGGTGTGCGCCACGACTCCGGGAACCACACCAGGCAGTTGCGGCGCGACAGCACCTCCTCGGCCATGGCCAGCGTTGCTCCGGGCGCGCGTTCGTCCACGGGGAAGATGTGGACCGCCCGGCAGAAGCGCCGGGACAGCGCGCTCGTGAACAGCCGGCCGCGGTCGCCCGACCAGTAGATCCGGCGTAGCGCTAACCACGGCAGCGACGCCGCCAAAACCGGCGGATCCAGGTCACTGGCGTGGTTGGCGACGATGATGTAGGGGCCGGCAGCGGGCAGGTTCTCGCCGCCTTCCACCTGCAGCCGCAGCAGCGTTCGCACCAGCGTCCGGTTCAGGCCGGCGAGCATGGTCCCGAACGCCCGGGTGGTGCCCTTCGTCGGCGCCAGCCAGAGCGCCGCGTCCGCCGCCACCTGCGCCCGCGTCGCCGCCGTCGGCTCGATCCCGCCGGCGCCAGAGGTCTCGCCAGCGGGCGCCTCGGCGGCAAGCCGGATCAGGTCGCGGACGGTTTCGACGCTGGCCAGCCGCTCCGGCTCCAGGGTGCGCCCCGTCGCCGCCTCCAGCGCCATGCCGAGGCCCAGCCATTCCAGCGAGTCGATGCCGAGGTCGAGCTGCGGGCTCGCGTCCATGCTCAGCCGCTTCTCGGCGTAGCGCTCCTTCAGCACCTCCCATGCCGCCGCCGCGGCCGGATCGGCGAGCAGGGCCTTGTCCTCGTCGCCGAGCTCGGCCGGCTGCGGCGGCCGAGTCTCGCCTTTCAGCGCCCGGTCGTAGAGTTGGGGTAAGAGGAACCGCTGGTACTTGCCGAGCCGGGTGCGCGGCAAGGGCTCGCGGCTGATGGCATAGCCGCTGAGGCGCTGGTGCGAAGCCAGCGCTTGCGCCTTGGCTGAAAGCGTCACCCGGACGACGTCGTCGAGCGCGGCGTAGCCGTCGGCGCGGATCTTCTCCAGGTCGGGCACGATCAACGCCACCAGGTCGCCGCGGTACTCCAGCACCGCGATCTCGGCGAAGTACGGCGTCTCCGCGTAGATGCGCTCCAGATCCTCAGGGAAGACGTTCTTGCCGCCGCCGAGCACGATCATCTCCTTGGCCCGGCCGGTGACGTAGACGAAACCGTCGCCATCGATGCTGCCGAGGTCGCCGGTGTGGAACCAGCCGTCCTCGGTGAAGGCCTGGGCGTTGGCTTCAGGATTGTCCAGGTAGCCGGCGAACACGCTCGGGCCCTTGAGCTGGATCTCGCCGCCGGCGCCGGGGAGCGTGTCCGCGTCCGCGACCGTGGCGATGCGCGCCTGGCCGCCGCTGAGCGGCCGGCCCTCGCTGCCGATCCGCTTGGCGCCAGGGATGTTGCCGGTGAAGGCGGATGCCGTCTCGGCGAGGCCATAGCCGGTGAGGAGCTCGAAGCCAAGACCTTCGATCTTCCAGATCACCGGCGCCTCGAGCTTGGCGCCGGCCGAGACCATCAGCCGCATGCTGCCGCCGAAGCGCTTGTGCACGGCGGCGAACAGCCGCCGCCCGAGGGTGACGCCAAGCCTGCGCTTGGCCGCGATCGAGACTGCCAGCATCGCCGCGAACAGCCGCTCCGCCGCCGGTCCGCGGGCGCGGGCCTGCGCCTCGATCCCGGCCATCAGCGCCTGATAGAGCCTGGGCACGCCGATCATCATCGTCGCTTCGCTGCGCTCCAGCGCCCGGACGATGGCCGGGCCCTGCGCCGCTTGTGGCAGGACGATGACCGCGCCGGTCCACAGCGGCACCAGTACGCCCACCACGAACGGGTAGACGTGATGCAACGGCAGCGGCACCAGCAGCCGGTCAGCGGCGCCGATCAGGCCGGTGCCGGCGATGGCGCGGACGTTTGCCTCGATGTTGTCGTAGCTCAGCGTGAAGTATTTCGGCGTCCCGGTGGTGCCGGAGGTGAAGACCATCATCGCCGGCTCGTCGCCCGAGAGGATCGGGAGCGCCGCCTCCTGCGCCGCCGCCTGCGTCAGCTTCCCGCAGCGCGAGCCGGCGCGGCCCGTCGCCGGCAACGCCGAGGCCCGCCGCCTCGTCAATCACGACGATCTCGCCGAGCTGGCTGGCGCCGATGCCGGCGAGCATCGGCAGGTAGCTGGCGGTGGTGAACAGCCGCGTCATCCCGCTCGCGCCGACGATCATTGCCACCTCGTCGGCCGAGGCCAGCGGATCGATCGGAACGCTGACGGCGCCGGCGGCGCCGATGCCGAGCCGGACGACGATCCACTCCGGGCCGGGCGGCGCGAACAGGCCGATGCGCTCGCCGCGGGCGACGCCGCGGGCGACGAGGCCGTGGGCGACCTCGCCGATCTTAGCTGCGAGTTCGCCGGACGGGAGCCGGTGCAGGCCGTCGGCGTCGTCGGCGAGGACGGCAAGATCTTTTGCGCCCCGCTGGGCAATGAGGTTTGGGAGACGGGTCAGCGAGGAGTTTTGCGCGCTCATCTCGCTTCCTCAGGTGGTGGTCGAAGGCGGCAGGTGACAAGGGGCCGATGCGCCTCGGCGCCGATGCGGAGAGGCGAAAACTCGATGCGGAAACCAAGGCGCGAGCGCCCTTTCCAGGCGGTACACCGGTTGCGAACGAGCCTCAGGAAAGCTTGTGTCGCTGGGTCCAACCGTGCATAACGCCGATCTCAGCGTGCGGAGGGACAGCGCGGGGGAGAGGAAATGAAAGTAGCGATCCCGAGAGAGCGGATGCCTGGTGAGACCCGGGTTGCCGCTTCAGCGGACATGGTGAAAAAGCTCGTCGGCTTCGGCTTCGAAGTCGTGGTCGAGAAGGGAGCCGGCGAGGACGCGGCCATCCCCGACGCCGATTTCGAGGCGGCCGGGGCTTCAATCGCGAAGGACGAGGCTTCCGCGCTCGGTGATGCCGACGTCGTGATCAAGGTCCAACGACCGGTCATGGACGGCCGGTTGAACGAGGTGGCGATGATGAAGAGCGGCGCGATCCTGGTCGCGCACTTGGCCGCTCTGACCCACCGCGACGAGGTGGAGGCGTATGCCCAGGCGGGGCTCACCACCTTCGCCATGGAGCTGATGCCGCGGATCTCGCGCGCGCAGTCGATGGACATCCTATCGAGCCAGAACAACCTTGCCGGGTACAAGGCGGCGATCGACGCCGCCGCCGAGTTCAGCGGGGCGTTCCCGATGATGATGACCGCCGGCGGCACCGTGCCGGCGGCAAAGGTCTTCATCATGGGCGTCGGCGTCGCCGGCCTGCAGGCGATCGCCACGGCCAAGCGCCTCGGCGCGATCGTGACCGCGACGGACGTTCGCTCGGCGACCAAGGAGCAGGTCGAAAGCCTGGGCGGCAAGTTCGTCATGGTCGACGAGGCGGCGATGAAGGATGCCGAGACGGCGTCCGGCTACGCCAAGGAGATGTCGGACGAGTTCAAGCGCAAGCAGGCCGAGGTCGTCGCCGAGCATTTGAAGAAGCAGGACGTGGTCATCACCACCGCGCTGATCCCCGGGAAGCCGGCGCCGAAGCTGCTGACCGAAGAGATGGTAACGACCATGAAGCCGGGCGCCGTCATCATCGACCTGGCGGCGGAAACCGGCGGCAACTGCGAGCTGACCGAGCCGGGCAAGGTCGTCGTCAAGCACGGCGTCAAGATCGTCGGCCACCTCAACGTTCCCGGCCGCCTGCCGAAGGACGCAAGCCAGCTCTACGCCCGCAACGTGCTCAACTTCCTCACGCCGCACGTCGACAAGGAGCAGAAGTCTCTGGCCTTCAACTGGGAAGACGAGACCGTCTCCGGCACCCTGGTGACCAAGGACGGGAAGATCGTCAACCCGCTGCTGATCGGGGAGGGGCAGTGACCATGGATCAAGCAACGATCGTCGAGAAAGCCGCTCAGCTCGCCAACGAGGCGGCAGCCCTGGCGGTGCGGGCCGGCGAAATGGCCGCATCCGCGGCGCAGATGACCGTCGCCGGTACCGGCGACGGCGGCCACGGCGGCTTCCTGTCGCTGTTCACGGTGTTCGTGCTGGCGGTGTTCGTCGGCTTCTACGTCGTCTGGAGTGTCACCCCAGCGCTGCACTCGCCGCTGATGAGCGTGACCAACGCGATCTCGTCGGTGATCATCGTCGGCGGCCTGCTCGCCGCCGGTCCGGCGCATTTCGACTTCTCGAAGGTGATGGGCTTTCTCGCCGTCATCCTCGCCTCGGTGAACATCTTCGGTGGCTTCATCGTCACCCGGCGAATGCTGCAGATGTTCAAGAAAAAAGTGAAGAAGTAGGGAAGGGGGAGCTCTCATGGCCGAAAATCTGACGGGCTTCGCCTACCTCATTGCCGCGGTGCTGTTTATCCTGGCGCTCCGCGGCCTCTCCAATCCCGAATCCGCCCGCATGGGCAACATGTTCGGCATGGTCGGCATGGCGATCGCGGTGATCACCACGCTGCTTGAGCCCGGGCGTCGTCAGCTACTGGATGATCATCCTCGGGATCCTGATCGGCGGCAGTATCGGCACGATGGTCGCGCTCAGGATCCAGATGACCCAGCTCCCCGAGCTGGTCGCGGCCTTCCACAGCCTGGTCGGTATGGCCGCGGTGTTCGTGGCGACCGCCGCCTTCTACCACCCGGAGGCCTACAACATCGGGACGAGCGGCAACATTCACGCCGGCAGCCTGATCGAGATGGGCCTGGGCACCGCCATCGGCGCCGTTACCTTCTCCGGCTCGGTCATCGCTTTCCTCAAGCTCGCCGGCAAGATGAGCGGCAACCCGATCACCTTCCCGATGCAGCATCCGCTGAACGCGGCGGTCGGCATCCTCATCCTGCTGTCGATCATCTGGTTCTGCACGACGGAATCGCCGGTCGCCTATTGGGCCCTGGTGCTACTCGCCTTCGCCATCGGCTTCCTGTTGATCATTCCCATCGGCGGCGCCGACATGCCGGTGGTGGTCTCGATGCTCAACTCGTACTCGGGCTGGGCGGCGGCCGGCATCGGCTTCACCCTGCAGAACCCGGCGCTGGTGATCACCGGCGCTCTGGTCGGCTCCTCGGGCGCCATCCTCTCCTACATCATGTGCCGGGGAATGAACCGCTCGATCTTCAACGTGCTGCTCGGCGGCTTCGGCGGCGAGGGCGTCTCGCCGGCGGCCGCCGCCTCGTCCGGGGGCAAGTCGGTTAAGCCGGGCTCGGCCGAGGACGCTGCCTTCATCATGAAGAACGCCAACAAGGTCATCATCGTCCCCGGTTACGGCATGGCGGTCGCCCAGGCGCAGCATGCGGTCCGGGAGATGGCCGACCTGCTCAAGGAGCAGGGCGTCGAGGTGAAGTTCGCGATCCACCCGGTCGCGGGCCGGATGCCCGGGCACATGAACGTGCTGCTGGCCGAGGCCAACGTGCCCTACGACGAGGTCTTCGAGCTCGAGGAGATCAACCACGAGTTCTCGACCTGCGACGTCGCCTACGTCATCGGCGCCAACGACATCACCAACCCGTCGGCGCGCACCGACAAGTCGAGCCCGATCTACGGCATGCCGATCCTCGACTGCGACAAGGCCGGCACCACGCTGTTCGTCAAGCGGTCGATGGCGTCCGGCTACGCCGGCGTCGACAACCCGCTGTTCTTCGGCGACAAGACGATGATGCTGTTCGGCGACGCCAAGAAGATGACCGAGGAGATCGTTCAGTCTCTCTAGGAACGACCGCCGCCCATTGAGAGCAACAAGAGCGGGAACTGTGAACGGCGCGGGGCTTCGGCCCCGCTTTTCTTTTGCTGGCTCGGATGACGCTATCACCCTCTCCGTCATTGCGAGGAGGCTCAAGCCGCACGAAGCAATCGCAGGAGCGCCCATTTCCGGATCCCTACCGGCATCCCGGTGTCGGCGATGACGTTGCTGGCAGTCTTGCATCAGGTGAGCACAGAGCACGCTGCGGCCGATCCGAACGTAGTTCAGACTGCGAGGCGCCCGTCAGGCAAGCGGTCAGGGAGGCGTGCTCGAGCCGGTAGAGGGCGAACTGCGGGCCGCGGGCGACGAGTTCGCCGCCCTCGGGGGCGAACTCGGCGGCGCCCTCGATCCACTGCTGCAGCAGGAAGACCGGCCGCCCCGGCAGAGCCGCGTGCGCGGCCTCCACGAGCGCCGCCGTCACGGCCTGCATCCGCTCGTTGGTCCGGATCTCGATGGGGTTGTTCTCCTGCAGCGTCTTCAGCCGAGCCAGCGGCTCGCGAATGCCGATGGGCTGCAGCCCGCGGGTCGCAAAGATCTGCGGGACGAAGACGTCGCGGTCGATGCTGGCGAACGCAGCGATGTTGGGCGGAACGTCGAGCCCGCTGAGCGGTAGATCCCCGGATAGAGCAGCCGAAGCGGCGCGTCGATCAGCGAGCCTGGCGGCGGGCTGCCGGCCGCTCCCGGCAGGCTTCGCCGGGCAGCGGCGGCGACGGCGCAGCGGTCGTTGACGCCGGTGAACAGGATGCCGCCCTCGGGCAGTCGCTGCGAAGGCGGCACGGTAAGCGTCCAGGCGCGGCGGAGAACTGGGCTGGCCTCGATGCCGACGCCGGCGACCCGCGCGAGGAGCGTGGCGGCGAGAATGCACGTCAACGCTGCGCCCAGGCGCGGGCGCTTGAGCGTCACGTCGACGGATGCGATGGCGATGAGGAAGATCGCGAGCGGCATGCGGATGTCGAGGTTAACGACCGGCCCCATCCCCCATGGCATGACCGCGAAGGCGAGAAGGACGAGGAGCATGGCGGCGCTGAACTGTTTCGCAAACCGCAGGTGGAACGCGAAGGGCGCAAGCAGCAGGCAGATCGCAACGGCGGCAAGGGTGTAGATGTCGAGGCCCGACGCGCCGGAGGTGGCCGTGGCGACCAGGCTTCCGAGCTTTCCCTCAAGATCGAATGCCGGGGCCTCCCGTGCCAGACCGACGGTCAGCGTCTTGCCCAGGAAGAGGCCGCCCGGCAGGAGGAACTGCGCCGCGCCTACGGACAGACGGCCGAGCGCCGTCATCGGCCGGCGCCGAAGGCCCGCGGCGGCCTGCAGCTCGTATCCGGCGACCGCCGCGGCATAGACGATCAGCGGCACGATGTGGGCAAAGAACAGCAGCATCGCGGCGATGCTGCCGGCTGCGACCCGAACCGCCGCCGGCCGATCGCGAAGCCGGATCCACAGTGCCAGGGCCAGCAACGTCAGGCCGACGCCGGCCAGATAGCTGAGGAAACCGTAAAAGAAACTGAGGTTGTAGAGGAGCAGCGCCGCCGCGAGTGGCCAGTAGCTGTAGCGCCCGTGCAGCGTCCGGTGCAGAAGCATCGTGCCGAGGAGCTGAAGGGCAAGCGTCGTCGCCAGGTAGATGGCGCCGACCAAGTCGATGGGAAGAACCTGCAGCAGCGCCCAGCCGACGCCGTCGAAGACCAGGTTGGGAACAAGCCCCGGTTCGAACGCGTAGAATTGGGCGAGCGGGCCGCCCTTGAGCAGTTGGTCGAGGATCTTGAGCCGGGCCATGTGCGCTGGCATGTCCACCAGCGGAAGCTGTGCGGCGAGCAGCAGCGGCACGCAGGCCAGGGCGAGCACGACCGCCGCGGCGGCGGACACCGCCAGCGCCGACGGGCGCCGGCGGAGATCCGCCGCGGCAGCACCGGGCCTAGGGGTCGGGACTGGTCGCGTGTTCATCTCACCCGTTCCGCTACGACCAAGGGATGGCCCACGAGCGCGGCCGCACCCAGTACGGCGCGCGCGGCCCATCGCGCAACAGTATGGCGCGACCCTACCGCCGGCCACCGTGTGATTAGCTTCACGCGCCAGACCTTAAGTGACGTCATCGCGACCGCGAGCGAAGCGACGCGGGTGGCGATCCAGAAAAGTATGCCTCTCGGATTGCTTCGTTGGCATTCGCCTCCTCGCAACGACGAGCAAGTATTCCGGTTGAACCTAATTGCAGCATGCTCTAGCGCGCATCGTTGCGCACGAAGACGTAGCGCGCCGAAGCCCAGTAGTTCACGACGAAGGTTGCGGCAACTGCGCACGCCTTCGCGGCGAGGGGCGGCATCACCTGGGCGGCCACGGCGATCACGACGGAGCCGGTGGCGAGCCCGCAGACCGCGACCAGCAGGAACCGGGCGCCGTCGACGATGCGCGAGGGGCGCCGGTCGCCGAACGTCCAGGTCTTGTTGCAGACATAGCTGTTGACCACGGCGACGGCGAAGCCGGCGGTGTGGGCGGCCAGCAGCGGCCAGTGCAGCAGATAGAAGAGGCCGGCGAAGACGGCGAAGTCGATGGCGGTGTTGGCGACGCCAACGATGGCGAAGCGGACGAGCCGGCGGAGCCGCTGCGAACGCGCCTGCCCCTCGCCCACGGCGTCCGCCGCGGCGACCGGTCGGGCAGGCACGGCGCGAGTCCTCCGGCGGGCTGCGGCTGTTAGCGCCCTAGCGGCTCAGGCCGTGTCGGGATTGGCCGCCGCCTCGGCGAGCGATCCGCCCACCGCGCCGCTCCCGGCGTCGAAGCCGAGAGCCTCGGCGACGATGTAAAGCGGGCGGCGCTTCACCTCGGTAAAGACCCTGCCGAGGTACTCGCCGATGATCCCGAGGCTGAGGAGCTGAACCCCGGAGAAGAACATGATGGCGACGATGAGCGAGGGGTATCCCGGCACGTCGCCGCCATAGAGCACCGTCTTCACCACCACGAAGAGCGCATAGGCGATGGCGGCAACCGAGATCAGCCCGCCTAGGACGGAGGAGAAGCGGAGCGGGATCATGCTGAACGAGGTGATGGCGTCCATGCCGAACCGCCACAGCTCGAGCAGGCTCCAGCCGGAGCGCCCGGCGGCGCGGCTGCCGACGGTGAAGGGCACGCCCTGCTGGCGGAAGCCGATCCAGCTGTAGAGCCCCCGGGTGAAGCGGTCCGTTTCCGGAAGCGCATTCAGCGCCTCCACGGCCCTGCGGTCGAGGAGGCGGAAATCGCAGGCGCCGCGCGGCAGCCGCGACTGGGCGAGGACAGCGAAGACGCCGTGGAACAGCTCCGAGGTCTTGCGCCGTACCCAGGAGGCGTTGTTGCCGTTCTCGCGCACGCCATAGACAACCTCGTAGCCCGCTCGCCACTGCGCATACAGCGCCTCGATGAGTTCGGGCGGGTGCTGAAGGTCGGCATCCATGATCACCGCGGCGTCGCCGCGGGCGTGGCGCAGGCCGGCGGCCAGGGCCACCTCCTTGCCGAAGTTGCGGCTCAGGCGAATGATCTTCAGCCGCGGCTCGCTGACGCGGAGCGCCTTCAGCGCTTCCGCCGTGCCGTCGCTGCTGCCGTCGTCGATGCAAATGAACTCGAAGGTGAGGATGTCGCCGCACGCAGATGCGCTGAAGGCCAGCTCGTCGAGGACGCAGTACAGCCTGTCGAACAGGCTCTGCAGGTTGGCCTTCTCGTTGTACATCGGCAGGACGACGGACAGGCATAGCCGCTGCGGTTCTCCCGCCACAGGGAAGCGGCATTCGATCCCGGAGTTCCTCAACGAAACATTCATGAGTTGTTGTTCCCCATGACGACCTCTGGCACCCCATCCGTAAGATTTTTTTGGTTTCCCTTGCGCGGGAATCTGTCAGGTTATTGCCGGTAAATCATGGCATTTCGACGACCTTCGGTCCCGCCGCCTCCCGAACAAAAGCCGGTCGTGCTCTGCGCCGATGACTTCGCCATCTCACCCGGGGCCAGCGCCGCGATCATCGACCTCCTCCAACGTCGCAGGCTCTCCGCGACGAGCTGCATGACCGCGAGCCGGCACTGGCCGAGCCTGGCCGCCGGCTTGTCGCCCTTCTCGGCAAGCGCCGACATCGGTCTGCACCTGACACTCACCGACGGCCGACCGTTGGGCGAGATGCCCCGCCTCGCCCCGCGCGGCCGCCTGCCGCCGCTCGGCGGCTTTCTGCGCGACGCCTTTACCGGCCGGCTCGACCGCCGCCGAGATCGCGGCCGAAATCCGCCGGCAACTCGACGCTTTCGTCGCCGCACGCGGCTGCATGCCCGATTTCATCGACGGGCACCAGCATGTTCATCTTCTGCCAGGGATTCGCGAGGAGGTTCTGGCGCTTTTCGCCGGGCCGCTGGCAGGGCACCCCTGCTACCTTCGCATCTGCTGGGAGCCGCCGAACGCCGGATCCTGGCGCGCGGCGTGGCGGTGACCCGGGCCCTCGTCATCGCCAGCCTGTCGCTGCCGCTTCGCCGCGAGGCGCGCCGCCTCGGCATCGCCGGCAACGACAGCTTCCGCGGGGTTGCCGACTTCGCCGATGCCCGGAACTATCCGCTGCACTTCCGCCGTTTCCTCCGCGGCCCGGGGGCGCGCCCGATCATCATGTGCCACCCCGGCTTTGCCGATGCGGAGCTCGCGGCCGCCGATCCGCTGACGGCCGAGCGCGAGCACGAGTACGGCTACTTCGCCAGCGACCGGTTCCTGGACGATCTTGCCGCCGCCGGCTGCCGCCTCGCCCGCTTCGCTGCGCTCGAGTAAGGGCCGCCGCCGCAGGCTGCTCGTTCCCCTCGATTCTCGCGGGCGTCCTGCTAGAGTTGCCCCCGGCGGTATGCGCCACAGGCAACCCGCCCAAGCCTTCAAGCAGGGAGACAGGACCATGGAGATCCAGACGGTCGGCGTCGTCGGCGCCGGGACGATGGGCAACGGCATCGCCCAGACGTTCGCGGCGGGTGGCTACGACGTCGTGATGAGCGATGTCGCGGAGGACTACGCCAGGCGCGGTCTCGAGACGATCCGCAAGAGCCTCGACAGGCTGGTCAGCCGGGAGAAGATGAGTGCCTCGGATCGCGACGCGGCGCTCTCGCGGATCACGACGACGACCACGATGGATGCGTTCGCCGACAGCGACCTGATCGTCGAGGCCGCGCTGGAGAAGGTCGAGCTGAAGCAGAAGCTGTTCGCCGACCTCGACCGGATCTGCAAGAAGGGCGCGATCTTGACCTCGAACACCTCATCGATCTCGCTGACCAAGATCGCCGCGGCGACGAAGCGGCCGGGCCAGGTCATCGGCATGCACTTCTTCAATCCGGTCCCGTTGATGAAGCTCGTCGAGATCATCCGGGCGCTGCAGACCGAGGACGAGACCTGCACGGCCATCGAGGACGTGAGCCGGCGGATCGGCAAGACCCCGCACGTGGTCAAGGACTCCTACGGCTTCGTCGTCAACCGGGTGCTGGTGCCGATGATCAACGAGGGCATCAACTGCCTCTATGAGGGCCTGACCCAGCCCGAGGACATCGACAACGCGATGAAGCTCGGCGCCAATCACCCGATGGGGCCGCTCGCGCTGGCCGACCTGATCGGCCTCGATGTCATCCTCGACATCATGCGCACCCTGTACGAGGGCTTCGACGATCCCAAGTACCGGCCGAGCCCGCTGCTCAAGCAGATGGTCGACGCCGGCTACCTCGGCCGCAAGACCGGCCGCGGCTTCTACACCTACAACTAGGCCCGGCGCCATGTACGTCAGTGTCCGACGCTACGACAACGTCGTCTCCGTCTCCCGGGTCTGCGGCAAGATTGCCGAGAGCTTCGTGCCGCTGCTGAGGAAGCGGCCGGGGTTCATCGCCTACTACGCCGTCAACGGCGGCGGCGGGACGATGGCAACGGTCAGCGTGTTCTCCACCGAGGCCATGGCCCGGGACTCGAACGACGTGGCTGCCGAGTGGCTGAGAGAGAACGTCGCCGACCTCCAGCCCGACCCGCCGACCATCCTGGCAGGCAAGGCCGAGGTGGCGGTAACGGCGTAAGAACGGAGCCAACGCGCAAGACGCCCTCACCCGAAGCGGGCGGGTGAGGGTGTTACCACGCCGGTTTACTCTGCCTCACGTTGTTCTAAGGCTGGTGCATCGGACCGTAATCGCAAAGCCGACGCGGCAATCCACTGCCGAGGATCGCCACGCCGTGCGGCTCGGAGACGTTATGTGAAGGGGGCTGCATCAACCTAACACGCCTCGCTGGGGCATATGACGCGCGACGTTGCGCCGGGAGGCCTAGTCCGTGCCAGTCTCGCGCAGGGACGCTTCGCCATAGGCGCCTTCGCCGCGGATGGAGAACGCCTCGCCGCTGGCGGAGTGCCGGTCGGTGATGAACACCCGGGCCTTGCGGGCACGGATGTAGACCGGCCGGCCGACCTTCAGGTTCAGCGCATGCAGCGCGGGGCGGGAGAGCTCCACCTCGATGAGGCGGCCGTCGCCCGCCTCGACCTCGATCTTTGCAAGCGGCCCGGCGGCGGAGATGTAGCGGACGGTGGCGGGGATGCCGGACATGACCATGCCGTTGAAGATCTCGATGTCGTGCGGGCGGACGTACGCGACGGCTGCGCTGCCGGCGGCGGAGACATCCTTGGCGATGCCAATCTCGCCGCCCGGGAAGACGGCCTTGCTGCCATCGATCCGGCACTCGAAGCGGTTCACCTGACCCAGGAACTCGTAGGCGAAAGGCGAGGCCGGATGGGTATAGACGTCCTCCGGCGTGCCCACCTGCTCGACGACGGCGTTGTTCATCAGCACCACCCGGTCGGCGAGCTCCAGCGCTTCCTCCTGGTCGTGGGTGACGAACAGGCTGGTCAGGTGCATCTCGTCGTGCAGGCCGCGCAGCCAGCGGCGCAGCTCCTTGCGCACCTTGGCGTCGAGCGCCCCGAACGGCTCGTCGAGGAGCAGCACCCTGGGCTCGATCGCCAGGGCGCGGGCGAGGGCCACGCGCTGCCGCTGGCCGCCGGAGAGCTGCGAGGGGTAGCGATCGGCGAACGGGTCGAGCTGCACCAGGTGCAGCAGCGTCATCACCCGCTCGCGGATCTCGGCCTTCGCCGGCCGCTGCGCGCGCGGCTTGACCCGGAGCCCGAAGGCCACGTTCTCGAACACCGTCATGTGGCGGAACAGGGCGTAGTGCTGGAAGACGAAGCCGACGTTGCGCTCGCGCACGTCGCGGCTGACCAGGTCCTCGCCGCCGAAGAGGATGGAGCCTGAGGTCGGCTGCTCCAGGCCGGCGATGATGCGAAGCAGCGTCGTTTTGCCCGAGCCGGAGGGGCCGAGCAGCGCCACCAGCTCGCCCTCGGCGATCTTCAGGTTGACCGTGTGCAGGGCGACGAAGTCGCCGAAGCGCTTGTGGATGTCCCGGATCTCGATGTCCATGCGAGCGTCTCCCTACCGGCGCGTGGCGGCCAGTTCGTGGCCGTAGCGCCATTCGAGCAGGCTCTTCAGCACCAGCGTCACCAGCGCCAGCAGCGCCAGCAGCGAGGCGACGGCGAACGCACCGACGAAGTTGTACTCATTGTAAAGAATTTCGACCTGAAGTGGCAGTAGTGTTGGTCATCCCGCGGATGTGGCCGGAGACCACGGAGACTGCGCCGAACTCACCCATGGCCCGGGCGTTGCAGAGAAGCACGCCGTAGAGCAGCGCCCACTTCACGTTGGGCAGGGTCACCCGCCAGAAGGTCTGCCAGCCGCTGGCGCCGAGCGAAAGCGCCGCTTCCTCCTCCTCGGTACCCTGCTCCTGCATCAGCGGGATCAGCTCGCGGGCGACGAACGGGAAGGTGACGAAGATGGTCGCCAGCACGATGCCCGGCACGGCGAAGATGATCTGGATGTTGTGCTCCAGCAGCCACGGCCCGAGCCAGCCGTGGGCGCCGAAGATCAGCACGTAGATCAAGCCCGCGACCACCGGCGAGACCGAGAACGGCAGGTCGACGAAGGTGGTGAGCAGGCTCTTGCCCGGGAACTCGAACTTGGCGATCGCCCAGGCGGCGGCGACGCCGAACACCAGGTTGCAGGGCACGGCGATCGCCGCGACCAGCAGGGTCAGGCGGATCGCCGCCAGCGTGTCCGGCGTGTGCAGCTTTCAGCGAGGTAGGCGGCGATGCCGTGGCGGAAGGCCTCGGCGAACACCGAGACCAGCGGCAACACCAGGAACAGCACGATGAAGCCGAGGCCGACGGCGATCAGGAGCATCCGCACCCAGGCCGGCTCCTCGATCGCCGATGGCGAACCCGCGTCGGCAACGGCTGTGGCGCGGCGGGAAAGGCGGCGGCAAGATCAGCGGGCATGCTTCCACCTCTGCAACAGGTTGAGCAGCAGCAGCATGACGAACGCGATGATCAGCATGGCGACGCCGACCGCGGCGGCACCGGCGTAGTCGTACTGCTCCAGCTTGATGACGATGAGCAGCGGCGCGATCTCCGAGACCATCGGCATGTTGCCGGCGATGAAGATCACCGAGCCGTACTCGCCGACGGCGCGGGCCAGGGCCAGCGCGTAGCCGGTGAGCAGCGCCGGCAGGATCGCCGGCAGGATCACCCGGACCATGGTCTGCAGCCTGGAGGCGCCGAGGCTGGCGGCGGCCTCCTCCACCTCCCGCTCGACGTCCTGCAACACCGGCTGGACGGTGCGGACGACGAACGGCAGGCCGATGAACACCAGCGCGACGACGACGCCGAGCGGGGTGAACGCCACCTGGACGCCCAGCGGCTGCAACAGGCTGCCGATCCAGCCATTGGGCGCGTAGAGCGCGGTCAGTGCCACGCCGGCGACCGCGGTCGGCAGCGCGAACGGCAGGTCCACCAGCGCGTCGATCAGCCGCTTGCCGGGAAACTGGTAGCGCACCAGCACCCAGGCGACGATCAGGCCGAAGACGGCGTTGACGCGGCGGCGATCAGCGAGGCGCCGAAGCTGAGCCTGAGCGCCGCCAGCACCCGGGGCTCCGTCACCGCCGCGATGAAGCCGGCGAAGACCCAGCTCCACCGGGCGCAGCACCAGCGCCGCCAGCGGGATCAGCACGATCAGGCTGAGGTAGACCAGCGTGAAGCCGAGCGTCGGGCCGAAGCCCGGCAGCACGCTCGGCGCCCGCCGGAGGGAGAGCCGTGCAGGCAGTGCCATGACTCGCCGTCCCGCTCTCGCGTTACCGCGCCCGCGGCTGATAGATCTGGTCGAAGACGCCGCCGTTCGGCGAAGTGCTCCGCTTGCGCCTTCTCCCAGCCGCCGAACACCTCGTCGATGGTGAACAGGTTCAGCGGCGGGAACTGCTGGCGATGGCGCTCCAGAACGTCCGCGGCCCGCGGCCGGAAGAAGTGCTCGGCGATCAGCTCCTGGCTTTCCGGGGCGTAGAGGTACTTCAGGTAGGCTTCCGCCACGGCGCCGCTCTTGTTGCGCTCGACGTTGGCGTCGACCACCGCGACCGACGGCTCGGCCAGGATGCTGACCGAGGGGACGACGATGTCGACCTCGTCCGGCCCCAGCTCCTGGATCGCCAGCAGCGCCTCGTTCTCCCAGGAGAGGAGCACGTCGCCGATCCTCCGCTGGACGAAGGTGGTCGTCGCCGCTCGCGCGCCGGTGTCGAGAACGGGGACATTGCGGAAGATCTTGCCCACGAAGTCCTTCGCCGTCTCCGGGCTTCCGCCCGGCTGGCGCAGCGCGTAGCCCCAGGCGGCGAGGTAGTTCCAGCGGGCGCCGCCGGAGGTCTTCGGGTTCGGGCGTGATCACCGAGATGCCGTCGCGGACCAGGTCGGGCCAGTCGGTGATGTTCTTCGGGTTGCCCTTGCGCACCAGGAAGACGATGGTCGAGGTATAGGGCGCGCTGTTGTCCGGAAGCTCCGCCTGCCAGCCGGGCTGGATCAGCCCGCGCTGGACGAGGGCGTCGACGTCGCCGGCCAAAGCCAGCGTGACGACGTCAGCGGGCAGGCCGTCGATGACCGAGCGGGCCTGCTTGCCAGAGCCGCCGTGCGACATGCGGATGGTGACGTCGTCGCCGCCACTGGCCTTCCAGTGCTCGGCGAACTTGGCGTTGTACTCCTGGTAGAATTCACGCGTCGGATCGTAGGAGACGTTGAGCAGGGTCGTTTCGGCCGGGCCACATCCGCTTGACCGGCGACCAGAGCGGCAGGAGAGCAAGAGCGGCAAGCGGCAGTCGGTGTCCGAGCGGTCATCGGAGGCGTCCTTCTCCCTGGTGTCGCCGGAGCGATTGCCCTCATATCCTATCAAGTAGATCGATTAATCAACAAAAAAATTCCTAGCGCACCGCCGATCAGGGTGTCGACGCGCCGGCCCATGGCCACACCGTCGGCCAGCGTCGTCCGGTCGAGGACCTCGGACATCGCGTCTCGCACCCGGCGCATGACCTTGCGGATGGCGCACGCTTCCTCGTCGGCGCAGTCGGTGCAGCGCTGGTAGCCGGTGAGGCTGGCGCAGGGGATGGGCGCCAGCGGTCCTTCGGTGATCCGGATGATCTCGCCGAAGGTGATGCTGTCAGCCGGACGCGCCAGGGCGTAGCCGCCGCCGCGGCCGCGCTGGCTGCGCAACAGCCCGTGCCGCTTGACGTCGAGCAGGATGAGTTCGAGGAACTTTTTCGGCACGTTCTCCCGCTCGGCGATCTCGCCGATGAGGACCAAGCGCCCTTCGGGCTGTTCGGCCAGCATCAGCAGCGCGCGCAGCGCGTACTTGCTGCGCTGCGTGATCATCGGCCCGCGCCCGTAGGTCCGCGGTTCGGCTCATGCAGCGGCGAAGGCGAAGTAGAGTTCGCGCGCCTGCCGGTAGACGGGGCCGACGGGCAGCGTCCGGTCCTCGAGCCGGGTGCAGGGCAGCACCTTGCCGTAGTTGCCGGTGGCGAAGACCTCGGAGGCCGCCAGCAGCTCGGCGAAGTCGACCGCCCGCTCCACCACCTCGACGCCCGCCTCGCGCAGCAGGGCGATGACCCGCTGCCGGGTGATGCCATTGAGGAACGTGCCGTTGGCGGCGGGCGTCTGCACCACGCCGTCGCTGACGAAGAACAGGTTCATGTAGCCGAACTCGGCAACGTTGCCGTTGGGGTCGAGGACGATCGCCGCGTCGAAGCCGCGCGAAGCCGCCTCGCGGCTGGCCCGGGCGACGTTGGGATAGAGGCAGGAGGCCTTCGCCTCGGTCGGCGCCATGTCTTTCGCCGGACGGCGAAACGACGACAGGCAGGCGCTGAAGCCCTCGTCGCTCGGCAACGGCGACTCGTAGATCGCCATGGCGAAGTGGGTGCTCTGCGGGTCGGGGACGACGAAGCCGGACTCGGCGTAGAGCATCGGGCAGACGTAGAGTTGCGCCCGGTCGGGGAAGCGGTGGATGCCCTCCCAGGCCAGCGACTCGATCTCGCCGGCCGTGAGCGGCGAGCAGAGCCCGAGGATCGCCGCCGAGTGCACCACCCGGGCGCAATGCCGGTCGAGATCGGGCGCCATGCCGTCGAAGGCGCGGGCGCCGTCGAAGGCGACGGAGGCGAGCCACATCGCGTGGCTTTTGGCGCTGAGAATGGCCGGGCTGCCGCTGCGCCAGCGGCCGTCGGCGTAGGTGATGACCTTGCCCGCTCTTGCTTTTGCCATGGTCCGCGAAGCTTACGCCAAAGGCTGGCGCGCAAGGAAGAGGCTGCCTCTCGCGCCTGCGTTATGGCTGGAAAGCTGTGCGCGGATGGCTGGGGTGGGGGATCGTGGCGGAGAGGCGTCAGAAACCTTCGCGTTCGAGCCGCTTGCGCTCGAGCTTGCGCGCGCGGCGGACGGCTTCAGCCTTCTCGCGTGCGCGCCGCTCTGACGGCTTCTCGTACGACCGCCTGAGCTTCATCTCGCGGAAAATGCCTTCGCGTTGCATCTTTTTCTTCAAGGCCTTCAGGGCCTGGTCGACGTTGTTGTCGCGGACGATTACTTGCACGTGCTACTCGCTTTCTCTCCAATCATAGGCGGAAAAACCCGGGTCGGGGCTTGTAGCACACCGGGGCTGCGCGTGTGAAGGCTTGTCCATTCTGTGCGAACGCCCGAAATCATGAACGCATAGCCGAGGACGCCGATGGCCATTCTCAAGATCGCGCGCATGGGACACCCGGTGTTGCGGCGCGTCGCCGAGCCGGTTGCCGATCCCAGCGCCCCGGAGGTGGCCCGGCTCGTCGCCGATATGCTCGACACCATGGTCGACTCGGACGGCGTCGGCCTCGCCGCACCGCAGGTCCATGCTTCCGTGCGGATCGTCACCTTCCACGTTCCGCGATCGCGTGCCGGCGGCGGCCCCGGCAGCACGCCCGGGGATGCGGACGGGCCCGTGGCGTTGACCATCCTCATGAACCCCGAGATCGAGCCGCTCGACGACGCCATGGAGGACGGCTGGGAAGCCTGCCTTTCCGTGCCCGGGCTCACCGGCCTGGTGCCGCGCCACCGCCGCATCCGCTACCGCGGCGTCGATCTGCGCGGCCAGCCGATCGAGCGCATCGCCGAGGGCTTCCATGCGCGGGTCGTCCAGCACGAGTGCGACCATCTCGACGGCATCGTGTACCCGCAGCGGATGGTCGACCTCGGCCGCCTCGCCTTTGTCGACGAGATCCGCCGGGTCGTTGCGCGGCCCGTGGACACGATGCCGGCCGCCGGGTCCGGCCGCACCGCAGCAGCAACGGAGGCGACATGAGCAGCGATGGAACGACGGCCGAACAGGCCGAGATGGAAACGCGGACCATCCGCGACGCCATCGTCGAGGCCGCGCTGCCCCATGTCCCCTTCGACGGCTGGACCATGAAGATGGCAGCGATCGCCGCCGAGGATGCGGGGTATCCGCGCGAGACGGCGGATCGGGTTTTTCCCGGCGGGGTCAGCGACATCCTGCGGCACTGGTCGGACCTCTCGGACCGGACGATGCTGGCGGAGATGGCCGGCCGCGATCTGTCGGCGATGGGTGTGCGCGATCGCGTCGCCGCGGCGCTCAGGGTCCGCATCGAGGTCAATGCCGCGCACAAGGAAGCGGTGCGCCGGGCACTGTCGCATCTGGCCTTGCCGCAGAACGCGACGGTCGCGATGGGGAACACGCTGCGGGCGGTGGACGCCATCTGGTACGCCGCCGGCGATACCGCGACCGACTTCAGCTACTACAGCAAACGGGCGTTGCTGACGCCGGTCTATGTGTCCAGCATCCTGTACTGGATCGACGACGGCTCCGAGGCGTTCGCCGACACCTGGGCCTTTATCGACCGGCGCCTGGACGACATCCTCAGGATCCCACGGTTCACGAGCGGGCTGAAGCGGCTGTTCAACCCGCTCTCGTGGTGGTCCGGCGGCGGCAGGCGCAACGACTGGGAGCCTCGGCAACCGGCCTGATCAAGGCGCGGGCGAGGGCAGCGCCCGCAGCAGCAGCCCGAGGACGCCGATGGCCGCCGCAAAGAGCATGAGCGCGCCGAAGAACAGGCGCGCCAACGGGTCGTCGGCACCCAGCCGGGCCCGCAAGTACCAGGATCCGGCGAAGACGACGGTGGCGAACAGCGAAACGACGTCCATGAAGCGCAGTCGCCGAGCGCTGGCGTACGCTATGCCTCGGCGGGGATGGCGTCCAGACGCTCGGCGAACATCCTCAACCAGCCGATCCGGCTTCCCAGGAGCGACATGTCGTGGTCCAGCCATACGGCCAGGCAGCCCTCGTCGCCCGAGTGGTGCTCGCGCAGGTCGCGCAGTCGGGTCAGCTCGCGCTCGCAGACGTCGGCGAGTAGCCTCACCTGGATGATCCGCTCCGCCGGATCCAGCAGATGCAGGAAACGGAACTTCAGCGCCACGACCAGCTTGGTGAGCTCGGTGGAGGAGGGGCGGACGTTGGCGGCGAGCAGCGTCCGCAGCTCATTGCGCCCGTCCTCGGTGATCCGCAGCAACGCGTCGTCGCCGTCCCCGTTCGCGGTCTCGACCAGCCCCTCGTAGCGCAGGAGCTGGATGGAGTGACCCATGATCTCGGGCGTCGGGCCGATGATGCGGCTGATGAAATGGCGGATGGCGACCGCGAGGTCGCTGTAGCGGCGCTCGCCCAGGGCCAACGTGCCGAGAGCGCAGAGCCGGATCGATTCCTTCGGCGTCAGCGTTTGGTCGGCATACATGCGGCGACGCTCCTACCGAGGCACTCAGAACCTCCCATTAGGATGGGGCGCGCGATCGCGAATGTCCATCGAAGCGGGCCGCTGGGGTCCGGACGCGCCCCGCGAGCAGGGCCGGGCGTAGCGCCTCAGGCGGCCTCGCGCAGCTCCAGCCGGTTCCAGACCTCCCGCATCGCCGCGAGCAGGTGGTCCATGTGGGTGTCGGTGTGCAGCGGCGTGGGCGTGAAGCGCAGCCTCTCGGTCCCCTTCGCCACCGTCGGGTAGTTGATCGGCTGGACGTAGACGCCGTGGCGGGTCAGCAGCTCGTCGCTGGCGCGCTTGCACAGCACCGGGTCGCCGACCATGACGGGCACGATGTGGCTTTCGCTGTCCATCACCGGCAGCCCGGCCTCCGCGAGGCGGCGCTTCAGCGTCGCCGCCCGTTCCTGATGGCGCAGCCGGAGCTCGTTGTGCGCCTTGAGATGGCGGAGGCTGGCCAGCGCGCCCGCGGCGATGGCGGGCGGCATGGCGGTGGAGAAGATGAAGCCGGCGCCATAGCTGCGGACGAAGTCGCAGAGCGCCGCCGAGCCGGCGATATAGCCGCCGACCGTGCCCATCGCCTTGGCCAACGTGCCCTGAATGACGGTGAGCCTGGACATCACGCCGTCGCGCTCGGCGACGCCGGCGCCGCGGGGCCCGTACATGCCGACGGCGTGGACCTCGTCGAGGAAGGTCATGGCGCCGTAGCGGTCGGCGACGTCGCAGATCTCGCCGATGGGGGCGATATCACCGTCCATGGAGTAGACGGACTCGAAAGCCACAAGCTTCGGCCGGTCGGGAGCGCAGTTGGCGAGCAGGCTTTCGAGGTGGGCGACGTCGTTATGGCGAAAGATCCGCTTCTCCGCCTTGGAGTGGACAATGCCCTCGATCATCGAGTTGTGGTTCATGGAATCGGAGATCACAACGCAGTCGGGAAGGCTGCGGCAGATGGTGCTGAGCGCGGTCATGTTGGCGATCCAGCCGGAGCCGAACAGCAACGCCGCCTCCGTTGCGTGCCACTCGGCAAGCTCGCGCTCGAGCACGACGTGGGTGTGGTTAGTTCCGGAGATGTTGCGGGTGCCGCCGGCGCCGGCGCCATAGCTGTCGACGGCATCGTGCATCGCCGCCAGGACCGCGGGGTGCTGGCCCATGCCGAGGTAGTCGTTGGAACACCAGACGGTGATGTCGCGGACCTCGCCGTCGAGGTGACAGCGCGCCCTAGGGAAGTTGCCGGCCTGACGCTCAAGCTCGGCGAAGATCCGATACCGGCCCTCGCGCCGCAGCCGGTCGATTTGCTCCGAAAAGAACGCTTCGTAGTTCATCCTGCGTTGCTCCCGCGTTTTAACTCCCAAACCGGCCCGGTATCGGTTGTACCCCGTTGGTCCGGGCCGCACCTTACGCCGCCAGGCGCTCCCGCCGCGCCCAGGCGAAGGTCTCCTCCAACGCCCGGCCGAAGCGGGCGAGCATATCTTCGATGTCGGCCGCCTCGATGATCAGCGGCGGCGAGAAGGCAATGACGTCGTTCGGCAACGCCCGCAGGATCAGGCCGTTGGCCTCAGCCCGCTTGGCCAGATAGGGGGCGACGGCATGGGCGGCGTCGAAGGACAGCTTCGTCGCCTTGTCGCGGACCAGCTCCACCGCCGCGACCAGGCCGATGCCGCGCACCTCGCCGATCAGCGGGTGATCGGCATAACGCACGCAAGCCCTCCTGCAAGACCGGCCCGACCGAGCGGACGTGCTCGACGATGTTGCGCTCCTCGTAGATGGCGAGCGCCTCCAGCGCCACCGCCGCCGCGACGGGATGGCCGGAGTAGGTGAAGCCGTGGCCGAAGATGCCGATCTTGTCGCTTTCGGCCACCATCGCCTGGTAGATCGGCTCGGACACCAGCGTCGCCGAGATCGGGATGTAGCCCGAGGACAGCGCCTTGGCGCAGGTGATGATGTCCGGGGTGATCTGGAAGGTCTGCGAGCCCCACATCTGCCCGGTCCGGCCGAAGCCGCAGATCACCTCGTCGGCGATCAGCAGCACGTCGTAGCGGGCGAGCACCGCCTGGACCTTCTCGAAGTAGCTCGCGGGGGGCACGATCACCCCGCCCGCGCCCATGACCGGCTCGGCGATCATCGCCGCGACGGTGTGCGGGCCTTCCGCCTGGATCAGCCGCTCGAGCCGGTCGGCGAGCCGGGTTGCGAACTGCTCCTCGCTCTCACCGGCGGCGGCCACCCGGTAGTGGTGCGGGCAGTCGGCATGTAGGATGCGGGCGATCGGCAGGTCGAAGTCGCGGTGGTTGGCCGGCAGGCCGGTGAGGCTGGCAGCAGCGACGGTGACACCGTGGTAGCCCTTGTGCCGGGAGATGATCTTCTTCTTCTCCGGCCGACCGATGGCGTTGTTATAGTACCAGACGAGCTTGACGGCGGTGTCGTTGGCCTCGGATCCGGAGTTGGCGAACAGCACCTTTGACATCGGCACCGGCGCCATCGCGATCAGCTTCTCCGACAGGTCGATGGTCGGCGCCGGCGCCTTGCCGCCGAAGGAGTGATAGAACGGCAGCCGCCGCATGGCCGCGCTGGCGGCGTCCGCCAGCCTCGGTTCGCTGAAGCCGAGCGCGGTGCACCAAAGCCCCGCCATGCCCTCGATGTAGGCATTTCCGGCGTCGTCATAGACGCGTACGCCCTCGCCGCGGGTGATGACCAGCGGGCCGGTCTCGCGGTGACGCTTGAGATTGGTGTAAGGGTGGATGCAGTAGGCGATGTCGCGCGCCGCCGCGGAGTTGGGCGAAGGTTTCGCCTCGGCCTCAGGGCTCATTCATCAAGCTCCAGTCGTAGCAAGCCGCTGCGGCACACTATCGCCGGCCTGTCGGGCTCATGCCATCATAGCTTAGCCTGATCCCGCGGCGTTGCCGGCAGGGCCGCGCGGCCTTGCCTTGCATTACCATATAGGATCAGGCGGGGATTGGGATCGCCTATCCGGCGGGGCCAAGAAGAATGGATGCAGGGACAGTGCGCGGGAACGCGCAGCGCGATTGCCCCGGCGGCTCCGCCGAGCCGGCCGCCGATGCGGTCATCGTCCGCCTGCGCGGGATCGAGAAGACCTTCGACGGCGCCTCGCTGGTGGTCAAGGGCGTCGACCTCGACATCCGCCGGGGCGAGTTCCTAACCTTGCTCGGGCCGTCTGGCTCGGGCAAGACCACCATCTTGATGATGCTCGCCGGCTTCGAGACGCCGACCCAGGGCGAGATTGTGATCGACGGCCGCCCCGTCGGCAACCTGCCGCCGCACAAGCGCGACATCGGCATCGTCTTTCAGAGCTATGCCCTGTTCCCGCACATGACGGTGGCGGAGAACCTCGCCTTCCCGCTGGAGGTGCGCAAGCGCCGGCGCGCCGAGATCCGCGAGCGGGTGGAGCGGGCGCTCTCCATCGTCCGGCTCGACGGCTTGGGCGCCCGCCGGCCGAACCAGCTCTCCGGCGGCCAGCAGCAGCGCGTGGCCCTCGCCCGGGCGCTGGTCTTCGAGCCGAAGCTGGTGCTGATGGACGAGCCACTCGGCGCGCTCGACAAGCAGCTTCGCGAGCACATGCAGCTCGAGATCAAGCACATCCACGAGAAGCTCGGCGTGACATTTGTCTACGTCACCCACGACCAGACCGAAGCATTGACCATGTCCGACCGCGTCGCGGTAATGAGCCAAGGCGTGATCGAGCAGCTCGATACGCCGGAGCGGGTGTATGAGGCGCCGCTGAACGCGTTCGTTGCCCACTTCATCGGCGAGAACAACCGCCTGCCCGGGCGCGTGCTGTCGGCCGACGGCGCGACCTGCGTCGTCGAGGTCGCCGACGGCTGGCGCATCGAGGCCCTGGCCATCGGCAAGGGCGCCGCCTCCGGCGCCGCCACCAGCGTGAGCCTGCGCCCGGAGCGGGTGCGGGTCGGCGAGGCCGCGGCGGCATGCGCCAACCGGTTCGAGGCCGAGGTCCTGGAGCTCGTCTATCTCGGCGACCACACTCGGCTCAGGCTTGCAACCTGCGGCCAGGACGGCTTCGTCCTCAAGATCGCTCACGGCAGCGGGCCGCCCCGCCTTCGCGCCGGCGAGCGCATCACCATCGGCTTCGCCGCCGAGGACTGCCGGGCGCTGGACGAAGCCTGAGGCGCCACCGAGCCAGCAGCCGCCCCGGCTGCATTTTATGTAGTGAACTCCGCCGCTTGCCATTGCATACTATTCGCAAGTGAGCGCCGCCTTCTCTTCTTGCCCTATCAGTACAAGGTGGGCGCTCCGTAGCACCGCCAGGTAATTGCGGTGTACTTAGGGAGGAAAACGCACATGATCCAGCGCTACCTGTGCCTGGGCGTGCTCACCGCAGGTCTGTTCGGCGCCGCCCATGCCCTTGCCCACGGCCCCGAAGGCGCCTATCACGGCGCTGCGGCGGCAAGCCCCGAAGCGGAGGCACCGTCGAGCGTGATCCCAGCCAACCTGCTCGCCGCCGTCTGCGCGATGCCGGGACACCACCACGACACGAGCTTCCAGAGACGGGTCGAGGTTGCTCGGGTGCTGCTCGCCCGGGCCGGGCCTACCGCCACTACCACCGAGGCGCCGCTGTTCGACGACCTGGGTGGCCATACCTACCGGGTCTCGGCCGCCTCGCCGCAGGCGCAGCGATACTTCGACCAGGGCCTTCGCCTGACCTATGGCTTCAACCACCCGGAGGCGCTGCGGGCGTTCCGGGCGGCGCAGCGCATCGATCCCGGATGCGCGCTCTGCTACTGGGGCGAGGCCTATGCGCTCGGACCCAACATCAACGCGCCGATGGATGCGGAGGCGATCGCACCGGCTATGGCCGCCATCGACAAGGCTCTGGTGCGCCGGGAGAAGGCCAGCGAGCGGGAGCAGGCTCTGATCGAGTCGCTGGCGCGGCGTTATTCCGCCGATGCGGATGCCGACCGGGCGGCGCTGAACCGGCATTACGCCAGCGCCATGGCCGAGGTCGCGGCGCGCTTTCCGGATGATCCGGACATCCTGTCGCTCTACGCCGATGCGCTGATGAACCTGTCGCCGTGGGACTACTGGGAGAAGGACGGCCGGACCCTCAAGCCGCAGGCGGCGGAGCTCGTTACGACGCTGGAGAAGGCGCTGGCCGTCGACCCGCGGCATCCGTACGCGATCCACCTCTACATCCACGCGGTCGAGGCCTCAACGGCGCCGGAGCGCGCGGAGCCCTACGCCGACCGGCTGGCGGCGCTGATGCCTGGCGCCGGGCACATGGTCCACATGCCGGCGCACATCTATTTCCGCGTCGGCCGCTTCGCCGACTCGATCGACGTCAACAAGGAGGCTGTCGCCGCCGACGAGGCCTATATCGCCCGCGTTGCGCCGAACAGCCTCTATCCCTTCAGCTACTATCCGCATAACGTCCACTTCCTGCTGGAGTCGGCGCGGATGGCGGGCGATGGCGCGACGGCATTGGCCGCCGCCCAGAAGCTGCCGGGCGTTCTGTCCGACGACGTCGCGGCGCAAATCTCCTGGGTGCAGCTCATCAAGGCCGCCCCCTATTTCGCCCACGCCCAGTTCAGCCGGTCGGCGGAGACGCTGGCGGTGGCCGACCCGGGCGACCGGTTCCCCTACGTCCGGGCGATGTGGCACTACGCGCGCGGTGTTGCCCACGCTCGCCAGGGCGAGGCGAAATCGGCGCAAGCCGAGGCGGCTGCCATCGACGACATTGCCGCGAAGACGGACTTCCAGCCGCTGATCGAGGGCGGCGTTCCGGCGCCCGACCTGCTGCGCCTTGCCCGGCTGATCGTCGAGGGGCGGATCGCCCAGGCTCAAGGCGACCAGGAGGCCGCGATTGGCGCGTTTAAGGAAGCCGCCACCATCGAGGATGGCCTGCCCTACCTGGAGCCGCCCTTCTGGTACTATCCCGTCGGCCAGTCGCTGGGCGCGGCCCTGCTCCAGGCGGGCCGAGCGGAGGAGGCGGAAGCGGCGTTCAGGAAGGCGCTCGATCGCTACCCCGGCAACGCATGGGCCCTCTATGGCCTGCGCGAGGCGGCCAACCGCCGGGGCGACGAGCAGACGGCGCGCGAGGCCGACCGGCAGCTCCAGGAGAAGTGGCTGGGGCCGGACGCCGACCTGCAGTTGTCACGGCTGTAGGCGGCCCCTAACCCGCTCTACCCGGCGGGCGCCGCTCGTCGCCTGTCGCGGCGGATGGCCAGGCGCTCGTCGCGCCGGCGGAGCGCCTCCATCGCCGCCAGCAGCGCCGTGGCCAGGACGATCAGGATCGTCGCGACCGCGGTGATCGCCGGGGTGACATGCTCGCGGATGCCGTCGAAGATCTCCCGCGGCAGCGTCCGCTCGCCCGGACCGCCGATGAACAGCACGACGATCACCTCGTCGAAGGAGGTGGCGAAGGCGAACAGGCCGCCGGCGATGAGCCCCGGCGCGATCAGCGGCATGACCACGCGGAAGAAGACGACCAGCGGCGGCGCGCCCAGGCTTGAAGCCGCGCGCACCAGGCTGGTGTCGAAGGTCGCGAGCGTCGCTGAGACGGTGACGAAGACGAAGGGCGCGCCGAGCGCCGCGTGCGCCAGGATCAGGCCGGGAAAGCTGTTCACCAGTCCAAGCGGGGCGAAAAAGAAGTACATCCCGACCGCGGTGATGATCACCGGCACGATCATCGGCGAGATCAAGAGCCCGGTGATCACCGCCTTGCCCGCGGACCCGCGCCTGAGCCAGGCCGACGGCGGCCAGCGTGCCGAGGACCAGGGCCAGCGCCGTCGCCGGTACCGCAATGATCAGGCTGTTGCGCAATGCCCTGAGCCACCGCTCGGTGGTGAGCACCTCCTCGTACCAGCGGAGCGACAGCCCATCCAGCGGGTACGTGAGGAAGGAGCCGGCGTTGAACGACAGCGGCACGATCGCCAGGATCGGCGCCACCAGGAAGCCGATGACCAGCGCCGCATACGCTAGCAACAGCAGGCGGGGCCAGCGCCGGCGCATCAGCCGAGCCGCACGCCGGCGGTGCCGGCGACCCGGGCGTAGACGGTATAGAGCACGGCGGTGGCGGCAAGCAGCAGTGTCGCCAGGGCAGCGGCAAGGCCCCAGTTGATCGTGCGGTTGGTGTAGAAGGCGATGAAGTAGCTGACCATCTGGTCGTCGGCGCCGCCAACCAGGGCCGGCGTGATGTAGTAGCCGATAGCCAGGATGAAGACGAGCAGTCCGCCTGCGCCGATGCCGGGCAGGCTCTGCGGCAGGTAGACGCGGAGGAACGCGGTCGAAGGCGGGGCGCCGAGGGAGGTGGCGGCGCGCATCGTCTGAGGATCGATCGTCTTCATCACGCTCACGAGCGGCAGGATCATGAACGGCAACAGCACGTGGGTCATGGCCACGTAGACGCCGAACCGGTTGAAGATCATCTGCACCGGCTGATCGACGACGCCTGAGGCGAGCAGCAGGCCGTTGACGATCCCCTCGTTCTGCAGCAGGACCACCCAGGCGCTGGTGCGGACCAGAAGCGAGGTCCAGAACGGCAGCAGGATCAGGATCATCAGCAGGTTGCCGGTGCGCGCAGGCGCCGTGGCGACGACGTAGGCCAGCGGATAGCCCAGCGCCAGACAGATCAGGGTGACCGTGCCCGCGATCTTCAGCGTGCGGGCGAGGATGGCGACGAACACGGCCTCCTCCGCCGGCACGCTCGTGACCCAGCCGTGCTCGTTGCGGCGGAGATCCAGCGCCGAGAGCAGGTAGAAGTCGGTGATGGTGAAGGCCGCCCGGCGCAGAGCCGCCCAGTGCGTCGGATCCTGCCAGCGAGCATCGATGGCCGTGAGCGCGGCCCGCGGGTCGACCGGCGGCGGTGCGGCCGCCAGCGTCCTGCCGGTCGACAGCAGCAGGCTGCGGAAGCCGGAGATCTCGTGGTTCAGTCGCTGCGCAACGGCCGCGAGCCGGCGTTTGCCGAAGGCCTCCGGCAACTCGCGAACCAGGGCCTGGAACGCTGGCTCCGGCGGCGCGCCGATGCCGTCCCAGGCCTTAAGCGCCGCGGCGCTGTCCGGCAGCGCCTGGGACAGGATGGGGTCGTGGACGGCCCGGAACAGCATCTGGCCGATGGGGACGAAGAAGGTGAAGAGCAGGAAAATGGCGAGCGGCGCGACCAGGCCGAGGGCGCGAAGCGTGCGCCCGCGCTCGGCCCGGCGCAGCCGCGCCTTCAGCGCCGGTGCGGCGGGGTTGGCCAATCGGACCCGCCCGCACCGCCGGTCGCGCTTATTGCGCCGCCCAGGCGGTGAAGCGCTTGTTCAGCTCGTCGACGCGGTCGGTCCAGAAGCGGACGTCCAGGGCCACCGCCACCTCCAGGTTCTGCGGCGCGCTGGGCAGATTGGCGAGCAGGGCGGGCGGAATGCTCTGCATGGCGGCCTTGTTGGTCACGCCATAGGAGATGAACTCCGGCAGCTTCGCCTGCCTCTCAGGCTCGCTCATGAAGGCGATCAGCTTCATCCCCTGCTCGGCGTTGGGGCTGCCCGTTAGCACGACCCAAGAGTTGGTGGCGTAGATGCTCCCCGGCCAGACGATGCGGAAGTCCTTGCCCTCGCGCCGCGGCGCATCGAGCCTGCCGTTGTAGACCGAGGTCATGACCACCTCGCCCGAGGCGAGCAGCTGCGGCGGCTGCGCCCCGGCCTCCCACCAGATCAGGTGCGGCTTGATCTGGTCGAGCTTGGCGAACGCCCGGTCGACGCCCTCCTTGGTCGCCAGCACGGAATAGACGTCCTTGGGCGCGACGCCGTCGGCCATCAGCGCGAATTCGAGGGTGTACTTCGGCCCCTTGCGCATCGCCCGTTTGCCCGGGAACGTCTCGACGTCCCAGAAATCCGCCCATGACGTCGGCCCGCCGGCAGGGAACTTGCTGGCGTCATAGGCAAGCGCGGTCGACCAGATGATCGCGCCGACGCCGCAGTCGCTGACCGCCGACGGCAGGAAGGCGTCGCGGCCGCCAAGCTTCGTCCAGTCGATCGGCATCAGCAGCCCCTCGTCGCAACCGATGCTGAGCTCCTCGGCCTCGACCTGGACCACGTCCCACGGCACCGCCCCGCCCTCGACCTTGGCGCGCAGCGCGCCGATGCCGCCGTCCCAGGAGTCCTCGATGAGCGGGATGCGGGTTTCGGACTTGAAGGGCTCGAAGTAGACCTTGCGCTGCGCGTCCTGATAGGTGCCGCCCCATGAGACGACGCTCAGGTCCCGCGCATTGGCAGCACCCGCGGCGAACAGCGCGCCGCTCAACGCAGCGACGGCCAGGGCCGCCGCGCCGGCCTTGAAGTGATTGCCCATGTCCAGCCTCCCTCCGCCCGCTTCAGCGCCGCCATAACGGCGGGGCCGGCGAGGCGTGTTCTGAGAAAGGTACGCGCTCGCGGGCAACGCCGACAAGCCTCACCACGGGGTGAGGCGGACGCTCGGGCCATGCAAGCGCCATCCGCAATAGCGCCCTCACCACCCCCTCTCCCGCTTGCGCGTCCCGCGCGCGGGAGAGGGAGACGAGCGGTAGCATCGCCAGCTTGCCCTCGCCCGCGGCGAAGCCGTGGGAGAGGGAGGGACCCGCGAAGCGGAAGGGTGAGGGCAGTGCGGCCCGCCCACGCGTTAGCGACGCAGCCCCCCTATGCCCAGGTGCGGGCGGTGCGGGCGCTGACGGAGAGTTCGACCAGGCGGTGGTTGTTGGTGTCGCAGACGAGCAGCCGGTCCGGCCCGGCGACCGCGACACCCGACGGCTCGCTGCAGGCGAGCGCTTCCTCGGTTGCCCCGTCGGCCCAGGCGAACGAGCGCTCGCCGAGGTCGCTGACATCGTCGCGCTCGGGATCGACGACGCGCAGCAGACCGTTGTAGCTGTCGGCGACGACGAGCCGGCCGTCCCACCAGTCGAGGCCGAGGCAGTGCTGGAAGCGGGCCGCGGCGAGCGGCCCGTTGGCGTCGCCGAACTCAAACAGGCCGGCGCCGACCAAAGTGCTGACCCGGCCGCCGGCGTGGAGGTCGAGGCGCCGCAACGCCGACGCCTCGCTATCGAGGAAGTACAAGGCGCTGCCCTCCGCATCGAAGGCCAGCGACGACGGCTGGGCAAGGCAGGCAGAGCCCGCAGCGCCGTCGATCAGGTCTTCCTGACCGGTCCCGGCACAAGGCCGGACCGTGCCGTCGTCCAGGTCGAGCACACCCAACTGATGGGTGCCGGCGTTGGCGAAGAACAGGCTCCGGCCGTGCACAGCGAGGTCCCAGACCGAGGCCAGCGCCGCCTCATGGCCGGGGCCGGAACGGCGCAAAACGCCTCCGCGCGTCCCGGTGCCGGCCAAGGTGCCGACCCTGCCGGTGGTGAGGTCGATGCGGCGGATGGCATGGTTGCCGGTGTCGGCGACGAATACGGAGCGGCCGTTGGCGATGAGGCCCTGCGGGCTGTTGAAAGCGCTGTCGCCCGCGCCGAGGTCGATGAAGCCGGGCTTGCCGCAGCCGAAGCGGCGAAGCTCATGGCCATGGTCGTCCAGGACCGCGACCTGGTGGTGGCCGCTGTCGGCGCACACCCACTGCCGCTCCCCCGCCTGCCCCACCAGCGGCTTGATCTTGGTGGGATAGCGTAGCCGCGAACCGCCGCTTCCGTTGCCCGCGGCTGGCCGCCGGGTGATCGGCAGCGGCAACGGCTCGCTCCCGGCGCTGCAGCGCCAGCCCTGAACCATCCGGCCGATCCCGGACCGCAGCTTCTCCGCGTCCGGCTCGCCCGGCAGGTCGCCCAGCACCTTCCCGTCCGGGCCAACGAACACGAGGGTCGGCCAGCCGCGCACGCCGTAGGCGCCCCACAGCAGCATGTCCGGGTCGTGGACGACCGGGTGGCGGATGTCGTATCGCGCCAGCGTGTGCGCCAGCGCCGTCGGCTCGCGCTCGTGCGGGAACTTCGGCGAGTGCACGCCGATGACGAGGACCGCGGGGTCCGCGAACGCGGCCGAAACCCGCCGCAGGGTCTCCTGGACGTTGAGGCAGTTGACGCAACAGGCCGTCCAGAAGTCGAGGACGACCAGCCGGCCGCGCAGGTCGGCCATGGTAAGGGGTCGATCGACGTTGAACCACTGCAGTCCCGGCCGGCAAAGCTCGGGAGCCGGCCTCAGGCCGAACATGCCGTCATGTGTCCCTGCGTGATTTCGCGTGGCCTCTGCCGCAGTGTCATCAATGTGGGACGCCGGGCGGCGGTTGCGAGCGCGGATTCCCGCTCAACGGAGCCGCCGCCGCGGGCCGGCGACCGCTCCGTGGCGGACGCATGGCGGGCGACAGTGGGCGCATGGCGGCGGCGAGGCTTGATCGGGCGCGGGCAGCGCTGTAAACGTAGGGCTCTTGCAGGTCCCCTTCGTCTAGAGGCCTAGGACACCGCCCTCTCACGGCGGCAACAGGGGTTCGAATCCCCTAGGGGACGCCACCTCTCCGGCAGACCTGCCGTTGCTTAACCCGCGCCGGCAAGTGCCCTCAGCCCGACCCTCGCCCTTGGGGAGAGGAGGCCCGCGAAGCGGGCGGGTGACGGGATCGCCACGCCGCTTGGCGGCTAGCGATACCGCCGCTTGTTGCAGCCCGTCAACCTGAGCCGGATTACTCCGGAGCGGATGGCACGACGACCTTGAAGCCCCTCGATCTGCGCCGGCTGGCCAACCTGGGGGCCCGCGGCGCCGCCAGCATCGCCGACCAGGGCGCCACGGCGGCGATCAGCTTTCTCGCCAGCGTGTTCATCGGCCGGCACATGGGCGCCGAGCCGCTCGGCATCTACGCCATCACCAACGTCTTCGTCTCCCTGATCCGGGCGCTGCAGAGTAGCCTGCTCCTGGAGCCGATGTCGGTTTACGGCCCGCGGCGCACGAGCGAGGAGCAGGACGGCTACTTCAGCTTCCTGGTCGGGCTGGAGACCGTCTGGGTGGGTGGCCTGATGCTGGTGATGATCGGCGTCTCGGCGGCGGTCTGGGCGCTGGGCAGGATCGAGGCGCCGGTGCTCTATGCCCTGTGGGCCAGCGCCGTCTTCTCGTTCCTGAGCTGCTTCCAGTTCTTCCTGCGCCGGCAGTTCTACATCGAGTTCCGCCAGTACCTGGCGATGATCCAGTCCCTGGCGTTCCTGCTGCTAGTGATGGCCGGGTTCGCCGCCATGTGGTTGTTCGGCGCCTGGACGGTCGTCGATGTCTACGTCCTGCTCTGCATCTGCAGCGTCGTCGTTTGCGTGGTCCAGGGCGGCCGGTTCTGGCACCGCCTCACCATGCCCAACCGCCGCGACATCAGGCGGTACGGCCGCGAGCACTGGTCTTACGGGAAGTGGATCCTGCTGACGGTCCCGCTCGGCATTGCCACGTACCAGGGCTACTTCTTCTTCGTCGGCGCGCTGGTCTCAGCGGAAGCGGCTGGGCTGCTGAAGGCCGCCGAAACCCTGATCGCGCCGTTCTTCCAGGTCGCCATCGGCTTGAGCCTGATGCTCATTCCGATGGCGTCGCGCAACATCGACCGCATGTCGCCGGCGGCGCAACGCATCTACGCGCTGCGCCTGTCGGTCCCGCTGGTCGGCCTCGCCGTGGTCTACGGCGCCGCGGTCTACTTCGGCGGCGCCTACGCGCTCCGCGCCCTGTTCGGCGACCACATCGAGGGCGCCGTCCCGATCATCAAGATCATGGCGCTCATGCCGCTGTTCATGGCGGCGCCGATGCCGGCCGGCGTGGTGCTCTCGGCATTGCGCCGCGCCAACCTGCGCTTCCTCAGCCAAGCCGTCGCGGTCACCGGAACAATCCTCGTCGGCGTGCCGCTGGTGGCGCTGCATGGCATCCATGGCGCGGCCATGGGCCTCGTTTTGACGGAGATCCTGTACACGGCGGGCCAGTGGGGCTGCCTGTTCTGGGTGTGGCGGCGCCAGGCGAGCCTGCAGCCGGCCGAATGAAGAGCAACGACCAACCACTGTGAGGGGCCCCGTGCGGATCCTGCTCGTCCATAACGAATACGTGAACAAGGGCGGCGAGGACGTCGTCCTCGCCAACGAGGCGGAGCTCTTGAAGAGCCACGGCCACGAGGTCACGCTCGCGACCGTGTCCAACAAGAGCATCCACGGCGCGGTCGGGCAGCTCAGGACGGCGCTGTTCACCGCGTCGTCGCCGTTCGGGGCCAGGTGGATGCGCGAGCGCCTCGCCGAGACCCGGCCGGACGTGGTCCACGTCCACAACTTCTTTCCGCTGCTGAGCCCCTCGATCTACGGTGTCTGCAACGAGCGGGGCGTGCCGGTGGTCCAGACCCTGCACAACTATCGCACCCTCTGCGCCAACGCGATGCTGCTCCGCGACGATCATCCGTGTGAGCTCTGCGTCACCGGCAGCCCGTACCAGGGCGTCCGCTACGGCTGCTACCGCAACCCCGTCGCCTCGCTGCCGCTCGCGCACATGATCGCCAGGCACCGGAGCGGACGGCACGTGGCAGCGGCGGGTGGACCGCTTCATCGCGCTCACCGAGTTCGCCCGCTCGCGCTTCCTCGCCGCCGGTTTTCCGCCAGAAAAGGTGGTGGCCAAGCCCAACTTCGTCGCCGATCCGGGAGAGCCGGCCACACCGGCAGGGGCGGGGGAGAACGTCCTCTTCGTCGGCCGGCTGGCGCCGGAGAAGGGCATCGCCACGATGATGCGCGCGTGGGAGCGCCTGGAGGTGCCGCTCGCGGTGGCCGGCGACGGGCCGCTCCGCCCGCTGGTCGAGGCCTCGGCCTCGCCTTACGTCAAGGCGCTCGGCTGGAAGTCGGGCGCCGAGGTGGCGGCCGAGATGGGGCGCTGCCGCTTCATGGTGATGCCGTCGGAATGGTACGAGGGCTTCCCGATGACGCTGGTCGAGGCCTTCTCCATGGGCCGGCCGGTGCTCGTCTCGCGGCTCGGCTCCATGGCCGAGGTGGTCGAGGACGGGGTCACCGGGCTGCACGTCAACCCGGGCGATGCCGCCGATCTCGCCGCCAAGGTCCGCTGGGCCTACGACCATCCGGAAGAGATCGGGGAGATGGGCCGGAACGCGCGCGCCGGTCTACCTGGCGCGCTACACGGCCGAGCGCAACTACGCCATGCTGATCGACGTCTACGAGCAGGCGAGCCACGAGCGGCGGAAGGCCGGCGCCGCGGCCTGAGCCCTGCAGTTCGTGATCAGGTGAACCGCGAGCCGCGCAGCGGCGTAGGTCGGATTAGCTGAAGGCGTAATCCGACGAATGAACTCGATGACCATCCGGCGGATCCGGCTTCGCCTTGATCCGCCCTACAGCTTTTCGGCTTCGCCTCTCGCGCCGACCGCGTCCCACTCATCCGAAAAGACACGTCCGCTTCGAGCTGCGCGCGGGTCAGGCCGCGCGCGCCGGCATGTGGAAGCCGGGCGTCGACAGCGACAGCGCGACCTCCTCCTCGGTCATCACCTCCTCGACGCCCTCGAACAGCGGCGAGGTGAGGTAGCGCTCGCCGGTGTCGGGCAGCATGCACAAGATAACGGAGCCGGGCTGCGCCTTCGCGGCGAGATCGATGGACACGGCGAAGGTCGAGCCGCCGGAGATGCCGGTGAAGATCCCCTCGTGCGTCGCGAGCTTCTTCGACCACTCGATGCCGCGCGCGCCGGCAACCGGGATCAGCTCGTCGTAGTAGTGGTTGTCGATCGCCTCCTGCAGGACCAGCGGGATGAAGTCCGGCGTCCATCCCTGGATCGGGTGCGGCTCGAACGCCGGATGGCTTTCGCCCGGTGAGCCGTCGGCGTTGCGCTTCTGGACGTGGCCGCTGCCGATGAGCTGGGCGTTCGCCGGCTCGCTCAGGATGATCTTCGTCTCCGGGCGGTGCTTGCGCAGCACCCGGCCGACGCCGGCGACGGTGCCGCCAGTCCCGTAGCCGGTGACGTAGTAGTCGAGCCGCTCGCCTTCGAAGTCGGCCATGATCTCGCGCGCCGTCGTGTTCTCATGGATCCTGGCGTTGGCGTCCGTTTCGAACTGGTGCGCCAGGAACCAGCCATTGGCCTGGGCCAGCTCCACCGCCTTCAGGTACATGCCGTAGCCCTTCTGCTCGCGCGGCGTCAGCACCACCTTGGCGCCGAGGAAGCGCATCAGCTTGCGCCGCTCGATCGAGAAGCTCTCGGCCATGGTCACGACCAGCGGATAGCCCCTCGCGGCGCAGACCATCGCCAACCCGATCCCGGTGTTGCCGCTGGTCGCCTCGATGACCGTCTGACCGGGCTTCAGCGCGCCGCTGCGCTCGGCCTCCTCGATGATGCTGACCGCGAGGCGATCCTTCACCGAAGCCGCCGGATTGAAGAACTCGGCCTTCACGTACAGGCGCACGTGCTCCGGCGCGAGCCTGTTGATCCGGATGCACGGCGTGTCGCCGACGGTATCGATGATGCTGTCGTAGAGCCGTCCCCGTCCGTCCGTAGTGCGAGCGTCTTGTCCCGTCATCGCTATCTCCACCGTCCCTCTTGCGCCTGCGGATTGTTCGCGAAGTCTGTCAGCCCGGACGTTGCATGCGTTATGCTGGCGCGTCCAGTCCGACGTCGCGCCCGCGCTCTTGCGGCCGGTTCCGGGCCCGGCCTCGGCAGGAGGAAAGCCATGACGGTCGTCTCCGAGCGCATCCGCCGGGCCCAGGCCTCGTTCGAAGCGGTCAAGGCGTTCTACTTCAGCTCCCGCTACGGGCAGCGGCGGGGCGACCCCTCGATCTCGGACTTCACCTTCGGCAACCCGCAGGAGATGCCGCTGCCGGGCCTGGTCGAGGCGCTGCGAGAGCGAGCTATCCCCCACGACAAGGACTGGTTCGCCTACAAGACGTCGGAAGCCGAGCCGCAAGCGTTCCTCGCCGAGCGGCTCGCGGCGCGAGCTCGGCCTCGCCGTTCGAGCCGGACGACATCGCGCTCACCACCGGCGCCTTCGCCGCGATCATGGTCGCCTTCCGCCTGGTGCTCGATGCCGGCGACGAGGCGATCGTCTCCGGGCCGGCGTGGTTCTGCTACGAGCCGATGCTGCTCGCCGCCGACGCCGTGCCGCGCGCCGTGGACCTGCGTGCGCCCGAGCTTCGACCTCGACCTCGCCGGCATCGACGCCGCGATCGGCCCGCGGACGCGGATGGTGATCGTCAACACCCCGCACAACCCCAGCGGCCGGATCTACCCGCGCGAGGCGCTGGAGGCCCTGGCCGACCTGCTCGAGCGCGCCTCGGCGCGCATCGGCCGGCGCATCTTCCTCCTCTCCGACGAGCCGTACCGCCGGCTGCGCTTCGACGGCCGCGGCTTCGTCAGCCCCGCCGCGGTCTACCCCTGGACCCTCGATCTCCTACAGCTACGGCAAGGTGCTGCTCGCCCCCGGCCAGCGGCTGGGCTACCTGGCGCTGTCGCCGCTGATGCCGGCGGCCGACCGAGGCGCGCTCCGGGACGCCATGTTCGCCGCGCAGATGTCGCTCGGCTGGTGCTTCCCCAACGCGGTCATGCAGTACGCGCTGCCCGACCTCGAACGCCTCGCCATCGACCTCGCCGCGCTCACCCGCCGGCGCGACCTGCTGACGGCAGCGCTCACGGCCGGCGGCTTCGTCGTCGTGCCGCCGGAGGGGACGTTCTACCTCTTCGCCCGCTGGCCCGAGGGCGACCCCGAGGCCTTGTGGAACGCCTTGGCCGACCGGGACGTGTTCGTCCTGCCCGGCAGCCTGATGAACGCGCCGGAGTACCTGCGCATCAGCCTCACCGCCTCCGACGCCATGGTCGACCGGGCGCTGCCGGTGTTCGCGGCCGTCGCGGCGCCGGCGCCGGCTTAAGCCTGAAGCCATGCCTCCAGCGACGGGGCGAGGTCGGCGAAGGGCTGGTAGCCGACCGTCAGCGGGACGAGCCCGGCTTCGTCCTTCAGCACCACCGCAGGAAAGCCGGCGATGCCGAGCGCCTGGGTGAGGCGGAAGTCGGCCAACGTCGCCTCCTCCACCTCCGGCGCAGCATAGACGGCGGCGAACACCTCCGCGCCGTCGCAGAAGGGTTCGGCCAGCGACGCCAGCACCGCCGGATCGGTCACGTCCCGGCCCTCGGCGTAGAAGCCCCGCTGCAGCGCCTCGAGGTAGGCGAAGGTTTGCTCGGGCGCGAGGTTGCGCATGGCGACCGCCGCCCGGCAGGCCGGGCCGGTGTCGTAGACGAAGCCTTGGCGCTCGAAGAAGGCGAAGTCGAACGGCTGGCCGGTGACGGTTTGCACGTGCTCCCAGTGGCCGCGGATGGCGGCCTTGGCCCGATCGTCCATGGGCTCGGTGGTGCCGACGCGCAGCCCGCCGGCGACCAGCCGGACGGGCGCGTGTTCGCCGTAGTCGGCGACGATGCGGGCAATGACCGGGGAGAAGCCCCAGCACCACGAGCACATCGGGTCGGCGAAGTAGAAGATGCGCTTCTCGCGTCTGCTGTCCTGCCGCCATTCAGCGGACCAAGAGCAGCGAGCAGGGAGCGCGCTCGACAATCTGGCGCGCGCTCGCGCCATCGAGCAGCCCCACCGGCAGAACCATGAGGGCGGCGCGGCGCGCCTCGGCGATCCGGAGCAGGTCGCCAGCGCCGCCGTCGCGCAGATGAAGGAATGAGCCGCCGCCGATGCCGACCTCGGCGAGGACGGCTTCGGCCTCGCGCTGTCGGGCCTCGACCTCGTCGACGCGGCGGGCGAGCAGCACGACCTCGATGCCCGCCTCGCTGCCGCCCATCTCGGCTGCCGCGGCAAGGCCGTCGCGGGCAGCGACGCTGCCGTCGAAAGCCGCGAGCACCGGCCCACCGGCCCGCGCCGCGCGCCTGGGGACGAGGACGAAGCGCACGTTCGCCTGCGACAGGGCGGCCAGCACCGCCGGCGTCGGCGTGCCCGGCGCCATGACCGAGGTGGCCGGCCCGCGGCGCCAGCCGATGATGACGAGGTCGGCAGGCGCCGCCGTGCTCAGGATCTCGGCGATGAGCCGGCCGCGGCGCACCTCGAAGGTGGAGCTGATCCGCTGGCGTTCGGCGGCCCGCTCCATGGCCTGCCGCGTGCGGGCGAGCTGGGCCTTGAGCGCGGTCTTCAGGTGCTCGGCGCCGAGCCGCGGGCTGCCGGCGGCGGAGCGCGCACAGATGGTTGTCATGCCAGGGTGCTCGGCGAGCCTGGCGAGGTCGATGTCCTCGATGAACAGGCCGAGAAGATCGGCCCGGAGCCTGGCGGCAAAGGCCGCCGCTGCCTCGACCGCGGCCAGGTCCTCGTCAGCCGAACCATCGAAGGCCACGACGACGCGGCGGAAACGCGGACCCGGCGCGCCGGTCCCAGGCGGGATCATTCGCCGCGCTCCTTCTCGTCCTTCTTCTCCTTCGCCGCGCCCGGGCGGCGGCGCTCCTCGGCCGCGAGCCTGCGGGCGACGCTGGCGAAGCGGGCAAGGCGGAGGGCGACGGCGCGGTTGACCGAGCCGATGGGGTAGGCGCCGCTCTCGTCGGCGACGCCGGCGGGAATGCCGGTGAGGATCTCGATGCCCTGGTCGATGGTCGAGACGCCATAGACAGCGAAGCGGCCCTGGGCGCAGGCCTCGACCACGTCCTTGCGCAGCATCAGGTGCTTGACGTTGGCCGCCGGGATCAGCACGCCCTGCTCGCCGGTGAGCCCGCGCGCGGCGCAGACGTCGAAAAAGCCCTCGATCTTCTCGTTGACCCCGCCGATGGCCTGCACCCGGCCGGCCTGGTCGACCGAGCCGGTCACCGCCAGCGACTGGCGGATCGGGATCTCGCAAAGCGCCGAGATCAGTGCGTAGAGCTCGGCGGACGACGCGCTGTCGCCGTCGACGCCGCCATAGGACTGCTCGAACACCAGGCTCGCCGACAAGGACAGCGGCTGCTCGCTGGCATAGCGGGTGCCGAGGTAGGACGACAGGATCAGCACGCCCTTGGTGTGCAGCGGCCCGCCCAACGCCACCTCGCGCTCAATGTCCACCACCTCGCCTTTGCCGAGGCGCACCCGGGCGCTGATCCGGCTCGGCCGGCCGAAGGCGAAATGGTTGAGCTGGATGACGGCGAGGCCGTTGACCTGGCCGACGCGCGACCCTTGCGTCTCGATGACGATGGTCTCGCGGCGGATCTCCTCCTGGATGCGCTCGCGCAGGCTGTCGGAGCGGAAGATCTTGGCCGCGATCGCGGCATCGACATGCGCCGCGGTTGCGACCCCGGCGCCGGCATCGCCGGCCCAGTAGTCGGTCTCGCGCACCAGGTCGTCGAGGGTGTCCATGTGGGTCGTGAGCTTCTCGGCGTCGCCCGCGATCCGGGCACTCTGCTCGACGATCCTGGCCACCGCGGAGCGGTCGAAGGGCCGCACCCCGGCGTTCCTGACGATGCCGCCGATGAGCCGGGCGTAGCGGGCGGTGTTGCCGTTGCCGCGATCCATCCGCCCGCCGAAGTCGGCCGCGACCCGGAACAGCTCGGAGAACTCTGGGTCATAGAGCGTGAGCAGGTAGTAGATCATCGCGTCGCCGAGGAGCACGACCTTGAGGTCGAGCGGGATCGGCCTCCGGCTCCAGCGTCGTGGTCGCGGTCCAGCCGAGGGACTCCGCCGTCGACTCGATGCGGATGCAGCCCGAGCGCAGCGCCCGCTTGAAGGTCTCGTAGGCGTAAGCGTGCATCAAGAGCTTGCGCGCATCGACGATCAGGCAGCCGCCGTTGGCCCGGTGCAGGGCGCCCGGCTTGATCAGGGTGAAGTCGGTGACCAGCGTGCCGAACTGGGCCAGGTGCTCGATCCGCCCGACCAGGTTCGGCTGGGTCGGGTGGTCCTCGTAGATTACCGGCGCGCCCTCCGCAGGGCCGCCCGCCTCGCCGCGCTGCGCCTGGTCGACCAGCACGTTCACCCGGTAGCGGCGGAACGGGCCGCCCGCGGCCTGGCCGCGCTCGGCCGCCGCCAGCATCATCTGCGGCCCGGTCTGCTCCTGCGGCAGGAAATCATCGGCGTTCTCGATCACGTCGTCGCGGACCGAATCGAGGTGGGCGAGGATGGCGGGAAACTCCGCCCACCGCTTCTTCAGCTCGTCGATCAGGTGACCGACGGCATACATCGTCGTCTCGCGGTTGAGGGTCTTGATCTGCTCGCGCTGCTCCTTCTCCCAGCCGGGGATCTCGCGGAGGAACGCTTCGAGCTCCTTCTGCAGCGCCTCGGACTCGGTCGCGCGCCGGCGCTTCTCTTCCGCCGAGAGCTGGTCGAACTCCTTCGGCCCCAGCACCTCGCCGTCCTTGATCGGCGCCAGCGCCAGCCCCACAGGCGTGCGGATGAGCGCCACGTCGCGCTCGCGGGCGCGCGCCTGCAGGGCGTTGAAGCCCTCCTCCTGGCGCTCCTTGAACTGCTCCTGGATGACGTTCTTGCGGTTGCGGTACTCGTCGCTTTCGAACGCTGCCGGGATCGCATGGCGCAGCTCGTCGATGAGCTGCTGGGTGTCGTCGTGGAAGGGCCGCGCCTTTCCCGGCGACAGCCGGATCGCCCGCGGCTTGTGCGGCTCGGCGAAGTTGTGGACGTAGCACCACTCCGACGGCACCGCCCAGCCGGCGGCGATGCGCTCGGCGTAGCTGCGAACGAAGTCGTACTTGCCGGTGCCCGTGGGGCCGAAGGCGAACAGGTTGTAGCCGGCGTGGCGCATGCCCATGGCGTAATGCACCGCCTCGGCCGCGCGCTGCTGGCCGATCGCCTCGTCAAGCGGCTCGATCTCGGCGGTCGTGGCGAAATCCAGCTCGCCCGCGTCGCACGGCGTGAACAAGGCCTGCACCGGCAGCTTTGCCGCGTCGGCGGCGGCTGGGACGGCGGCGGGTGCTGCGGCCACATCATCGGTCATGCTTCATCCTCGATGGCGTCCATGTCGTCGTCGCTGAAGCCGAAGTGGTGGCCGATCTCGTGGATCAGCACATGACGGACGAGGTGCGCCAGGTCCTCGCCGGTCTCGCACCAGTAATCGAGGATCGGCCGGCGGTAGAGGAACACCATGTCCACGTCCTGGGAGGACACGGTCACGCTCTTGTTGTTGAGCGAGACCCCGCGGTAGAGGCCGAGGAGATCGAACGGGCTATCTAGGTCCAACTCCTCCTCCGTCTCTTCGTCCACGAAGTCTTCGACGCGGATGATGAGATTGGCGGCGTACTGGCGGAAGGTCTCTGGAACGCTCGCCAGCGCCCAGCGGGCCATGGCTTCGATGTCGTCCAGGCTGGGCGGCGTAGAGTAGGCCGGTCGCATGCGGCTAGCTTATAGTCGGATCACGGATGCGCCAAGGAAGGAGCTTGCGGGCATGGTCGAGAGGCTGGCGGGGGGTTGAGGGGGAGGCGCGCGCCGCCGCGCTGAAGGATCTTCCCGAGTGGGCGGAGGTCGAAGGCCGGGACGCCATCACCCGGTCATTCAGGTTCAAGACGTTCAACCAGGCGTTCGGCTTCATGACCCGGGTGGCGCTGAGGGCGGAGAAGCTCGACCATCACCCGGAGTGGTTTAACGTCTACAACCGCGTCGACGTGACGCTCGCCACCCACGACGCCGGCGGCGTGACCGCGCTCGACATCAAGCTTGCGACCTTCATCGACAAGGCCGCCGCCGCCGCCAGCCTCTGACCGGCAGCAGGGCTACTTCGGCGGCATGCGCAGCGCGCCGTCGAGGCGGACGACGGCGCCGTTCAGCATGACGTTGCCGATCATGTGCGCCACGAGGGCTGCGAACTCGTCCGGCTCGCCGAGCCGCGGCGGGAACGGCACGGCGGCGCCGAGCTGGCGCCGGGTCTCCTCCGGCAGGCCGCGGAGCATGGGCGTGGCAAAGGTGCCGGGTGCGATGGTCAGCACCCGGATGCCGTAGCGGGCGAGTTCGCGCGCCGCCGGCAGGGTGAGCGAGACGACGCCGCCCTTGGACGCGGCATACGCCGCCTGGCCGATCTGGCCCTCGAAGGCGGCGATGGAGGCGGTGTTGACGATGACGCCGCGCTCGCCGGTGGCAAGAGCGTCGAGGTCGCGCATGGCGGCGGCGGCGAGGCGGAGGATGTTGAAGGTGCCGACGAGGTTGACGGCGACCACGTCGGCGAAGGCGGACGAGCGCCAGCGGCCCGTCGCGGCCGACGATGCGCGCCGGCGGCGCCACCCCGGCGCAGTTCACGGCGATGCGGGCGGGCCCCAGAGCCTCGGCAGCGGCCGCGACGGCGGCTTCGGCGGAGGCGGCATCGGCGACGTCGCAGGCGAAGGCCATACCGGCGATGTCGGCGGCGACGCGCGCCGCCGCCGCCAGGTCGCGGTCGAAGAGAGCGACGCGCGCGCCGGCCGCGGCCAGGCGCCTGGCGGTGGCTTCGCCAAGTCCCGACGCGGCGCCGGTGACGATGGCGGTCTGCCCGGCGATGTCCATGCTGCCTCTCGCGTTGCCCGGAAGCGAAAGAGGCCACCGCACGCGGTGGCCCCTGGTCGTTCGTGATGGTCGCGCCGAGGTGGCGCCGCCGGGGCCGCTTTACGGCATGTGCTGGCCGCCGTTGACCGACAGGGTCTCGCCGGTGATCCAGTTGGCGCCGTCGCTGCAGAGGAACGAGACGGCATTGGCGATGTCTTCCGGGGTGCCGATGCGGTTGCAGGGGATCTTCTTCACCTCGCCGTCGAGGATCTCCTTCGGCATCGCCGCGGTCATCTCGGTGAGGATGAAGCCCGGGCAGATGACGTTCACGGTCGTGCCGCCCTTGGCCAGCTCGACCGCGAGCGAGCGCGACAGGCCGATGATGCCCGCCTTCGACGCGGAGTAGTTGGTTTGCCCGAACTGGCCGCGCTGGCCGTTCATCGAGCTGATGTTGACAATCCGACCCCAACCGCGCTCGGCCATGCCCGGGGCGGCGACGCGGCAGGTGTTGAACGCGGCGGAGAGGTTTACGGCGATGACCGGATCCCAGTTCTTCTCGCGGGTCATCTTGACGAAGCGAGCATCGCGGGTGATGCCTGCGTTGTTGACGAGGATGTCGATGGGCCCGACCTCTTCCTCGATCTTCTTGAAGCCGGCCTCGACGGAGGCATAGTCGGCGACGTTGACGTTGTAGCCGGGAATGCCGGTCTCTTTCTTAAAGGACTCGATCTGCTCGTCGACGACGTCGACGACAACGACCGTGAACCCGTCCGCCTTAAGCTTTTTGGCGATCCCCGCGCCAATGCCTCGCGTCCCGCCGGTTACCAGTGCCACGCGTGCCATGTTTCCCTCCACCTTTTCGTTGTCCTAGAGACTAGTCTCGTGAACTGCCCCCCGGCGCAGCGGCGAACGCGCCGCGCGAGAGGCGGGCCGTCAGGGTGACGCGCAAAGGAAAGAAGATGTCCCGGTTTCGGCCCCTGAGCGGAGGGGGTCGTTTAGACGCGCGCTCCAGCCTTGTCAAGGCGAAGGCCGTGCTGCGGTCGAACTGCGGCGGCGCCGATGCTACCTCTAGGTGCGCCGGTTGCGCCGGCGGCCGGTGTTGACCATGTCACTGGCGTTTGATCTTGATCGTGTTGAACGGGACGCCGCGGATGCAGAGCAACGAGGTCTACGGGGCGCTGGTTCCTCTTGTCGGCAAAGAGGACGTCGTTCACGAGAAGTTCTGGGGCAAGATCCGCCGGACGCTCGGCAAGGTCCCGTTCACCGACCGCGCCGTTGCCGCCTACTACGCCGCCACCGATCCGGCGACGCCGTTTCGGGTGAAGACCATCCTGTTCGCGGCGCTGGCCTATTTCATCCTGCCGTCCGATCTGATCCCGGACATCCTGGCCGGCGTCGGCTTCGTCGACGACGCCACCGTGCTGCTGACGGTGGTCCAGAGCCTGGCGCCGTACATCTCCGAAACCCACGTCGCCCGCGCCCGCGCCTACCTGCAGAGCCAGGGGTAGGCGAGCAGAGGCCAGCCTCCGCTTCGTCTTCGCTGGGATTGGCGGCACGGCGCCCTCAGTGCGGCGGCGCGGCGGCCAGCCGCTTGCCGAGGACTGCCTCGCGGTGGGCGATGTAGGCGGCGGCGGCGACGATGACGCCGGCGCCCACCCAGGTCCACAGGTCCGGCCGTTCGCCGAAGAAGAAGAACCCCAGGATTGAGACGAAGACCAGCCTGGAGAAGTCGAACGGGAGCACCGCTGAGGCATCGGCGGCGGCGAAGGCTCGGGTCAGGAACACCTGGCCGATGGTGGCAGAGAAGCCCAGGCCCAGCAGCCACGGCCAGAGCGGAAGGCCAGGCGTCTCCCAAACGAACAGCGCCGGCAGCAGCGACATCGGCGTCATCAACAGCCCCATCATCACCACGATGGCGTTCGGGTTCTCAGTCCGCGACAGCGACTTCACCGTCAGGAACGCGAGCGCCATCAGTGCCGCGGCGGCCAGCGCGACCAGTGCTTCGGGGCGGAGCGTTTCGGCGCCCGGGCGCAGGATGATCAGCGCCCCGGCGAAGCCCAGCAGCGTCGCCGTCCATCGCCTGGCCTTCACCGTCTCGCGCAGGATCACCGCCGCGCCGATGGTCGTGAACATCGGCGTGGTGAAGGTGAGCGCGGTGACCTCGGCCAGCGGCAGCAGGCTCAGCGCGGTGAAGAAGGTGAGCATCGCCGCCAGGCCGGCCGCCGAGCGGAGGAAATGCATCCCCATCCGCTCGGTGGCCAGGCTCTCGCGGCCGACGCGGAGCATCCACGGCACCATGAAGACGAGGCCGAACAGGTTGCGGAAGAACGCCACCTCGAAGGGGTGCATCTCGCGCGAGAGGTAGCGGACGATCGCCATCATCACGGCGAAGCCCGCCGCCGAGGCGATCATGAAGACGGCGCCCCGGCTGGACGCCGGGAGGTCGGCGAAGCGGGCGGCGAGGGATCCGGGCGGCGGGTATCGTCATGCGGCGTCAGATCTGCGGCCTGTGGCGCGGCTGCCACGAGGGCTGCCACGGGGCGCCACGGGGCGGGCGCGATTGCGCCGGCTGCGAGGCCCCCGCATACTGGCCGAGGCGCGCCGGGACGGGAAGAACAAGGAGCAAGGCCATGGCCGAACCGCTGTGGCGGCCAGGCGACGCCCGCATCCGCGAGGCCACCCTCACCCGGCTCATGCATCTCCTTCGGTGCGAGCGTGGCCGGCGCGAGCGTCGCGCCGGCTTCAAGGATTTCTCCGACCTCTACCGCTTCTCCATCGAGGAGCCCGCGATTTTTTGGGACGAGCTGCGGCGCTTCACCGACGTCGTGGGCGAACGCTGGGACGGCACAGTGCTCGCGGATGGCGAGAAGATGCCGGGCGCGCGCTGGTTCCCGAATGTCCGGCTGAACTTCGCCGAGAACCTGCTGCGCCGGCGCGACGCCGAGGACGCAATCGTCTTCTACGGCGAGGACCAAGTCCGCCGCCGGTTGAGCGGCGCCGCGCTCTACGCCGAGGTCTCGCGGCTCGCCCAGGCGCTGCGCGCAGCGGGCGTCGGCCCCGGCGACCGCGTCGCCGCGTGGCTGGCGAACATGCCCGAGGCGGTGATCGCCATGCTGGCCGCGACCAGCCTCGGCGCCATCTGGTCTTCGTGCTCGCCGGACTTCGGGACCGCCGGCGTCGTCGACCGGTTCGGCCAGATCGGGCCGAAGGTGCTGTTCGCCGGCGACGGCTACCGCTACGGCGGCAAGTGGATCGACAACCTCGGCAAGCTTGCCGAGATCGTGGCGCGCCTGCCGACGCTCCAACGTACGGTGGTGATCGGCTACGACCGCGAGCGGCCGCCGGCGGTTCCGGTCGCAGGCGGCGTCGGCTGGGACGCGTTCCTGGCCCCCTATGCCGCGGGGGAGATCGCCTTCGCCCGGCTGCCCTTCGACCACCCGCTCTACATCCTGTATTCGTCCGGGACCACGGGCGTACCCAAGTGCATCGTCCACGGCGCCGGCGGCACCCTGCTGCAGCACCTCAAGGAGCATCGGCTCCACTGCGACATCAAGCCGGGCGACAAGGTGTTCTACTTCACCACCTGCGGCTGGATGATGTGGAACTGGCTGGTCTCGGCGCTGGCGTCGGGGGCCTGCCTGCTGCTCTACGACGGCTCGCCGTTCCACCCCGCTCCGGGCGCGCTCTTCGACCTCGCCGACGCGGAGGGTATGACCCTGTTCGGCACCTCGGCCAAGTACATCGACGCCATTGCCAAAGCCGGCCTGCGCCCGGCCCGCTCGCACCGCCTGCGCGCGCTCCGAACCATGACCTCGACCGGCTCGCCGCTGGCGCCGGCGGCATTCGATTATGTCTACCGCGACGTGAAGGCGGACCTGCACCTCGCCTCCATCTCCGGCGGCACCGACATCATCAGCTGCTTCGTCCTCGGCAACCCGATCGCGCCGGTGTGGCGGGGCGAGATCCAGACTCCGGGCCTCGGCATGGCCGTGGACGTCTTCGACGATGCCGGACGGCCGCTGAGGGGGGAGAAGGGGGAGCTGGTCTGCACCCGGCCGTTCCCGTCGATGCCGGTGGGCTTCTGGAACGATCCAGACGGCTCGCGCTTCCGCGCCGCCTACTTCGGGCGCTTTCCCGGCGTCTGGCATCACGGCGACTTCGCCGCCTTCACCGAGCACGGCGGCATCGTCATCTACGGCCGCTCGGACGCGACGCTGAACCCGGGCGGCGTGCGTATCGGCACCGCCGAAATCTACCGCGAGGTGGAGCGGCTGGAGGAGATCAGGGAGGCCATCGCCGTCGGCCAGGACTGGGGCGGCGACGTCCGCATTGTCCTGTTCGTCGTCCTGCGACCCGGCCAGAGCCTCGACGAAGCTCTAGCGGCGAGGATCATGGCGGCGATCCGCCAAGGCTGCAGCCCGCGGCACGTGCCGGCGAAGATCGTCCAGGTCGGCGACATTCCGCGCACCAAGAGCGGCAAGATCACCGAACTCGCCGTCCGTGAGGTGATCCACGGCCGGCCGGTGAAGAACGTCGAGGCGCTCGCCAACCCCGACGCGCTGGCGCTCTACCGCGACCGCGCCGAGCTGCGGGAGTAGCCGGGGCGGAAACCGCCCGTCAGTCGGCGGTGACGGGGCTGACGAAGCCCTTCGGCTTGATCGCGAGCACCGAGCAGCGCACCCGAGAGAGGACGGTTTCGGCGGTGTTGCCGATGAACAGCCCGGCGATGCCGGAGCGGCCGATGGTCGACATGACGATGACCTCGACCTTCAGCTCCTCGGCGATCTCGGTGATCACGGCGGCGGGATCGCCCTTGCGCAGATGGGCGCTGAAGTCGGCCACCTGCGGCCGGTACCGGTCGACCAGCTCGTGGAAGCGGGACGAGTGACGCTCCTCGGCGAGGATGCTGAGCTCGTCGAGGTCGCGGAGATCGAGCTGCAGCCACGGCGACTCCGCCCAGATCTGCTCCAGCGGCGCCGACCAGGCGTGAACCGCGTGGCAGGGCACGCCTTCGCGGATCGCCAGCGCGGTCGCGAGGTCGAGGATCGTCGCCGCCACCTCGTTGTCCCTGTCGTCGTCGGAGACGGGGTTGACGCAGGCGAGCACGCCGCGCCTGGCCTCGTCGCCGTCGTCCGCGATCATCCACACCGGGCAGGGGCACTTGCGCAGCAGGTGCAGGTCGGTGCTGCCGAAGCCGAGCGGCCGGTCGAAGTCGGCGCGGTGGCCGACCTTCACGACCAGATCGTGCTGAGCCCGCAGGACCCGGCGGATGATCTCGATGAACGGTTCGCCGAAGACGATGCGGATGTCCACCTCGATGCCCTGCTCGCGCACGGGCGCGGCGATGGCGGCGAGCCGGTCGGTCATGCCGGCGACGATCGCCTGGCGGATCACGTCGCCCTCGCCGCGCGGCAGCAACTCGTCGAGGCAGACGATGGCGGCGAGGCGGGCGTCGTTCTCGCGCGCCAGTCGCCGCCGCCCGCGCCAGCGCCTCGTCCTGGTCTCGCGCCGGATCGACAACGGCGAGGATGTTCTTGAACCGCTTCATCGTCCGCTCCCCAGCATGCACCGGCCCGGGGCGAGCATAGCGCCGGCGGGAGCTAGGCCGCTACCGGCGTGACGAAGCTCGCCGGCTTGATCGCCAGCACCGAGCAATCGACCTGGTTGAGGACGGCCTCGGCGGTGTTGCCGATGATCAGGCCGGGGATGCCGGTGCGCCCGACGGTGGCCATGACGATGACCTCGGCGTCGGTCTCGCCGGCGACGTCGGGGATCACCCTCTCCGGCTGGCCCTCGCGGAAGTGGACCTGCATGCCGGGCGCGATCGGCCGGAAGGCCGCGATCAGGTCCTCGAACCGGCTCTCGCGGCCGCGCCGGGTCTCCTCGCTCAGCCGCTCTACTTCGGCCCGCGGGATCTTGAGCCATGGCGAGTCCAGCAGCGTGTTCTTGGCCGGCAGGTGCCAGGCGTGGAGCACGTGCAGCGGCGTCTCCTCCAAGAGCGACAGCGAGGTGGCGAGCTGCATGATCGTCGTGTTCAACGCGCGCCTGTCGGCATCGTCGGGATCGGGGTCGACCGCCGCGAGCACGCCGCCCTGGTGCGCGCCGGAGCGTGGGTGGATCATCCACACCGGGCACGGGCACTTGCGCAACAGGTGCAGATCGGTGCTACCGAACAGCGCCGAGGCCGGCGCCGGATAGCTGCGCGCCGTCTTGACCACGAGATCGTGCTGGTGCCCGCAGGACGCGGACGATGGCCTGGATGAAGGTGCGGCCGAACAGGATCTCGGCGTGAGCGCGAAAGCCGCGCTGACGCAGACCGTCGGCCAAAGCCAGCAGGCGAACGCGCAGGCCATTGACCACGGCCCGGCGGAACTCGTCGGCGGGCGCCTCCTCGCCGAACTCCTCGAGGCAGAGCGCAAGGGTAAGGCGGGCCTGGCTGCTGGCGGCAAGGGCGGTGGCGCGCAGCAGGGCAGGGTCGTTCTCGCTCACCCCGCCCAAGAGCACGAGGATGTTCTTGAACCGTTTCATCGCTCCTCACCGGACGCATGCGGTCGCGCCTGGGCCTGCGGATGCCCGCGCCATTCGTCGATGGCGGTGGCGCGCCACAGCGGCACGCCCTCGCGGTAGGCCGCCCGGCCGATGAGATGCGCGGCAACCGGGGCGGTGATAATGAGAAAGGCGATGCCGGCGAAGGCCCGCACCGTAATGCCGAGGTCGTCGAAGTTCACCGCCACCGCCGCCATGATCAGGCCGACGCCGAGCGTCCCGGCCTTGGTAGCGGCATGCATGCGGATGAAGACGTCGGGCATGCGGGCGAGGCCGAGACCGGCGATGAAGGCGAACAGCCCGCCGCCGATCAGGCAGACGGCGGTAATGATTTCGCTCATGGCTCCCGCTCCCGCGTACTCGCGGGATCGGCGCCGTCACCCGCCTCGGGGTTGCGCCGGCCGGCGTAGCGGGCGAGCGCCACGGTTCCGAGGAAGGCCACCAGGGCCAGCGAGATGGCGATGTCGAGGAACGCCGGCTCGTCGACCTTGATGGCATAGACGGCGCAGACGGCGACGAGAAGGATGGTCAAGAGGTCGATGCCGACCACCCGATCGGCGAAGGTCGGGCCGATGGCGATGCGCACGAACGCCAGCGCCATGGCGGCGAGCAGGAGGAAGAACGCCGCAGTCGCCGCCCAGCCGACCAGCCCCGGAACGAAGACGTCGGCGGTCATCGCCATACCTTAAGCACCCGCCGTTCGAGTGTCTTGATCGCGTCACGCTCGGCTTCGGCATTGTTCACGAACATGAGGTGGACGAACAGCGCGCTCCTATCGGCAGCGACGTCCAGGCTGAGCGAGCCGGGGGTCAGCGAGATGAAGTTGGCGAGGATGGCGATCTCGCCGGGTTCGCATGCCTCGAGCGGCACCGCGAGGATGCCGGGCCGGGCGCGGTGGCGCGGCGTCACCACGTCCCAGGCGACGCGGAAACTGGAGATGAAGAGCTCGTAGACGAACAGCCCGCACAAAACGGCGATGGCCCAGATCCTGTGCAGCGCCCTGGTCATGGCGCCCTCCCGAGCACGGCGGCGACATAGACGGCCGGGTTGAGCAGTTCGGCCGCGGCCTCGCTCGCCAACGTCAGGAACGGCTGGACCCAGATGCCGATGACGAGCGTCAGCGCCGCCATTGCCGCGATGGGTACGGTCAGCAGCAGCAGATCGCCGCGCGAAACCGGGACCACCGGGATAGGCGTGTTCTCCGGCCGCGGCCGCCAGAAGGCCTGGTTCCAGATCTTGGTCATCGAGTAGATGGTGAGCAGGCCGACGACCAGCGCGACCGCGGCGACCCAGTAGGCATCGATCTCGAGGCTCGCCTGGATGAGCAGGAGCTTGGCCCAGAAGCCCGAGAGCGGCGGGAAGCCGGCCAGCGAGAACGCCGGGATGAGGAACAGGATGGCGAGCCAGCCGCGCTCGGCGTAGAGCCCGCCCAGGGCGTTGAGGTCGAACGAGCCGCCGAGCCGGTTGGCGACGCCGCTGACCAGGAACAGGTTCGCCTTAACGATGATGTGGTGGACGAGATAGAAGACCGCGCCCATCAGCCCGAGCGGCGTGAACAGGGCCAGGCCCAGGATCATGTAGCCGATCTGGCTGATGATGTGGAACGACAGGATCCGGCGGATCTCCGTCTGCGCCGCGGCGCCCAGCACCCCGGTCACCATGGTTAACGCCGCGACGATCAGCATCGCCTGGTGGGTGTAGCCGACGTCGTGGGTGAAGATCAGGGTGAAGACCCGGATCAGGGCGTAGACGCCGACCTTGGTGAGCAGCGCCGAGAACACCGCCGAGACCGCCACCGGCGGCGTGTGGTAGGCGGCGGGCAGCCAGAAGAACAGTGGAAAGATCGCGGCCTTGATGCCGAAGGCGACGAGGAACAGCATGGCCACGGCGCTGAGCAGCCCGGTGTTCTCGACTTCGCGCACGCGAAGGCTGAGCTCGGCCATGTTGAGCGTGCCGGTCATGCCGTAGAGCAGGCCGACGGCGCTTAAGAACATCACCGTCGAGATCAGGTTCAGCGCCACGTACTTGACCGCGCCGTCGATCTGCGCCCGCTCGCCGCCGAGGACGAGCAGGGCGAACGAGGCGATCAGCATCACCTCGAACCAGACGTAGAGATTGAACAGGTCGCCGGTCAGGAACGCGCCGCAGATGCCGGTGAGCAGGATGTGGAACAGCGGGTGGAAGCCGTAGCGCTGGCGCCTCTCGTCGATGTCGGCCAGCGCGTAGACGGCGACGGCCACGGCGACAATGCCGGTGATCACCACCATGATGGCGGCGAGGCGGTCGGCGACCAGGCTGATCCCGAAGGGCGCCGGCCAGTCGCCCATCTGTGCGACCAGGATGCCGCCGGCCAGGACCTCACGCAGCAGGAATAGCGCCGCGGCGAGCAAGGCGGCGGCGCCGGCGACGCTGACGAAGCGCTGCGCCGGCGAGGGGCCGCGGAGCGCAAAGCAGAGGAGCGCGGTCGCCAGCGGCACCAGGATCGGCAGGACCAGGACCCAGCTCATGACCGGGCCCTCGCTGCCGCCGGCACCGGCTCGGCGACGTCCTCGGCCAAGTCGGTGCCCGGGGCGAGCGCGCCCGGCGGCGCCTCGACCGCGTCGTCGACCGGCTCGGCCACGCGCATCCTGTCGGTCACCGTCGTTCCCAGCTCCTCGTTCGCCCGGAAGGCCAGGACCATGGCGAAGGCGAGCAGGCCGAAGCTGATGACGATGGCGGTCAGGATCAGCGCCTGCGGCAGCGGGTTGGCGATTGCTTCGTTCGGCGCGGTGAGCCCGGACGGCACGATCGCCGGCTCGCCCAGCGACAGCCCGCCGACGGCGAAGATCAGGAGGTTCGCGGCATTGCCTATCAGCACCAGGCCGAACAGGTAGCGCACGAGGGTGCGGCTCAGCATCAGGTAGACGCTGGCGGCAAACAGCAGGCCGACGAGCAGGGCGAGGACGATGGTCATCTCAGGCCTCGTCCCCCTCGAGGGCCAGGATCAGCATCGCCACCGAGCCGAAGACGGTGAGGTAGACGCCGACGTCGAACAGCAACGGCGTGCCGAGCGGCAGGCCGGCGATGACCTGCCAGAGGCCGGTGAGGAAGGGTTCGCCGGCGAAGGCGGCGAGAAGCCCCGCCACCACGGCGGTCACAAGCCCGGCGATGATGAGCACGCGCGGCTCGACCAGGAGCGCCCGGCGCGCCGCGCGGGCGCCGTTGGCCATCGCCACCAGAGCGACCGCGCTCGCGGCGACCAGGCCGCCGACGAAACCGCCGCCTGGCTCGTTGTGCCCGCGCAGCAGCAGATAGATGGAGAAGATCAGCATCAGCAGGCCGACCAGCCGGGAGACCGCGGTCAGGATCAGCGAGTTCATCGCCGCTTCCCCGTCTCGGGGCGAAGCCGGATCAGCGCGTAGGCGGCGAAGGCGGCGACGCCGACGACGACGATCTCGCCCAGGGTGTCGAGGGCGCGAAAGTCGACGAGGATGACGTTGACGATGTTGCGGCCATGGGCCTCGGGCACGCTGTGGCTGGCGAAGTACTCGGGCAGATGCTGGCTCGCCGGAACCGTGAGCACCGCCAGCGTCAGCGCGCTCATCACCGCGCCGACGCCGAGGGCGAGCAGGGCGTCGACCGGGCGCGGGCCCAGCCTGGCAACGCCGGTGTCGCGCAGGCGCGGCAGCTTGGGCAGCACGACGGCGATGATGACGATGAACAGGATCTCGACGAGAAGCTGGGTCATGGCAACGTCGGGGGCGCCGTAGAGGAGGAAGATCATCGCCACGCTGGCGCCGACCGTGCCGAGGCCGCAGATGGCGGCGAGGCGGGTCTGGGCAAGGATGGTCAGCCCGGTCCCGAGCAGGGCAAGGAGGACGATGCCCCAGGCCTGGATCGGCACCTCGACAGCGGGCTCCGGCCAGGCGAGGCCGCCCAGCGCGATCAAGCGTGCCGCCGCCGGCCACAGCAATGACGACGAAGACGGCGAAGAGGTAGTGGCGAAGGATGCCCGGCTGCACCAGCCGGGTCTGCGCCTTGGCGACCCGGGCGATGCCGTCCATGAGCCGGTCGTAGCCGCCGTCGCCGCTGATGCCGAGCCTATCGCAGCCCGCGGCGACGGCGCGGCGCAGGGGGCGGTGGTAGCGCAGGATCGACAGCCCGAGGATGAATGTGACGACGCTGAGCACGAGCGGCAGGTTGATGCCGTGCCACAGGGCGAGCTTCACCGTCTCCGGGGCGCCCAGCACGGCGGTGACGGCCGGCTGGACCAGCAGGTCGCCGACGACGGGAGGGACGAGCCCGAACACGAGGCCGAGGCCTGCCAGCACGAACGGACCGGCGAGCATCACCGCCGGCGCCTCGTGGGGGCCCTGCGGCATGGGCCTGCGCCGACCGATGAAGGGCAGCAGCGCGACGATCGCGGCCAAAGCCACCATGATGGCGTTGGCGATCACCGCCGCGGCGGCGACAAGCACGGGCTCCGAGGCCACCGCCAGCGCGCCCTCGTACTTCAGCTCCTTGCCGATGAAGCCGAGCAACGGCGGGAAGCCGGCCATGGAGAGCGCCTGCGGCCATGCCGGCGACGGCGGTGTAGGGCATGGCCCAGGCAAGGCCTCCCAGTGCGTCGACGTCTCGACTGCCGCTGCCGTGGTCGATGTTGCCGACGACGAGGAACAACGCGCACTTGTAGAGCGAATGGACGATCAGGAAGGTGATCGCGGCGACGATGCCGATCCGGTCGTCGGAGCCCTAAGAACATGGTAAGCAGGCCGAGCGCCAGCACCGTCGTGTAGGCGAGCACCAGCTTCAGGTCGGTCTGGCGCAGCGCGATCACCGCCGCCAGCACAGCCGTCACCGCGCCGACGATGGTGAGCGTCCAGATCCAGACGTTGGTCGAGCCCAGCGTCGGGTGCAGCCGGGCGAGCAGGTAGATGCCGGCCTTCACCATCGTCGCCGAGTGCAGGTAGGCGCTGACCGGGGTCGGCGCCGCCATCGCGTTCGGCAGCCAGAAATGGAACGGCACCTGCGCCGATTTGGTGAAGGCGCCGGCGAGGACCAGGATCAGGATGGCGAGATAAAGCGGATCGGCCCGGACCTGCTCGCCGCGCTCGATGAGCTCGGAAAGCTCCATGCTGCCGCCGGCCTGGCCGAGGAGGAGGAAACCGGCGAGCAGAGCAAGGCCGCCGGACCCCGTGACCAGCAGCGCCTGCAGAGCGTTGCGCCTAGCGCGCGGGTCGTCGTGGTCGAGGCCGATGAGCAGGAAGGAGGTGACCGAGGTCAACTCCCAGAAGACGAAGAGCGTGATCAGGTTGTCGGCCAGGACGAGGCCCAGCATCGCCAGCATGAAGGCGAACAGGTAGACGAAGAACCGCCCGTAGTAGCGGTGGCCGGCGAGATAGGCGCTGGCGTAGAGGCCGACCAGGGCGCCGATGCCGGTGATCATCAGCGCGAACAGCAGGCTCAGCCCGTCGACGTAGAAGGAGAGGGTGACGCCGATGCTAGGCGCCCAGTCGTAGGCGAGCCTGAACGTCTGCCCAGCGGCAACCTGCGGAACAAGGGTGGCAAAGCCGGCCGCGGCCGCGGCCGCGTGAGCACCATGAGCCAGGGCGCAGCCCGAGCAGGCATTGCCGGGGAAACAGCGCGTGCAGAGCCCCCGGCCATCACGCGCGGTCCTCAAGCCGAGACGAGGAGGCGCCTGTGGTGGCGTCCGTCTGCGTCATCGCGCTGTTTGAAGTTGCCGAGTTCGCATCGGCCTAGAAAAGAAGCTTGGCCCGCCGGAGGCAAGCGCCTTGTCGATGGTGGCGCCGGTATCGGCTCCACCATCCCCGGATGGCCTGCGTCAGGCTGCCTGCGGCCGCTGCGGGTTGTTCTTCCCCGTCTCGCCGAGCTCCATCGCCGCGACCCGGTGAAGCCGCTCCAGTTCCGCCGCCAGCTCCGCCTCCGATACGGCGACGTCGGCCTTGGCCAAGTCGCGCAGCAGCAAAGCCGCGAGATGCGCATCGCCCGGCTTGACGATGGCCTCGCCGACGATCTCCGTCGCGTAGCCGGCCGCTTCCTTCTCGTCCATTCCCAGCCTCTGCCCGGCCCACAGGCCCAGCAGGCGGTTGCGGCGGTTGCGGATCACGAACTCCAGCTCCTGGCGTTTGCTGTAGCGGGCTTCGTCGATGCGATTGATCTTGCTGAGATCCACCATCAGTACCGTCCTCCGTGTGAGCCGATGTCCGAGAGCCGCTCATGCAGCGTCTTCGGGTGCGGGCAATGGGCGTACTCCTGATGCATCAGGGCGAGAAGCTGGCCGACATCGAAGCTTTCTGCCGCAACTGCCCATTGCGGGGCCAGGGCCAAGCGGAGGCTCGGGGCGGCTCGATCCGGATCGTCCTTGCAGCATCGTTTCATCCCCATCCGTGTGTTCTGGTTGAGCACGTCGATGACCTGCAGATAAGGACCGGTCGGTAATGCCTCCAATCGATTTGAAGACGACCAGTGATAGTTTCTAGCTATCAACATCCTCGTCCAGCACCGCCACGTCCGTGGGCGTTGCCCGAAGCGCGTCGCGGATGTGGCTGGCGAGCGCCTCGTACTCGCTGCCGCGGGCGGAGAGCCTCCGCCAAGCGAGGCCGATCCGCCGGCTGGGGGGCGGCGGGGCGAACGGACGAACGATGATCTGGTTGTCGTCCAGCGCCTCGGCACGAACGTAGAGCGCCGGCAGAAAGGTTGCGCCCACGCCCATGGCCGCCATCTGCCGCAGGGTGTCCAGGCTGGTGGTGGCATAGTCGAGCAGCGCCCGCGCCCCGTATGCCCTGCAGAGGGCAAGGACCTGCGCATGCAGGCTATGGCCCGGCTCCAGCGCCAGGATCGTCAGGTCCCGCAGGTCGTCGAGGGCGAGCACGTCCTTCGCGGCGAGCGGATGGCCGCTGGGCAGGGCGAGCCACAGCGGCTCGTCGAACAGCGCCACCGCGCTCAAGGCGTCGCGCCTGAGCGGCAGCGGGAACAGCATCACGTCGAGGTCGCCCTCCTCCAGCCGGCGCAGCAGGTTCTCGGCCGTATCCTCGCGCAGGTAGAGGGTGAGGCCGGGATAGCGCTGGCGGAGGAACGGCAGCACGTGGGGGAAGAGGTAGGGGCCGAGCGACGGCAGCACGCCCAGGCGCAACGTGCCCTTGAGGATGTGGCGGCCCTTCTCCGCAAGCTCGGCGATGTCGCGCACCTCGCGCAGCACGAGCCGGGCACGCTCTGCGATCTCGGCGCCGAGCGGCGTCATCACCACCCGCCTTCGGCTGCGCTCGACGAGCTGCACCTTCAGCCGCGCCTCCAGCGCGCCGAGCTGGGCGCTGAGCGTCGGCTGGCTGACGTGGCAGATCTCGGCCGCGCGGCGGAAGCTCAGCGTGTCGGCGATGGCGACGAGGTAGCGGAGCTGGCGGAGCGTGGGCACGCTGGATCCCTCGTCGCGGTCGCTGGCGCGTCGGCGGCGCGTCGTGCCCCCCTCTGCTCAGCCGCGCGAGATTACCCCGTCAGCCTTGCGCCTGACAGGGCCGCGCCCGCTCAGGCGCCTTGGCCGATCCTCCTCCGGCCTTACGCCGCGCGCACCCCCCTGACGAAGGTGTCGACAGAGACGCGCAGGCCCTGCGCCTGAGCGGCGAGCAGGGCGGCCGACTGCTGCACCCGGTGCGCCGCCGAGCCGGTGCCGGCGGCGGCATCGGTGACGCCGGCGATGGTGCTGGTCACCTCCTGCGAGCCGGCCGCGGCCTGCTCGACGCTGTGCGCGATTTCCTGGGTCGCGGCACCCTGCTCCTCCATTGCCGCGGCGATGTGCGCGGAGATCTCCTGGACCCGGGAGATGGCGGCGACGATGCCGTCGATGGCGGCGACGGTCCCGTCGATCTGGCCGCGCACGGCGCCGATCTGGGCGGCGATGTCCTCGGTCGCACTGGCGGTCTGGGTGGCGAGGATCTTCACCTCTCCGGCGACAACGGCGAAGCCCTTGCCGGCGTCGCCCGCGCGTGCCGCCTCAATGGTCGCGTTCAGCGCCAGGAGGTGGGTCTGGCTCGCAATCTCCTCGATCATTCCGACGATGGCACCGATGTGCTCGGCCGCGGCCGAGAGCTCGCTCACCGCTTTCTGGGTGCGTTCCGCCTCCGCCGTCGCCGCTTCGACGACCTCGGCCGACTGGCCGACCCGGGCGCTGATGTCGCGGATGGAGTTGGCGAGCTCGGCGGCGGCGCCGGCAACCGTCCGCTCGTTGGAAGAGGCCTGCTGCGAGGCAGCCGCGACCGCGGCGCCCTGCCGCGACGTCTCCTCAGAGGTCGCGGAAAGCTGCTCGCTGCTCTCGCGCATGTCGGCTGAGGCCCCGGCCAAGGCCTGCAGAACCTGCGCGACCTCCTGCTCGAAGCCGACGATGAGCCCCTGCACCTCGCCCATCCGCCGGGCCTCGTCCTGGCGGCGCTCCGCGGCCGCCGCCTCCAGGTGCCGGCGCTCGATCGCGTGCTGGCGGAAGACGGCCAGTGCCCGGGCCATGGCGCCGATGTCGTCGCCGCGCTCCTGATCGGGGATCTCGCTCTCCAGGCGGCCCTCGGCGAGCTCCCGCGTCGCCCCGGCGATCCTGCTCACCGGCCGGGCGACGGAGCGGCCGAACCACCAGGCGATGAGCATGGTGGCGCCGATCGCGGCAAGCGCCAGGACCACGGCCTTGGTCCACATCGCCCAGGCGCCAGGACCTCCTGCATCGAGGCCTCGACGACGAAGCTCCACATCGTCGCCGAAAAGACGATGGGCACGGCGATGAGCACCCTCCTCACCGCTCGCGTTGTCTCGCTGCAGCGCGCCTCCTTCGACGCCGGCGGCGGCGATGGATGCGCCGGTGGCCGGCTGCATCTGCAGCTTCGCATCCGAATGGGCCACCCACTGCCCGTTGGCCGAGATCACCCCGACGCTGCGCACGCCGGCGGGACGAAGCCCAACGACCAAGTCGCGCACGTGGTCCAGCGTCAGATCGATGCCGGCGATGCCGATGAACGCCCCGTCGGTGCCATGCAGCGGCACCACCGCGCTGGTCATGACCCGCTCGACGCCGCCGGTGGTTTCGGCGTAGGGCTCGATCATCGTCGGTCGGTTCGTGGCTCTCGGCTCGGTGTAGTAGGCCGCGTCCGCCTCGTCGAAGTCGATGAAGGCATCGATGTAGGCAAGCGCTTGAGCGTCATAGTAGGAGTAAAATCCGGCGCGTCCTTCCGGATTGCCGTCCGCTTGCGCGGCGCACTCGGCGTCACGGCCGTCGAGCGCGTCTGGCTCCCACATCGCGTATGCGCCGAGGTAGCGCGGGTGCTGGCGCATGAAATGGTCGATGACGCGGCGGTAGACCAACCTGTCGTCGGTGCCGGCTTGCTGCATCGCCTCGAAGCTCAGCGCCAGCGTCTCCGCTTCGCTGAGCGCGACCTCGATCTCTTCCTTGCCATGGCCGCCCGCTCGCGCGTCGCCGCCTGCAGCGTGTCGAGCGCGGCCTTCTCGGCGAAGTCGGTGCCGAGGTAGCTGAACAGCGACACCAGCGCCGCGAGGCTCAAGCCGCACAGCAACGTCGGCAGCAGGACCAGCCGCTGCTGCAAGGTCAGGCGGCCAAACAGTTTTTTCATTTCAACCTTCGCCCGGAACGCGCAAAGCGCACCGGAGGTCGTGCCCAGGATCGCGCGCGGCCTCGGACGACGGCGATTGTTCTTCAACGCTGATTTACGACGGGTTAATCCGGGATGTGCGGGTGGGCCGGCCGGCAGGCCGGGCTCGGGCTTCAGCCGGCGGGCGAGGCCCCGGCCGCAGCGACGAGCAGCAGCGCCGCGACCGTCAGCGAAAGGCGGACGCGGAGCTTCAGCCACCACGGCGGGACAATGCCGAGTGCCGACAGCCGCCGGTCGAGGGCGAGCACGGCGACGAAGCAGACAGCCATCAGCACGAGGCCGGAGACGGGCGGTAGCAGCGCCGCGCCCCAGCCGACGAGCGCCGGCACGACGCTGGCCACCAGTAGGCGGGCATGGCCTCGCGTCCACGGGATGCTCGTGGCAGCAGCGGCGGTCGCGCCCCAGGCGAGGCCGCCGAGGAAGGAGAGGATGACCGCGGCGTAGACGACGACGGCGGAGACCGCGAACGCGCGGACGGGTTCGGGCGCGAGCCAGATGGCGGCCGCGGCGAAGACGAACGGCAGCGCGCCCGTCCCACCGAGCCAGGCTGCCGCCGCAGGCACCGGGCCGCCGCGCTGCGGCAGCGGCCGCGGCCGGCCGAAGTGGTCGAAGCCGGTCAGGTGCTACCTCCGGCTGCGCCCACCGCGGGGCGGGTTAGACCGGTTTGAGCTCGGGTTGACGCACAGAATTCCAAGACGGTCATCGCGAGCCGCGCAGCGGCGTGGCGATCCAGAACCGGGGACCCTCTGGATTGCCGCGTCGGCTGCGCCTCCTCGCAATGACGCTCGCGGCTTTGCTTCAGGTGCGGCGATGACGACATAAAGGAGCGCACGTCATCTGCTGTGAAGCCGAGGTTCTGAAGCCACAGTTCGTCACCCGCGGGTTGTCCAGGGCTTGTCCCGGGGGTCCACGAAAGACGTGGATCGCCGCAACACGCGCGGCGATCAAGCCGATCTGCGGCGGCTGTCAGAGGGCGATGTAGCGGCGCAGGGCATCAACCTCGAACTGCGCCTCCTCGATGCGGCTCTTGACGACATCGCCGATGCTGATCATGCCCACCAGCTTGCCGTCCTCCAGGACGGGGACATGGCGGAAGCGCTGCGACGTCATCATGCCCATGATGGCGGCCACCGGATCCTTGGGCGAGCATGTCACGACGGTGGTGGTCATCAGGTCGCCGACGTGCTTGTCGAACAGGTCCTTGCCGTACTTGTGCATCGCCCGGACCAGGTCGCGCTCAGAGAGGATGCCGGCGATCCCGCCTTGCGGATCGGTCACGAGCACGGCGCCGATCTTGTTGCTGACCAGCATCGACAACGCCGCGTAGATGGACTCGGTTGCGGTGAGCGAGACGATCTCGCCGCCCTTCGCCTTCAAGATATCCGAAACGTACATGGACGCCCTCCCCTGGCTCCGACGCTAAAGGCCGCTCACGGTCTCATCGATCAGCATGTCAACGACGCTGCACAGCGCTTGCTGACGGGTTCCGCCCGCATCCACGGCGCCGGCGAAGGTCGCGAGCTGGCGATGGGCGCTCGTGCCGGTCGTCAGGATGTGGCGGCTGTGCAGGAGTTCGTCCACGCAATCGAGGGCTTCCGCATCTTCTTTGGTAAGTTCGATTAGCTCCTCGACGAGATCGGCGCAAGGGACGACTTCGCCCTTGCCGAAGTCGATCAGCCCCTCGTCGATGCCGTAGCGCTTCGCCCGCCAGCGGTTCTCCTCGATGAGCATGTTGTCGTAGGCTCGCCAGCGCTGGTTCTCCCGGCGCAGGCGCACCAGCATGCGGATGATGCACTGGTAGAGCGCGGCGATCGCCAGGGCGTCGTCGATCCTGGGGCAGACGTCGGTGATCCGCATCTCCAGGGTCTGGAACCGCGAACTTGGGCGGATGTCCCACCAGATCATGCTGGCGTCGTCGAAGACGCCGGCGCGGACCAGGACGTCGACGTGGCGCTTGTACTCGCCATAGGACTCGAAGCGCGACGGCAGGCCGGTGCGCGGCAGCTCGTCGAAGACGCTGAGCCGGTAGCTCTTCAGGCCGCTGTCCTCGCCCAGCCAGAACGGCGAAGAGGTGGACAACGCCAGCAGGTGCGGCAGGAAGTAGCTGACCTGGTTCATCAGGTCGATGCGCAGTTCGTCGTCGTCGATGCCGACGTGCACGTGCATGCCGCAGATGAGCAGCCGGCGGGCCACCGCCTGCATGTCGCGGGCGAGGATGTGGTAGCGGGCCTTGTCGGTATGGCGCTGCGAGCGCCATTGCGAGAACGGATGCGTGGAGGCGGCGATGGGCGCGAGGCCGTATTTGCGGCTGACCTCGGCGACTGTTCCGCGCAACCAGGCGAGCTCACCGCGCGCCTCCTTGCAGGTCCGGCAGATCGGCGTCGCCACCTCGATCTGCGAGGTGAGGAACTCCGGCTTCACCAGGTCGGGGATGCGCGCCTCGCATTCCGCCAGCATTTCCGGCGGTGGATCGGTGGCGACCTCGCGGCTCTCCAGGTCGACCAGCAGGTACTCCTCCTCGATGCCGAGGGTGAGCGGCGGCGTTGCCATCAGAAGAGCTCGATCCGGTGCAGGTTGCCCATGGCCAGCAGCCGGCCGAGGGCGTCGCCAAGGATCGCGGCCCAGCAGTCGAGCTGCTCCGCCGTCTCGCAGTGGTCCTGGCGCACCTCGACGGCGGCATGGGCCAGGCCGGCCGTTCCCGCATGCAGGTTCAGGGTGTAGGCGAGGTCGGTACCGGCGTAGGGCTCGTTATCGCCGATGGCGAGACCCTCGACCTCGCGGAGCAGCGCGATCAACGGCACGGCCATGCGCGGGTCCCGGTTCCACAACACGCCCGCGTCCCAGAAGCGGTCCTCGCCGCCGAACGTCGGGGTGAAGGTGTGCACCGAGAACAAGAGCGGCTCCGGGCCGCGCCGGCGCAGCCGGGCGAACAGGTGCTCGATCGCGTGGTGATAGGGCCAGAAGAAGGCGTCGGCGCGGGCCTCCTGCTCCTCGGCGCTGAGGTTCTGGTTACCGGGGATGACGACGCCGTCGCTGGCGGCGAGGATCGACTGCGGGTCGCCGGGCTGGCGGTTGCAGTCGATGACGAGCCGGGAATAGCCCGACAGCACCGCCGGCGCGTCGAGCTTGTGGACGAGCCTGCGGGTGAGCTCGGCCGCGCCGATGTCGGAGGCGATGTGCATCCCCAAAGCCGCCGGCTGCAAGCCAAGCCCGTTCAGCGCCTCCGGGATGCGGGCGCTGGCATGGTCGCAGACGAGCAGCAACGGCGCCTTGCCCTCGGCGTTCAGCACCTCGAAGGCCGGCGGCTCGCCCGGCCCGATGAGCGGCGGAACGGTGCTTGCGCGCGGATCGTTCCCGATCCGGGTCGGGCCATGCATTCCCTGGCATACCCTCTTGTGCCCGGCGCCGGCGGCGCCTCCTTGGCCACCTTGGCCTGGCAAACGTCTAGCCGGCCCGGCGCGTTCGTTATAGTAGCGGCCCATGCCGCCGCGTAGAAGCTTCCCGCTCGCCGGTCCCGCGCCCGACAAAGCCGACGCAGATCAGCAGGCGCCGGAGGCCTCCGGCGCCAGCACCGAGCGGTGGGCGCTGGCGGCGCTGCTCGCCGGCGCCGTCGGCATCGGCTTCGCCCCCATCTTCGTGCGCCTCAGCGAGTTGCCGCCGACGGCGACGGCGTTCCACCGCCTGTTCCTGGCCCTGCCGGTTCTGTGGCTGTGGAAGCTCCTGGAGGATCGAGCCGCGCCGGCCAAAGCTCTTGGCGCGCGGTCGGCGCCGGAACGGCGGGGTGGCGACACGACGGTCCTCGTCGCCGCCGGGCTGTTCTTCGCCGGCGACCTGGCGCTATGGCACTGGTCGATCCGCTTCACCAGCGTCGCCAACGCCACCCTGCTTGCCAACTTCGCCCCGATCTTCGTCACCCTCGCCGGCTACCTGCTCTTCGCCGAGCGCTTTTCCCGGCAGTTCCTGCTCGGCATGGCGCTGGCGATCGCCGGCGCCGGCATCCTCATGGGCCAGAGCCTCGCCTTCGACCCGGCGCACGTGCTGGGCGATGCCCTCGGCCTGACCACTGCCATGTTCTACGCCGGCTACATTGTCACGGTCTCCCGGCTGCAGGGCGCGGCTCTCCACCGCCACAATCATGGCCTGGAGCGGGCTGGTCACCTGCGTCGCGCTCTTGACCATGGCACTGCTTTTAGGAGAAACTCTTCTGCCGGTGACGCCGAGAGGTTGGGGGGTGCTTTTCGGCCTCGCCCTCGTCTCGCATGCCGGCGGTCAGAGCCTGATTGCATTCGCCCTTGCCCGCCTTCCAGCCGCGCTCTCGTCCGTGAGTCTCCTGCTCCAGCCGGCCGTCGCCGCCGTTCTGGCGTGGGTCATTCTTGCGGAGCCCTTAGGGCCGTGGCAGTTGTCGGGGGCGTTGGTGATCCTCGTCGGGATCTACCTCGCCCGCCGGGGCAGCGGAGCGCTCAGGTAGTCCAGCAGCGCGCGCCGGCAAGACTGCCGGTCAGACCGGGGCGCGAGCAATCGGTAGAGGATGAAAGAATGCAGGAACGGCGGATCTCCGTTACTGGTCTCGGCTATGTCGGCCTTCCGGTGGCGGTCGCATTCGGCAAAGAAGGCTTTCGCGTCGTCGCCTACGACTGCAACGCCCGCCGCGTCGGGGAGTTGCGCCGCGGCGTCGACCGGACCAAAGAGACGTCAGTTGAGGAGCTTGCTGAGGCTAAGCTGCACGTCACCGACAACCCCGCCGATCTGCAGGCCGCTGACTTCCACATCATCGCCGTGCCGACGCCGATCACCTCGGCGCGCAGGCCCGACCTCGAGCCGCTCTTCGGCGCAACCCACACGGTCGGCAGCCAGCTCAAGAAGGGCGACATCGTCGTCTACGAATCCACGGTCTATCCAGGCGTCACCGAGCTCGAATGTGCGCCGATCCTCGAACAGCGATCGGGGCTGAAGTGCGGCGTCGACTTCTCCATCGGCTACTCCCCGGAGCGGATCAATCCGGGTGACCGCGAGCACCGCTTCGACACCGTGGTCAAGATCGTCTCCGGCCTCGACGAGAAGACGCTCGAAACGGTGGCCTCGGTCTACTCGCGGGTGGTCAAGGCCGGCGTGCATCGGGCTCCCAACATCAAGACCGCGGAGGCGGCCAAGGTCATCGAGAACATCCAGCGCGACCTCAACATCTCGCTGATGAACGAGCTGGCGCTGATCTTCGAGCTGCTCGAGATCGACACCCACGACGTCATCGCCGCCGCCGGCACGAAGTGGAATTTCCTCCGCTTCCGCCCGGGCCTGGTCGGCGGCCACTGCATCGGCGTCGATCCCTACTACCTGACGCATCGTGCCGAGCAGGTCGGCTACCACCCCGAGGTGATCCTCGCCGGCCGGCGCATCAACGACCGCATGGGCCGCGTGGTTGCCCGCGAGACCATCAAGCGCCTGCTCCACGGCGGGCACACCGGCGGTTTTCGCATCGCCATCCTCGGCATCACCTTCAAGGAGGACGTGCCGGACTGCCGCAACACCCGGATCGTCGATATCTATGAGGAGCTGCAAGACTTCGGCGCCAGCGTCGATGTGCACGATCCGGTCGCCGATCCCGCCGACGTGCAGCACGAGTACGGCATTCGCCTCGTCGATCTTGAGGACATGCAGCCGGCGGATGCGGTTATCGCCGCGGTCGGTCACCAGGCCTTTCGCGACGGCGGCTGGGACCTCGTCACCCGCATCCTGAAGAACGGCCACGGCCTCGTTATCGACGTCCTCAGCTTGCTCGACCGCAAGACGATGCCCGCCGGCATCTCTTTGTGGCGGCTTTAGACGGGCAAGGGCGGCGTTAAAGCGCTTTGCGATGACGTTGATGCCCCGAGGACCGAAAACAACGTCATCGCGACCGCGAGCGAAGCGAAGCGGGTGGCGGTCCGGAACAAGGCTTCTGGATGGCTTCGTCGGCTTCGTCTCCTCGCAATGACGACTTCGTGGTTGTGATTCCACCCAGTCACATTCTGCTAGAGCGAACGCGCGCCTATCAGGCTCTGTCGAACATATTCCGCGACCTCGACGAGGTTCCCGTCAGGGTCACGGAGGTAGATCGAGCGGATCGGCCCGGTCGCGCCTGTACGTGGCACCGGGCCTAACTCGATGGCGAAGCCCTCTTCCCGCAGGTGCCGCTCGACCTCCCTGAGCGGGACGGGCGGCGATGAGGCACATGTCCGCCGTCCCGGGTTCGGCGCGCGCCGCCCGCGGTAGGACCGCTTCTCCATTCGCCGGGTGAAGGTTGATCTTCTGCCGGCCGAACCGCAGGGCTTGGCGTCCGCCGCCGAACTCTTCCGCCACCATGCCGAGGCCGCGGACGTAGAAGTCGATCGTGCGGCGGATGTCCGTGACCGTCAGAACAAGGTGGTCGAGACGCTCGATCATGGTCCGCCCCTTCGCTGGCTCGCGCAACTCCAGCCGGAGGGTGCGCCTAGATCCAGCGGCGGACGGCGGCGGCCGAGTCGAAGGGTCCGGTGTTGAAGCAGATCCGCGCGTCTGGCGCGCCGCGGTGGACGGCGTTGATCGCCTTCTCAAACAGCAGGAACTGCTCGTCGTCCTTGCGCACGCCGGCGCCGATCATCACCGCGTCGTAGCGCTTGCCGTGCGAGCGCGTCGGCGATGACGCGCTCGGCGGTCTCGCCGCGGTCGATGAAGCAGACGCTCGCGTCGTAGCCGCCCGGCGCCGAGGGCGTCCCGCAGTCGGCCTCCAGACGGCCGACGCGCAGCTTCTCCTCGGTGAGGCCGGGCCAGCGGCCGTAGTCGACGACATCGGGATCGAGGCCGATAAACAGGACGATCTTGCGCTCCGCCATCTCTCCTCCCTCAGGTCCGCTCCGCTCCGCGGCGCCTCCCAACGATTATCCAGTAGGTGGCAAGCGCCGCCAGCGCGTAGACGAGATTGAAGGCGAGAACCGCGCCCCAGCCCGCCTGCGCGCCGAAGGCCAACTTGGCGAGGAGAGACGGGGCGACCGTCAGCCAAGCCAGCGCTGCGGCCCAGAACCAGACGCCGCGGAGCCACCGGTCCATGGGCGGCAACGCTCCACATAGCGCGATAGCGACCACGTAGCGACCTGGCACCAGGGCTAGGTTCAGCCGCTCCGAGCCGAGCACCGCCACCAGCGCGGCCGTGTTGGCGATCGTGCCGACGATGCCGGCGACGATGATCGCGATCAGACCACGCGTGGCCGTGCTGTTCATGCGCCCCAGAGCGACTGAACGACGGCTCACCCTTCCGCTGCTCCCTACCGGTGGCCCACTCGGCGCGGCGCTAGCCGGCGCGCGGCACCTCTTTTTCCTCGAGCACCTGCTCCAGCTCGCCCGACGCGTGCATCTCCCGAACGATGTCGCAGCCGCCGATGAACTCGCCCTTAATGTAAAGCTGGGGGATGGTCGGCCAGTTGCTGAACTGCTTGATGCCCTCGCGCAGCGACGGGTCGGAGAGCACGTCGATGCCCTTGAACTTCACCCCCGCCTCGGAGAGCACCTGGACGACGGCGGCGGAGAAGCCGCACTGCGGGAACATCGGCGAGCCCTTCATGAACAGGACCACCGGGTTCTCCTCCACCTCCTGTTGGATCCGGCTGAAGACGGCATTCTCGCTCATCGGCTCGCTCCCTCAATACATCTCGCGCAGCTCAACCCGGCTCCTCGCCAGGCAATGCCGTTTGCAGCGCCAGCGCATGCAGCTCCGAGCCCATGCGCCCGCGCAGCGCGCCGTAGACCAACTGGTGTTGCTGCACCCGGCTTTTCCCGGCGAACGCCGCCGAGCTGACCAGCGCCGCGTAGTGGTCGCCGTCGCCGCGCAGGTCCTCGATGATCACCCGGGCATCAGGCAGAGCGGCCTTGATCAGGCGCTCGATCTCCGCGGCCTCCATGGCCATGACCTACCTCCCGGCACCCTCAGGACGCTTCCGCCGCGTCCGCCATGTAGTTGGGGAGCCATGACTCGTTCAGCTCCCGCAAATCCGCCAAGGATATGGATTGGCCCTCGCCGATGGTCAACCGATCGCCGCCGGTGGTGCCGATGACCCGGGCCAGCACGCCGGCGCGCCCCGCCCGTTGCACCAGCGCGGTCAGCCGCGACGGCGGAACGGCGAGGACGTAGCGGCCCTGGCTCTCGCCGAACAGCTTGGCGTGCAGGTTCGCGGTCCCGGCGCGGGCGATGGTCAACGAGACGCCATGGTTGCCGGCCATGACCATCTCGGCAATCGCGACCAGCAGGCCGCCGTCCGAGACGTCGTGGCAGGCGGTGACATCGCCGCTAGCAATTAGCCCGCGGACAAGCTCGCCGGCGCGCCGCTCGTGCGCCAGATTGACCGGAGGCGGAGCGCCGTCCTCGCGGCCACAGATCTCGCGCAGGTAGAGCGACTGGCCGAGCCAGTCGTTTTCGTCATCACCGCCGATCAGCACCAGCGCCTCGCCGTCGGCGTTCAACGCGAGCGAGGCGCGGCGCCCGTAGTCCTCGATCAGGCCGACACCGCCAATGGTGGGCGTCGGCGGGATCGAGACGCCGTTGGTCTCGTTGTAGAAGGAGACGTTGCCGGAGACGACCGGGAACTCCAGCGCCCGGCAGGCGTCGGCCATGCCCTGCAGGCAGCCGGCGAACTGGCCCATCACCTCCGGCTTCTCCGGACTGCCGAAGTTGAGGCAGTCGGTAAGCGCCAGCGGCGTGGCCCCCACGGCGATGAGATTGCGCCAAGCCTCAGCCACGGCCTGGCGGCCGCCTTCCACCGGATCGGCGAGACAGTAGCGCGGCGTGCAGTCGGTGGTCATGGCGATCGCCTTGCCCGTGCCGTGCACGCGCACGACCGCGGCATCGCCACCGGGGCGGCCGATGGTGTCGCCCATGACCATGTGGTCGTACTGTTCCCAGACCCATCGCTTGCTGGCGAGGTCGGGGCAGGCGAGCAGCGTCTTCAGCGCCTCGATCGGCGAGGTGGATGGCACCTCATGCGCCGGGATGGCGGACTGGCGGCGAGTCGCGAGCCACGGACGGTCGTACTCCGGCGAGGCCGCGGCGAGCGGGTCGATCGGGACGTCGACCACCACCTCGCCGTGGTGACGCACGATCATGTGCTTGCTGTCGGTGATCTTGCCGACGATGGCGAAGTCCAGCTCCCACTTCTCGAACACCGTCCGGGCCGCGCCCTCGCGCCCGGGCTTCAGGACCATCAACATGCGCTCCTGACTCTCGGAGAGCATGATCTCGTAGGCGGTCATGCCGGCTTCGCGGATCGGGACGCGGTCGAGGTCCAGCTCGACGCCGAGGCCGCCCTTCGACGCCATCTCGAATGACGACGAGGTCAGCCCGGCGGCGCCCATGTCCTGGATGGCGACGATGGCGTCGGTCGCCATCAGCTCCAGGCAGGCCTCGATCAGGAGCTTCTCGGTGAAGGGGTCGCCGACCTGGACCGTCGGCCGCTTGGCCTCGGAGTCGTCGCTGAACTCCGCCGAGGCCATGGTCGCGCCATGGATGCCGTCGCGCCCGGTCTTCGAGCCGACATAGACGATGGGGTTGCCAACGCCGCTGGCGGCGGAGAGAAAGATCCGGTCGCGCTCGGCGGTGCCCACGGCCATGGCGTTAACCAGGATGTTGCCGTCGTAGCCGCCATGAAAGCTGCACTCGCCGCCGACGGTGGGGACGCCGACGCAGTTGCCGTAGCCGCCAATGCCGGCGACGACGCCGGCGACGAGGTGCCGCGTCTTGGGGTGGTCGGGCGAGCCGAAGCGGAGCGCGTTCAGGTTGGCGACCGGCCGGGCGCCCATGGTGAAGACGTCGCGGAGGATGCCGCCCACCCCCGTCGCCGCTCCCTGGTAGGGCTCGATGTAGGAGGGGTGGTTGTGGCTCTCCATCTTGAAGACGACCACTTGGCCGTCGCCGATGTCGACGACGCCGGCGTTCTCGCCCGGGCCGTGGATCACCTTCGGTCCCGTCGTCGGCAGGCAGCGCAGCCACTTCTTCGACGACTTGTACGAGCAGTGCTCGCTCCACATCACCGAGAAGATGCCGAGCTCGGTGATGTTCGGCTCGCGGCCGAGGATGTCGAGGATCTTGGCGTACTCTTCGGCGGTGATGCCGTGGCGGGTAACCACCTCCGGCACCGAGCCCGCCGCTTCCATCACCACACCTTCGCTCACCGCATCCCCTCGTCGTTGCTCTTTGCTCACGGCGGTTTCGTCCCCGACCGGCTCAGGAAAGCGCCGCCATTAGGCTTTCGAACAGGCCACGGCCGTCGGTGCCGCCGAGCGCCGGATCGGCCATTCGCTCGGGGTGGGGCATCAGCCCGAGGACGTTGCGCCGCTCGTTGAGGATCCCGGCGATGTTGCGCTGGGACCCATTGGGGTTGGCGGAAGCGTCGGTCTCGCCCGCGGCCGAGCAGTAGCGGAAGGCGACCCGGTCGTCTTCGAACAGCCGCTCGAGGGTGTCGTCGTCGGCGAAGTAGTTGCCCTCGTTGTGGGCGATCGGGATGCGAATGACCTCGCCCTGGCGGTAGCGCCGGGTGAACGGACTGTCGCTGGTCTCCACCTTCAGAGCCACGTCCTTGCAGACGAACCGGAGCTGGGCGTTCCGCATCAGCGCGCCCGGCAGCAGGCCCGCCTCGGTCAGCACCTGGAAACCGTTGCAGATGCCGAGCACCATGACCCCGGCATCGGCGCGGGCGACGACTTCGCGCATCACCGGCGAATGCGCCGCCATGGCGCCGCAGCGCAGGTAATCGCCATAGGCGAAGCCGCCGGGGACGACGATGAGGTCGAAGCCGGCGAGGTCGGTCTCGGCGTGCCAGACCATCTTCGCCGGGAAGCCCGTCACCCGATCCAGGGCGACGGCGACGTCGCGGTCGCAGTTGGAGCCGGGAAAGACGATGACGGCGGCCTTCATCGCGCGGCCTTCATCGCATCCGGCCCCGGCTACTCGCCGACATCGATGGCGTAGTCCTCGATGACGGTGTTGGCGAGGAGCTGGCGGCACATCTCCGCCACCTCGGCGCGGGCCTTCTCCGGATCGCTTTCGGCGAGCTCGATCTCCAGGTACTTGCCCTGGCGGACGCCCTCGACGCCGGAAAACCCGAGGCGGCCGAGCGCGCCCTGCACCGCCTTTCCCTGCGGGTCGAGGACGCCCGGCTTCAGGGTCACATGAACGCGCGCCTTGGCCACCGCTGCCGCTCCGTTACCAGCGTCTGCTCTTGCGGTCCCGGAGCCGGCGAGCGGCCCGGGCTACCGGCAGGGGACTATTGGATCGTCTCCGGCCCCTGAAAATCCGCGGGCCCGCCCTCGGGTAGGATGCCGAGGCGCCTCGCCACCTCCTGATAGGTGTCGGCAACCTTGGCGAAGTCGGTCGGGGTCCGTTCGCGGTCGAGCCGCTCGTTGGTCCGGGTGTCCCACAGCCGGCAGGAATCGGGGCTGACCTCGTCGGCGAGGACAATGCGCATCTGCTCGTCCTCCCACAGCCGTCCGAACTCGATCTTGAGGTCCATCAGCCGCATGCCGATGCCGAGGAACAGGCCGGTGAGGAAGTCGTTCACCCTGAGGCATAGCGACATGATCTCGTCGAGATCCTGTGGCGTCGCCCAGCCGAAGGCGGTGATATGTTCCTCGGAAACCAGCGGGTACGCCAACTCCTCGGACTTGTAATAGAACTCGACAATCGAGCGCGGCAACGGCGTGCCGTCGGCCATGCCGAAGCGCTTGGCGAAGTCGGCGGCGGCGACGTTGTGGACGACCACCTCGATCGGGATGATCTCGACCTCGCGCACCAGCTGCTCGCGCATGTTCAGCCGGCGGACGAAGTGGGTCGGGACCCCAATTTCGCCGAGCCGGGTCATCAGGTATTCGGAGATGCGGTTATTAAGCACGCCCTTGCCGGTGATCACGCCGCGCTTGAGCGCGCTGGACGCGGTGACCTCGTCCTTGAAGTACTGGACCAGCGTCCCCGGCTCAGGCCCCTCATAGAGGATCTTGGCCTTGCCTTCGAAAATCTGTCTGCGTCTGGCCATGGAGAATATCCAGGGGGTGCCAGGCCGACGAGCGGCCTGTGCTGCGCCGGCAGCATATAGCAATTGTCCGCGAGCAACACAATCGATCCCTCTGCCCGCCATCCGCGCGCGCCCGCGTGCAGCGCTGATCGACCCGCAGCCACGACTACAGCGCCACCGTGATGTAGTTCGCGGGTGCGTCGGTCCAGGCGGCAAAGCGCCAGATCGGCTTGATCTCCTCGGCCTCCGCGCCGTCGTCATCGTCGCATTCTGCCGCCGGCAGCGCCAGCAGCGACGAGCAGATGGTGCCGAAGCCGGTGGCGGTGACGACGTTCATGGCGCCGCCCGGGCCGGCCTCGGGGTCGTGCGCGCGCTCGCCCAACAGCGCCGCCCAGGCCGCCCAGTCGCCGGCATCGGGATCGGGAACGGCGGCGGCGCGAAAGCGCGGCAGGTAGCGGCGGATCCGCGGCGACGCCAGGTCGTTGCGGTCGTAGGCGGTGATCATCGAGTAGCCTTCCGGCACCTCGAGGACGTCGACCGCGGGCGCGGCGTCACCATCGCCGCAGCGCAGGCGGATCCAGTAGGCGTCGCGGGCATCGGCCACGACCAGGTTGAACGGCCGGTAGGCGCGGGGGTTCAGGTCGGCCAGGGCGGCGGCGGCGCAATGCGCCTCGGCGTGATCGAGGGCCTCGAGCGGCAGCTCGCCGCGGCTGCGCAGGCCGGGCGCCGGGCCCAGCGTGTTGATGCGGTTGAGGATGGCGGCGACGACGCCGTCATCGTTGATCGCGCACCAGGTGCCGCCGGCCAGCTCGTCCATGCCGCCGACCACGTTTGGCCGGTCGGGCCAGTGCCGCCCGGGCGGCCGCCACGGCCGATCGGCCATCTCGTCGCGGTTCGCTGCGATGAGAAGCGGCCAGCGATGGTCGGGCCTGCGAAGGATGACGAGGGTGCACACGATCCGAAAAAGGCCGTCGAGGTCAGGCGCAGAGTAGGCCACTTAACCGCTTACTCGCCATTGCGGCAAGCGCGTTCGCGGCCTAATGAGAGACTTGCGAGGCTGTAGGTGGGACGCTGGCGATCATGACCGACATGCTGCGTGAGATCGAGAAGGGTCACGAGGCGAAGTTCAAGCTCGACGAGGAGCTGCGCTTCAAGGTCCGCTGCCGGGCGGCGAAGCTGTTCGGCCTGTGGGCGGCGGAGCGCCTCGGCCAAGCCCACGAGGAGGCGAACGGCTACGCGCAGCGGCTGGTCGCGCGCTGCGCCGAGGCTCCGGGGGCCGGCGTGGTGCTGCAGGACGTCGGCGCCGACTTCGCCGCGGCTAGGGTGAAGATGAGCGATGCCGACCTGCTCGCGGCGTACACCCGCTGCCATGCCAGCGCCGCCGCGCAGTTCGCCGACAGCTATCCAACCCCGCTCGATCGCGACCATACCCAGGTCGGCGGCTGAAGCCGGGGCGCCAGAGCCACCGAGCGGGCAGGGGCCGGGTAGGGGCCGTGTAGGGGCCGACGAGAAGCAGGTGCCGGGCCGCTCCGGCACTGCGGCCACAAGAACTCGGCGACGAGAGCTCGGCCACGATCACGCGGTCGCGAGCAACGGCGGCGCTGGCGCTGGCGGCAGCAGGCACGCAGTCGGCGCGGCGACAATCGCCGAACGCGTCCGTACCTGCGGTTGTCGCTTTTCGCCATCTTGCTTCTATTAATTTTTCGTGAAGTTGATACTATCGTATAGGTTGTTTGCTATCGATAGCGAGGCCCTCCGTGCCCGTGCTCGATCCTTCGGCCATCCCCGCAGGATATCCAGGAAACCAGCATTCTAGTGCGTTTCCAGAGGTCACGCCGGCCGCATCGCCTGCGGCTGAGGCGGGCGGCGTCGTTCATGCCGTCGATGGCGAGCTGATCGCGATCGATGCCTCCGGCGGCACGGCGGTGCTCGCCGCGGGCGATCCCGTCGGCCCCGGTGACGTGCTGATCACTCGCGCCGGCGGCGGAGCGCTCATCGACCTCGGGGGCGGCGCCAGCCTGACCATGAGCGGCGAGGCCCGCGCCGAGATCCTCGCCGGCGGCGCCGGTCATGCCCATCTCGTGGCCCATGCCGGCGCCTTCGTCGTCCAGGCCGGGGCCGGCCCGGCCGGAGAAACGGGTTCGGTGACGGTCGAAACCGGCGCCGCCATCCTGGCGATCGAGGGGGCCCCGCTGGCCTTCCGCTACGCCTTGGAGAGCGGGCTTGCTGGCGCCATCGTTCCCGGAGCGGCTCCGGACGCCGTCCGGGTGCAGATCGCCAACGACAGCGGCGTGCATGTGCTCGACCCGCAGGCGCCGGGCTTTGCGGTGACGACTTGGTCGGATCCCCCGGCGCCGATGTCGGCTGCGGCCGGCGGGCTGGGATGGCTGCCGGCGGAGGCGCTCGCCCCGGACGTCCAGGCGAGGACCGTGCGCGGCGGGCCGCCGCTGGACTCCCTCGCCGCCGCCGGCACAGAAGGACCATGCGAGGACGATCCGTTACCCGGCGAGGGGCAAGGAGGGGAACCCGAGGGCGGCCGCGACTTCGAAACCGGCGCCGGTCCCGCGGAACCCGGCGACCCCACCTTCGTCCTTGCCTCCCCCTGGTCACCGCCGCGCGGCCTCGCCGATCATGCGTTCGCCGCGGCGCCCCTGCCGACATTTGCAACCGTGGACGCGCCGCTTGCCCTGGCCGCGCCTCGTACGGGGCTTTCGGCGCCTCAGGGGCACGCCGTCGACGCGCTGCTCCTCTGGCAACCGCCGGTCGACATGCCGCTCGCGCCGCCGCCCCCGGCGGAGCCCGGACCGCATCTGCGCGACTGGGCGCCAGGTGGGCACACCTGGGGCAGCGAGGGAAACGCGTGGGTGTCGGGCGGCGATCTCGAGCGATCGGGCGACGGTGACGCGCCCCTGGTCCTCATCCGGCCGACCGAGGGCCGAAGCATGGCGGCGCTCGAAGCGAGCGACGGGTTCCTCTGGCACATCGAGAGCCTGCTCGACCTGCAGCACGGCAAACTGAGTGGCCTCGTCAACGGTGTCACGGCGCACGAGGGCTCTGCGATGAGCACGTCGATCGCGCTCGAGGCGGGGCAGGCGCTGGTCTTCGACGTTCTGTTCGACGGGGTTGGCAGCGCGGTCAGCAACGATTTCGCCGCGTTCACCATTTCCGGCGGCAGCGTCGGCGACGCCTTTGTCCTGTCCTCGGTTGCCGCCAGCGGTGACCTCGGTGCCAGCCCCTGGCAGACCATGCGCTATACCGTCGGCGCCTCCGGCACGTACACGGTCGGTTTCGTCATCCTCGACGACGCTCTCGTCGACGATGGGATGCCCGCTGGCCTGTCACGGCTCTACGTCGACGGCATGAGAAGCACGCTCGAGCCGTCCGGGTTGGAGGTGATCGCCGAACGAACCGGCGCCTTTGGCGGCCGCTTCGAGCTGCTGGCGCCGCAGGCGGAGGAGGTGCCGACTCAAGGCCGGCTGATCACCGGCTTCGAGGACGACATCGGGCCGATGGCGCTGATCGGCAGCGTCACCATCGCCGGCCACTTCGCGGAGCCCGATGGCTGCCGGTCGGTCTACGCCCCCAGCGAAGGTGCGAGCATGGCCGTGCTCACCGCCAGGGGCGCGATGCGGCCGCAGCTGGACGCCTTCCTCGGGCTGGAGAAGCCGGCCGGAACACTTACCGCCCTGCCCGTCGACGCCGACGGCTCGTTCCCCACCTTCGGCGCCGCAACCAGGCTCGCGGTTGCGGTCGCGGCCGGGGACCGCGTTTCATTCGACTGGATGTTCGACGCCGGCGACCGGCTGCCCGACAACGACTTTGCCGTCTTCACCATTTCCGCCAGCGGCGGCTCGCGGGTGTTCAAGCTGGCCGACGTGCGCGCCACCGGTGACGCCGGCGCCACCGGCTGGCGAACCTCGGTTTATACAGCGGCCGAGGATGAGGAGCTCACGATTGGCTTCGCCGTTGTCAACGACCGGATCTCCGCCCCGCCCGGCGATCCGAAGAACTCTCGCTTGCTTGTCGACAACGTCTGGCTCAACCGCGACTTCGCCGACGGCTACCAGCTGGCCGACCTACCCGACCCGGGCGACCTCGCCACGCTGCCCATGGCATGACTGCTGAAAAGGAGATTGTGCGGATTTATTTGCCCAGACGGCGCCCGAATAGCGGCCGTCCGATGATTTTTCTAGGAGCTTCTGCGCAGCCCGCGGCTTTTTTCACGTGTGACGGGCTGAGAACCACTGTAGATGTTCAAAAAGCCTTGGCCTGGACATCGCTTGTCTTCGCTCATTTATGTATGAACCAAAGCTAGCAACCAGCCTCAATATGGTCCCGCCTCGCATGTCGAGCAGCAGGTCTTCGTCCAGGTCCCCGTGCCTACTCCAGCGCAAAGAAACTCATAGAAGTTCAAGATCTTTCTCACAGCATGCTTAGCTTTTTCAGCAACGGCAAGCTTAACATCATCGAGATAAGGTCGAATTATCTCGAACGAGTCTTTGTAGTCGTCGTTGAAGTGCACCGCAAAAATCGTTGATATCGTACGGTGTTTGCGCGACAGAGACCGCTGCAGCCTCCCGCTGTACATGATGCCGACGCCTGCAATCAGAACTGAAATGGCTGTGAGGTACGTCATCCATTGATCTTGTTCGGCCACTGAATTTCGTCCTCCCCATGTTCAGTGGGTTGCGGCTTTCCTGCCAGGTCATAGTATGTCCGCCGTCACGGCGTCCAGGTGGCAGGAAGGTGGGTGCGGCTGGGATTCAACCAGTGTCGCCCCGTATGGGGCCCTGATTGCTAGCTCGGTCAGAAGTATTAGAAAATCAGAAACACACGCGAACACCCGCGCCAATACCCGTGGCCCTTCAACCAGCCTTCATGAGCGGCGCAATGGTCAGCCGGAATTGAGTCGACAACTCCGGATGTAGCGCACCACGACGTCCTGTTCGCTGAATGCCGACCCTGTAACTTATCCTGAGCAAACCCGTGACGTGTGGTGGACACAGATGGGGCGCAGTCGGCCTCTGTTTGCGTCGTAGTACCAGTTAGCGGGCCGATCAAGCCTGTCGTTTTCACTCTACGTTCGCCGCGCTGAAAAATTCCGCGTTAGTTGTTAAATGGTTAAAGTGGTGGGCGCGGCTGGGATTGAACCAGCGACCCCTGCCGTGTGAAGACAGTGCTCTCCCGCTGAGCTACGCGCCCTTAAAAGGCGCGCCATTAAAGGAAGGCAGGGGGAGCCTGTCAAGGAACGGGCTGGCGCCGGCCCGGTGCCTACCATAGCGCCCACCTCGTGCCTGAGCCGGTGCGCACGATGCGCTACGATGCGCTACGGTGCGCTGCTCGCGGCATCGGGTCGCAACGACCGGGTCATGAGGCCCGGACCGGGGACGGCTTGTTGCCCGGATCGTGGCCTGGCGCTCTGCGCTGACGTGGATGCAGAGCCAAGACAGCGTCGTCGCGAGCCGTGGCAGCGGCGTGGCGATCCGGAACGAGCGGCGTGGCGAGCCGTGACAGCGGCGTGGCGATCCGGAACGAGCCGCATGGCAATCCGGAACGAAAGGTGTGTCTGGAATGCTTCGGAGGCTTTACCTCCTCGCGACGGCGACGTGCGGTTGTGACGCCAGCTCATCGCCCGCTGAGCGACCGCCCGCTGAGCGACCGCCCGCTGAGGTGCCGCGCGCTGAGGTACCGCCCGCTGAGGTACCGCCCGCTGAGGTACCGCCCGCTGAGGTACCGCCCGCTGAGGTACCGCCCGCGTTGGCACCCGTGCTGGCCGAGCTACCGTCCATCGGCCGCGGGCGACGCCGCCGACGATGCCGTCGCCAACGCCGCGAGTGCGGCAGGAAGGTCGGCGAACGCGGTGAAGACGCCGTCGGCGCCGAGCGCTTCGGCCGGAACGGCCGGGTAGCCGCCGGCGCGCAGCAACACGGGGAGACCGGCGGCGCGGGCGGCGGCAACGTCGTTGCCGCTGTCGCCGACCATCACCGCTTCGTGCGGCAGAACGCCCAGCCGGTCGAGGACGGCCACGACCATCGCCGGATCGGGCTTGCGCGCGCCGGGCACGCTGTCGCCGCCGATCACGGCGCCGAAGTGGCGATCGAGGTCGAGGGCGCTAAGGATCGCCCGCGTTGCCTGCTCCGGCTTGTTGGTGCAGATGCTGAGCGCCATGCCCGCCTGCGCCATCAGCGTCTCCAGCGCCTCCGCCACACCCGGCAGGGCGCGGGTCGCCTCCGCCGCGTGCGGCTCATAGTGGGCGAGGAAGCGGCGGGTGAGCCCGGGCAGGGCGGCGTGGGAGGGCTTGCCACCGGCGGCGGCAAGGCCGCGCTCGACCAGCTTGCCGGCCCCGTCGCCGATCATCGGCACGACCTCGCCCACGCTCAGCGGCCGCAGTCCCTCGTCCGCCAGCAGCCGGTTCAGCGCCGCGCACAGGTCGGCGGCACTGTCGATGAGCGTGCCGTCGAGGTCGAACACCACCGCCTTGATCACGTTGACCTGCTCCCGCGTGCAGCCGAGGCCTTTGGTGCAAGCAGTACTCCTGCTCCGCCAACCGGGACCTTGGCGAACGGGCCGGCTCATGGCAAGGTCATGCCGGTTTCGCGGCCGCCGATCTCGCGGAATGCACCGGGCCCGCCTTCGCGTCTTCGGCAAGAAAATGGGGGACTCCGATTGAGGAACAGCAGCCTTAGCATCGTCGTGCTTGCCGCCGGGCTCGGCACCCGGATGAAGTCGGAGCGCGCCAAGGTTCTGCACCCCCTGGCCGGCCGGCCGATGATCCGGCACATCCTGGAGACGCTGGAGCAGCTTTCGCCCGAGCGGATCGTCGTCGTCGTCGGCGAGGATATGGCGGGCGTGCGCGAGATTGTGGCGCCGCACCCAAGAGTGGTGCAGCGCGAACGCCTGGGCACTGCGCATGCGGTGATAGCCGCGGGCGAGGCGCTCTCGGGGCTCAGCGGCGACGTGCTAATCGCCTACGCCGACACGCCGCTGATCAGCACCGAGACCTTCGCCCGGGTGCTCGCGGCAAGGCAGGCGCCGCCGCACCCGGCGATCGTGGTCCTCGGCTTTCGCCCCGCCGATCCCGGCACCTACGGTCGGCTGGTCACGAACGCAGACGGCGGGCTCGAGGCGATCGTCGAGGCCAAGGACGCGACGGCCGAGCAGCTGGCCATCGGCCTGTGCAACTCCGGGATGATGGCGGTCGACGCGGCTCGCCTGCCCGGGCTGCTCGCCCGGGTCGGCAACGACAACGCTAAGGGAGAGTACTACCTGACCGACCTCGTCCACCTCGCCCGCGGCGACGGCCTGGCCTGCGCCGTGGTCGAGGCCGCGGTCGAGGAACTCATCGGCATCAACTCGCGCGCGGATCTCGCGGACGCCGAAAGGGTCGTCCAGGACCGCCTGCGCCGGCAGGCCATGGCCGATGGCGCCACCCTCGTCGATCCCAGCACCGTCTTTTTCTCCTGGGACACGCGGCTTGGCCGCGACGTCGTCGTCGCCCCGTTCGTGACCTTTGCGCCCGGCGTCAGCGTCGGCGACAATGTCGAGATCCGCTCGTTCTGCCATCTCGAGGGCGCGAGCGTCGCGCCGGGGGCGCAGATCGGCCCCTACGCCAGGCTTCGCCCTGGGGCTAAAATCGCTGAGGACGCGCATATCGGCAATTTCGTTGAGGTCAAAAACACGACGGTGGAGACCGGCGCTAAGGTCAACCACCTGACCTACGTCGGCGACGCCAGGGTTGGCGCTAAAGCCAACGTCGGCGCCGGCACGATCACCTGCAACTACGACGGCTTCAGCAAGTCGCTGACCGACATCGGCGCCGGCGCCTTCATCGGCTCGAACAGCTCGCTGGTCGCGCCTGTCCGTATCGGCGACGGCGCCATCGTCGGCGCCGGCAGCGTGATTGCATCCGACGTGGCCGCGGACGCGCTGGCCCTGACGCGGGCGGCGCAGACAGAGAAGGCCGGCTGGGCCAAGGCATTCCGTGAACGCAAACGCGCCGCAAAAGCGGCGGCGGCAACAAGCAAGGGGAAGCGGGCGACGGTGAAAGGGGAAACGAACTAATCCATGTGCGGCATCATTGGCATCATCGGCCGGGCCGAGGTGGCGCCGTTGCTCGTCGACGGCCTGCGCCGGCTAGAGTACCGCGGCTACGACTCCGCCGGCATCGCCACCATCTCCGAGGGGCGGATCATCCGCCGCCGGGCGCCCGGCAAGCTCATCAACCTGGACAACAGCATCCGCGAACACCCGGTTCCCGGGCACATCGGCATCGGCCACACCCGCTGGGCGACGCACGGCGCGCCCACCGAGAACAACGCCCACCCCCACGGGGACGACCGGGTCGTCCTCGTCCACAACGGCATCATCGAGAACTTCCAGGATCTTCGCCGCGAGTTGGTCGCTGCCGGGCACAAGTTCGCGACCGAGACCGATACCGAGGCGGTTGCGCAGCTCATCAGCAGCTACCTGGCTCAAGGCTCCTCGCCGCAGGAGGCGGTCCAGGCATCGCTCAGGCGACTGGAAGGCGCCTTCGCGCTGGCGATCCTGTTCGCCGGCCACGAGGACCTGATGATCGGCGCCAAGCGCGGCAGCCCGCTCGCCATCGGCTATGGCGACGGCGAGATGTACATCGGCTCCGATGCCCTGGCGCTGGCGCCGCTGACCAGCCGCATCTGCTACCTCGAAGAGAACGACTGGGCGGAGGTGACCGCGTCCGGCGCGACCATCCACGATGTCGCCGGCGCGGTGGTGCCGCGCGAGGTGAAGCTCACCGCCACCTCCGGGGCGATGATCGGCAAGGGGAACTATCCCCACTTCATGCTCAAGGAGATCTACGAGCAGCCGACGGTGATGGGCGACACCCTGCACGCCCTGCTCAATCCGTGGAACCACTACATCCGCCTGCCCAATTTGCCGTTCGACCTGACGCGGATCACCAAGCTCACGATCATCGGCTGCGGCACCTCGTACCACGCCGGGCTGGTCGCCAAATACTGGCTGGAAGGCATCGCCAAGATTGCCACCGAGGTCGACATTGCCTCGGAGTTCCGCTACCGCGAGGCGACGATGCCGCAGGGCGGGCTGGCCGTCTTCATCTCCCAGTCGGGGGAGACGGCCGACACGCTGGCCGCCATCGGCTATGCCCGCAGGCAGGGGCAGAGCGTGCTCAGCATCGTCAACGTCGCCGAAAGCTCCATGGCCCGGCATTCGGACGCGGTGCTGCAGACCCAGGCGGGACCGGAGATCGGCGTCGCCTCGACCAAGGCGTTCACCACCCAGCTCACCGTGCTCGCCTGCCTCACGATCGCGATCGCGGCCAAACGCGGCGCCATCGACCGGGAGACCGAGCAGGCCCTCTGCCGGGCGCTCACCGAAGTGCCGGGCCGGGCCAACGAGGTGCTGATCCACGACGACCGCATTGCCGAGATCGCCAAGCAGATCGCCGATGCCCGCGACGTGCTCTACCTCGGCCGTGGCACCGGCTACCCGATCGCGCTGGAAGGGGCGCTGAAGCTGAAGGAGATCAGCTACATCCACGCCGAGGGCTATGCCGCCGGCGAGATGAAGCACGGGCCGATCGCGCTGATCGACGAGAACATGCCGATCATCGTCATCGCGCCCTCCGACAGGCATTTCGACAAGACCGCGTCGAACATGCAGGAGGTCATTGCGCGCGGCGGCAAGGTCATCTTCATGTCCGACGCCAAAGGGATCGAGAAGCTGGGCACCATGGCCGTGGCGACCATCGAGTTGCCAGAGGTTCATCCGTTTGTGGCGCCGATCCTCTATACCATTCCGGTGCAGCTTCTCGCCTACCATGTAGCGGTGCAGAAGGGCACCGACGTCGACCAGCCGCGCAACCTGGCAAAGAGCGTGACCGTTGAGTGATCCGACGCGCAAGGCCGTCCCCCTTTCTGACCCCGGCCTGCTCCGCGAGGCCTGCTACATCGACGGGTCGTGGCGTTGGGCTGCTTCGGGGGCGACCTTCCCCGTCCATGATCCGGCCGATGGCGCGCTCCTCGCCGCCGTGCCGGACATGGGCGCGGAGGAGACGCGGGACGCCATCGACGCCGCCGAACGAGCCTTCGCCGGCTGGCGGGCGCTAACGGCCAAGGCCAGGGCGGCGCTGCTCCGCCGCTGGCATGAGCTGATCCTCCGCCACCAGGAGGATCTGGCCCTGCTGATGACCGCCGAGCAGGGCAAGCCGCTGGGCGAATCCCGTGGCGAGATCGCCTATGGCGCCTCGTTCATCGAGTGGTTCGCCGAGGAGGGCAAGCGGCTCTACGGCGACGTCATCCCGCCGCACGGCGCCGACAAACGCATCCTCGTCTTCAAGCAGCCGGTGGGCGTCGCCGCGGCGATCACGCCGTGGAACTTCCCCACGGCGATGATCACCCGCAAGTGCGCCCCGGCCCTGGCCGCGGGCTGCACCGTCGTCGTCAAGCCGGCGGAGGAGACGCCGCTCAGCGCGCTCGCGCTCGCGGTGCTGGCCGAGCGGGCGGGGCTACCGCCGGGGGTGCTCAACATCGTCACCGGCGAGCCCAAGGCCGTCGGCGGCGAGCTCACGGCGAACCCGAAGGTGCGCAAGCTCTCCTTCACTGGCTCGACCGAGGTGGGCAAGCTGCTCTACGCCCAATGCGCCGCCACGGTGAAGAAGATCTCGCTGGAACTCGGCGGCAACGCGCCGTTCATCGTTCTCGATGACGCTGACCTCGACGCCGCGGTCGCCGGCGCTCTGGCGTCGAAGTATCGCAACTCCGGCCAGACCTGTGTGTGCGCCAACCGCTTCCTGATCCAGGACGGCATCTACGACGCCTTTACCAGCCGCTTCGCCCAGGCCGTGTCCGGCCTCCGCGTCGGCTTGGGGACGCAGCCCGGCGTCACCCAGGGGCCGCTGATCAACCCGCAAGGCCTGGAGAAGGTCGAGCGGCTGGTCGCCGATGCCAAGGCCAAGGGTGCCCGCGTTGTCATCGGCGGCGGCCGCCATGCCTTGGGCGGCACCTTCTTCGAGCCGACGGTGCTGGCCGACGTGACGACCGAGATGGACTGCGTGCGCGAGGAGATCTTTGGCCCCGTCGCGGCGCTGATCCGGGTTCGCGACGATGCCGAGGCCGTGGCTCTCGCCAACGGCACCCCCTACGGCCTCGCCGGCTACCTCTACAGCCGCGACATCGGCCGGGTCTGGCGGATGGCGGAGGCGCTGGAGTACGGCATCGTCGGCGTCAACGAGGGGATCATTTCCACGGAGGTCGCGCCCTTCGGCGGGATGAAGGAGTCCGGGATCGGCCGCGAGGGCTCGAAGTACGGCATCGACGAATTCATCGATGTCAAGTACGTCTGCCTCGGCGGCCTGTAACTCGGGCCGCGCAGGGAGGCGACGATGCGGACCTTCGACTACGACCTCGTGACCCTCGGCGCCGGCTCCGGCGGGGTGCGGGCGACACGGCTGGCCGGCGGCTACGGGGCGCGCACTGCCATCGTCGAGAAGAGCCGGGTCGGCGGCACCTGCGTGATGCGCGGCTGCGTGCCGAAGAAGCTCCTGGTCTACGGCGCCCACTTCGCCGACGAGTTTGAGGACGCACTCGGCTACGGTTGGCGCTTCGACATGCCGCCCGAGGTCGACTGGAGCCGCCTGATCGAGCGCAAGAACGCCGAGCTCGACCGGCTGGAAACGGTCTACCGGCGCATCCTCCGCGAGAACCACGTCGAGCTGATCGAAGGCGCCGGGCGGCTCGCCGATCCGCACACCATCGAGGTCGACGGCCGAACGATCACCGCCGAGACGATCCTGATCGCCACCGGCGGCTGGCCGAGCATGCCGGAGATCCCCGGGATCGAGCACGTCATCACCTCCAACGAGGCCCTCGACCTTGCCGAGTTGCCGAAGCGGCTCGTCGTCGTCGGCGGCGGTTACATCGCGGTCGAGTTTGCCGGCATCTTTAACGCGGTCGGGGTCGAGATCACCACGATCATCCGCGGCGCCAACATCCTGCGCGGCTTCGACGAGGACGTGCGCACCTGCCTCGCTGCCGAGATGGAGAAGAAGGGCATCCGCATTCGCCGCGAGGCGGTGGTCCGCTCCATCGAGCCGGCGAACGAGGGCTACACCCTGCGCCTCGACCACGGCGATTTCATCGCCGCCGACCAGATCCTCTATGCCACCGGCCGCTCGCCCAACACTGCCGGCATCGGCCTGGAGGCGGCGGGCGTGGCGTTGAACCAAGTCGGCGCGGTTATGGTCGACGTCGACAGCCGCAGCACGGTCGCCAACATTTTCGCCATCGGCGACTGCACCGACCGGGTGAACCTGACGCCGGTCGCCATCGCCGAGGGCCGGGCGTTCGCCGAGACCTTTTTCAACAGCAACCCCATGCGGATGGACTACAGCAACATCCCCTCGGCGGTGTTCAGCCAGCCGCCGGTGGGCTCGGTGGGCCTGAGCGAAACGGCGGCGCGGCGCCTCGGGCCGACGGACGTCTACGTCAGCCGCTTCCGGCCGATGAAGCACACGCTGTCCGGGCGCGACGAGATGGCGATGATGAAGCTCGTCGTCTCGCGCGAAACCGACAAGGTGCTTGGCTGCCACATGGTTGGGACCGACGCGCCGGAGATCGTTCAGGGCATTGCCATTGCGCTGAAGTGCGGGGCGACCAAGGCGCAATTCGACGCGACCGTCGGCATCCATCCGACGGCCGCGGAAGAGTTCGTCACCATGCGCGAGCGTCGGCCCGATCCGGAGGAATGCGACCAGGCCTGAAGCGTCGTCTCCACCGCGCTGAGGCTCG
>CAVVAX010000017.1:0-31668 GCA_963746275.1 uncultured Alphaproteobacteria bacterium
CGGGACGACTGAGCCAGGGGATATTACAGCCGCATCTCGATGTCCTGGTGGACCGACAGGCTTTGATCGGGAAGTTCCGGACGTTCCTCGCCACGCTTGCTGATCATCCCTGCTTCGGCCCGATGTGGCTGTGCCACCGGACTGCCTTCGGAGCCTTATGACACTGTTTCGGATGAGGCTGACCAGCTCTGGGAGCGGGGCGTCCAAGAGGGGCGCTGGGAAGATGACTGGGATGCAGGCGAGCACTTCAGGGCCGTCTACATTTCGAAGCAGGTTCCGCTTTCGCCGGAAGCCGTAGCCTACGTTAACCAGTACAGGGCAATGTTATGGACACTGAGCATCCCGCCTACTTGGGATTTTTAGAGGTCCGGTCCGTGCCCAAGGCGCTGATCCTGGGCCGCCCCACCCCACCCGACCCGACCCGCCTTCTCTAAACCAGTTGGCAGCGAGCCCTGGCCGGCGAAACCGCCGGCTTCGCCTCGACCCGCCGCGCCCTGCGGCTTCGTCGACGTTCGCCGCCTGGCAACGAGACCTGCTGATCGCGGGGCCGCTTTATGCTCCCTCCCGGCCGCCGGAGGGGGCGGGCGGGAACAGCGCGCGAAGGTGGTGGATGAGCTGCTGGCGGGCGTAAGGCTTTACCAGCACGGCCGCGTTCTCCGGCACGTGGCCGTTGCCGGGGGTGAGCGCAGCGGAATAGCCCGTTGTGCACAGCACCCTGACGCCGGGATGGCGCCGGCGCACCCCTTCTGCGACCGCGATCCCGTTCATTCCGCCGGGAAGCTCGACGTCGGTGAACAGGAGATCTAGGGACGTTGCCGCCTCGGCCTGGCGCAACGCCTCGGGACCGTCGCCGGCCTCGAAGACCGAGAAACCCAGCTCCTTGAGCAGGCTGGCAGCGACCAGGCGCAGCCGCTCCTCGTCTTCCACGACCAGCGCCGTGAGCCCATGAGCCGAAAACTCCACATCCTGGGCAGGCATCGGCCGGGGGGCCGCGGCGCCACAGCGAGCGGCCTCGGGGAAGAACAGCTTGAACGTCGTCCCGGTCCCGACCTCGCTGTAGACGCTGGCATGGCCACCCGACTGCTTGAGGAAGCCGTAGACCATGCTCAAGCCCAGCCCGCTTCCCCTGCCCACGGGCTTGGTGGTGAAGAACGGCTCGAAGATTCGGGTGAGCATTTCAGGGGGGATGCCGGCGCCGCTGTCGCTGACCGCCAGCATGACGTAGTCGCCGGCGCTGACGTCGGGGTGGTGCTCGACATAGTCCTCGTCGAGCACGGCGCGGGCGGTCTGCAGCAACAGCCGCCCGCCCGAGGGCATGGCGTCGCGGGCGTTGATGGCGAGGTTGACGATGGCGCGCTCCAGCTCGCCGGCATCGGCGAGCACCTGCGGGAGAGCCGGATCGAGGGCCTCGACCACCTCGACGTTTGGTCCCAGCGTGCGGGCCAAGAGGCCGGTGAGCCCACGGACGATGCCGTTGAGGTTGATCAGAGACGGACGCAGCGGTTGCATGCGGGCGAAGGCCAGCAGCCGGTGGGTGAGCTCACCGCCGCGTTGCGCCGCCCAGAGCGCATCGCTGATCAGCCGCGGCGCCTGCTCCGCGTCCTCCGTGCGCTGGAGCAGTTGCAGGTTGCCGAGGATGATGGTCAGCAAGTTGTTGAAGTCGTGGGCGATGCCGCCCGTGAGCTGGCCGATGGCCTGCATCTTCTGCGACTGGCGGAACTGCTCCTCGATCGCGCGCCGCTCGGTCACATCCTCTTTGACCGCGACGAAGTTGATGATGTCGCCGGCGTCGTTCTTCACCGGCGCGATCGAGGCGATCTCCCAGTAGAGCTCGCCGTTCTTCTTCCGGTTGTGGAACTCGCCCTGCCAGACGCGACCGGCTGATATCGTCTTCCACAGGGCCTTGTACTCGTCCGGATTGGTGTAGCCGGACTTGAGGATCCGCGGGTTCTGGCCGATGGCCTCATCGTAGGAGTAGCCGGTCACATCGCAGAACTTCGGATTGACATAAACGATGCGGCCGTCCGGGTTGGTGATGACCACCGACGACGGGCTCTGCTGGATCGCCTGGTAGAGCCGCCTGAGTTCGGCCTCGGCGCGTTTGCGCTCGGTGATGTCGCGGGCGAAGATCGCGACTTCGGTGATCGGCTGGCCGGCGTGGCAGACCGGGTAGAACCAGAACTCGAACCAGCCGGCGCGGATTGGCAGGTCCATGTGCGCCGGATTGCCCGAGGTGGCGACCTCGCGGACCACGGCCAGCCGCTCGCGCGCCAGATCGGGCGGCAGGAGCTGGTCGAGATCCGCCCCGACCGGCGCGACGGAGGCGAGGCGGCTGGACCAGCCGCCGCTCGGCGGCCTTGTTGATGGCCAGCACCCGTCCCTCGGTCGAGACCAGCAGGATCTCGTCGCCGCTGGCGTCGAGGATGGCGCGCATGCGGTTCTCGTTCTCCTGCAGCGTCTGCTCGGCGATGCTTGCGTCGGCTGATGTCCTCGACGACCGGAGATGCAGTAGAGCGGCGCCCCGGCCTCGTCGCGTTGCACCGCCGTCGTCAGGTTGACCCAGACAACGTGGCCGTCGCGGTGGACGTAGCGTTTCTCCAGCGTGTAGGTGGCGATCTCTCCCCGCATGAGCCGTTTGAACAGGTCGAGGTCGGACTGCAGATCGTCGGGATAGGTTACGTCCTGGAAGGTCTTGCACATGAGCTCGGCGCGGCTGTAGCCGACGATCTCGCAGAGGCGGTTGTTGACGAGCAGCCACGAGCCGTCCATGCCGACGTGGGCCATGCCGACGGCGGCGTTGTCGAAGGTGCCGCGGAAGCGCGCCTCGCTCTCGCGCAGCGCCTGCTCCGCGACCTTCTGCTCGCTGACGTCGTTGAAGAGCACAACGAGTTCGCCGGACGGCAGCTTATACAGGTGCGCATCGCGCCAGCCCTCGATGCGCTCGTCCCGGTAATGCCTGGCGGGGATGTCGCAGGCCGTCCCGGACGCATGCACTGCTTCGAGGCAGCGAAGCAGGCCGAACTCGTCGGCGCCGGGAAACGCCGCCGCGACGCTTTTGCCGACAACGTCCCCGCGGTCGAGCCGGCCGATCTCCTCACCCCTGCGGTTGAGGTCGGTGAAGACGAAGCCGCCATCGGGGGCAGGCTCGAACACCGCTGCGCCGCTCTTCATGTGGTCGAACAAGCCGCGGAAGCGGGCCTCGTTGCGCCGCATGCGCTTGAGCACCGGCTCCGTGACCTGGAAGAACAGGGTGGCGGCCGCCAGGACAGCGACCACGCCGATCCCGACCAGCGGCAGGACCGCCTGGGTGAAGCGCTGGCGGATCTCGGCGATGTCGATCTTGGCGACCAGCCCTAGGTTCAGCAGAGCGACGGGCTCATGCGCGGCGAGCACCAGGGCGCCGGCGTAGTCCCTGCCGATCATCGCGCCCGACTGGCCGTTCAGCGCAGCCCGCATCGGCGCCGCCAACTCCGAGGCCATCGGCACCGACATCGGCGCGTCCGCATGGTGGCGGCTTTGCCGAAGCAGGAACACCATTTCGCCGCCTTCGCGCCGCGCCAGCGCCAGCTCGCCGGTCTGGCCCATGGCGCGGCGGGAGAACCTCGCGTGCACGTCGAGGAACTGCTTCAGCGAGCCTTCGCCAGCGCCTTCCGGATAGGTGGAATAGGCCTGGTCGAACCGCGCGATGGACTCCAGCAGCCGGGCCTGGGCCTGGACGATGTCTTGCAGCCGGTCGCGCTCGCGGTCGAGGCCGCCCTCGTAGATGATTTGGATGGCGCTCGCACCGATGATCGCGGCGACCGCCGCCATGATCACGATGAGCAGAAGCAGGCGGGCGTGCTCGCGCATGGCCGGTCAGGCGGGCGGGGAGAGGGCCGCGAGCAGGTCGTCGATGCCGAACGGCTTGCGCAGCGTCGTCACCGAGCCGATGCCGCGGAAATCGGCGAGGATCCTGGCGTGGTCGGCGTACTGCGGATGGTAGCCGGTCATGATGATCAGCCGGGCGGTGCAGCCATGCTCGGCGAGCCAGAGGATCACCTCGTTCCCGTCCATCCCGGGCATGACCATGTCGAGGAGGATGATGGTCGGCGCGAAGGCGTCGTAGCGGGCGATGAGCTCCTCGCCGCTGGTGACGAGGCAGACATCGTAGCCGAGCGGCTCGGTGACGTTGCGGACGAACCGCCCGAGCGCCTCCTCGTCGTCGCAAACCAGCAAGCGCTGCTTCGCCATGACCTCCCCGCGCCCCGCATGGTCACCCCAAGCCTGCACGAAGGCGCATGGATAAGCAAACGCTCGTGGCCGGAATGCAACCAAGCCGCGGGGGTCGCGCGAGCTTTGGGACGCACGGCCGCGCTCAGGGCGTCGCAAGGGAGTGGTTTCCAGGCGTCATGGCCGCACTCGTTGGGAGCAAGTCCGGCGGTGACGAATAAGTGGCTTGAAGAGGACGGCCCCGCAAACCGACGTGATGACGCCGCTTGCGCGTAGTGGTGCGTCAACCTCATCGCAAGCCGGTCTAGGTGTCGCTCAGTCGCCGTCCATCTTTAACGCGGCGATGAAGGCCGACTGCGGGATCTCGACCTTGCCGAACTGGCGCATCCGCTTCTTGCCCGCCTTCTGCTTCTCCAGAAGCTTGCGTTTGCGGGTGATGTCGCCGCCGTAGCACTTGGCGGTAACGTCCTTCCTGAGCGCGCTGATCGTCTCGCGGGCGATGACGTTGCCGCCGATCGCGGCCTGGATTGGGATCTTGAACATTTGCCGGGGGATCAGGTCCTTCAGCCGCTGGCAGATGGCCCGGCCGCGGGCTTCGCCATGGGTGCGGTCGCAGACGAAGGAGAGCGCGTCCACCGGCTCGGAGTTGATCAGGATGCTGATGCGGACCAGGTCTCCCTCGGAGAAGCCGTCCATCTCGTAGTCGAAGCTGGCATAGCCGCGCGAGACCGACTTGAGGCGGTCGTAGAAGTCGAAGACGACCTCGTTCAGCGGCAGGCGGTAGACGAGCATGGCCATGGTGCCGCTGTAGGTGAGCTCCTTCTGCTCGCCGCGGCGCTCGGTGCAAAGCTGCAGGATCGGGCCCAGATAGCCGTCGGGCACGAGGATCGTCGCCTTGATCCACGGCTCCTCCATCTTGGCGATGCGCACCGGCTCCGGCATGTCGGCCGGATTGTGGATCTCGCGCATGGTCCCATCGGTGAGGTGGACGCGGTAGACGACGCTTGGCGCGGTCGCGATCAGGTCGAGGGCGAACTCGCGCGACAGCCGCTCCTGGATGATCTCGAGATGGAGCAGGCCGAGGAAGCCGCAGCGGAAGCCCGAGCCCAGCGCCGCCGACATCTCCGGCTCGAAGTGGAAGCTGGAGTCGTTGAGCCGGAGCTTGCCCAGTGACTCGCGCAGGTCCTCGAACTCGGCGGCGTCGGTCGGGAACAGGCCGCAGAAGACCACCGGCATCGACGGCTTGAAGCCTGGCAAGGGCTCCGCCGCCGGCTTGCGGTCTTCGGTGATGGTGTCGCCAACATCGGTGTCGGCCACGGCTTTGATGCCGGCGGTGATGAAGCCCACCTCGCCCGGGCCGAGGGCCTCGACCTGCTGCGGCTTGGGGGTGAAGATGCCGACCTGGTCGACCTGGTGGGTGGCGCCGGACGCCATCATCCGCACGCGTGCGCCCTTGCGCAGCATCCCGTCGCGGATGCGCACGAGGATGATCACGCCGAGGTAGGGGTCATACCAGCTGTCGACCAGGAGCGCCTTCAGCGGCGCTGCCTCGTCGCCCACGGGCTGGGGCAGGCGCTCGACCAAAGCCTCGAGCAACGCCGGCACGCCGAGGCCGGTCTTGGCGGAGACCTGGATGGCGTGGCTGGCGTCCAGCCCGATCACCTCCTCGATCTGGCGCGAGACCCGCTCCGGCTCAGAGGCCGGAAGGTCGATCTTGTTCAAGACCGGAATGATCTCATGGCCGTTTTCGATGGCGAGGTAGGCGTTGGCCAGGGTCTGCGCCTCGACGCCTTGCGAGGCGTCGACCACCAGCAGCGAGCCCTCGCACGCCGCCAGGCTGCGGCTGACCTCGTAGGAGAAGTCGACGTGGCCCGGCGTGTCCATCAGGTTCAGGGTGTAGGTGTTGCCGTCCCGGGCGGGATAGAGCAGACGCACGGTCTGCGCCTTGATGGTGATCCCGCGCTCGCGCTCGATCTCCATCGAATCCAGGACCTGCTCGCGCATCTCCCGGTCGGTGAGCCCGCCGCAGTGCTGGATCAGCCGGTCGGCCAGCGTCGACTTGCCATGGTCGATATGGGCGATGATGGCGAAGTTGCGGATGAGCGAACGCTCGGTCATGACGGCGCTTCTACCATTGCGGAGAGGGGCGCACCAGGGCGGCCACGGGAAGGCCCACGGGGACGCCCCGGCCGCCGGTGGGCTTAGAGATCGGGCTGCTCCAGCTTGCGCTGGCGGCAGGCGGCGATGACTGTGTTGCGCATGAGCGAGGCCACCGTCATCGGCCCGACCCCGCCCGGCACCGGGGTGATGGCGCCGGCGACGGTCCGCGCCGCATCGTGATCGACGTCGCCCGCGAGCCTGGTCTTGCCGTCGGGCATTGGGACACGGGAGATGCCGACGTCGATGACGATGGCGCCCGGCTTGATCCAGTCGGCCTTGACCATCGCCGGCCGGCCGACGGCGGCGATGAGGATATCGGCGCTCCGGCACTCCGCGTCTAAGTCGCGGGACCTCGAGTGGGCCATGGTGACGGTGCAGTCGGCGGCGAGCAGGAGTTGCGCCATCGGCTTGCCAACGATGTTGGAGCGGCCGAGAACGACGGCCTTCAGCCCGGCCAGGTCCTGGCGGACGCTGTCGATCAGCCGCATGCAGCCGAACGGCGTGCACGGCACCATCGCTCTGGCGTCGCCGGTGACCAGGCGTCCGGCGTTGATGACGTGAAAGCCGTCGACGTCCTTGTTCGGGTCGATCGCGGTCAAGATCGCCTCGGGCTGGATCTGCGGCGGCAGCGGCAATTGCACGAGGATGCCGTTGACGTTGACGTCGAGGTTCAACCCGCGGATCAGGGTGAGCAGGTCTTCCTCGCGGACGTCGACGGGAAGGCGATGCATCAGCGAGCGGATGCCGACCTCCTCGCAGGTTCGCTCCTTGGTGCGGACGTAGACCTTGCTCGCCTCGTTGTCGCCGACCAGGACCATGGCCAGGCCCGGGGCGAGCCGGTTCAGCTTGCGCAGCTGGCTGACCTCGTCGCGGACGCCGCGATTGAGTTTCGCCGCCAGCGCCCGGCCGTCGATGATCTCGGCCCAGCTCATTGGCGTTTCTCCGGCGCGGCCAGCAAAGCTTCAATGCGGGCAGCAATGACGGCGGCGTCGCCGGCGATGGCGATGGTCTTCTCCCGGCCGCCGCCTCCGGCGACGACGGCGAAGGCCGACTTCGGCAGGCGCAACGTCCGGGCGAGCAGGGCGATGACCGCGGCGTTGGCTTCGCCGTCGTGCGGCGGGGCGGTGACCGCGAGCCTGAGCCGCGCCACCCGGCCGTCGCTCACGACCTCGCCGATGCGGTCGGCGCCGGACCGCGGCGTGACGTGGACGCGCAGGCGCAGACCGCCGGGGGCGAGCGCATAGGGCGAGGGTGCGCCCGCCGGCGGCGCCGAAGATGCGCCGGCGTCAGACCGCGATGGACGCATACAGCCGGACGAGGACCTGCTGCAGGAAGATGAGCAGCAGGATCAGGATCAGCGGCGAGAGGTCGATGCCGCCGAGGTTGGGGATGATGCGGCGGATCGGCCTGAGCGCCGGCTCGGTGACGCGGTGGAGGAAGTCGCCGACCATGTAGACGAAGCGGTTGCGGGTGTTGACGACGTTGAAGGCGACCAGCCAGCTCAAGATGGCGCTGATGACGAGCGCCCAGATGAACAGCTCGATCACCGTCGTGATCAGCCAGAAGAGGGGGCCGAGGATGACGTCGTTGCCCTGCATGGGGTTTTGGTCCCTGGGAAAGCCGGCGATACCCTAGCCGCGCGCGCGCCCTCGGCGCAAGTGCGCGCACGCGCCTGGTTCTCGGCGCGGCGGCTGAAACGGAAGCGCATCAGGACCGGCGGGCGGCCATCGCCTCGTACCTGGCTTGTAGCGCGTCCAGAAAGGCTTCGCCGTCCTGCTCGGAGACGCCGCTGGCCCGTCCCTCTTCGACCTGGTCACGCAATTCGCTCAGCCTCGTCGCGAGGCGCTTCTCGCGATCTTCGAGCAAGTGTAGGCCATCCTCCATGACGTCCCTGGCGCTGCGATATCGCCCGCTTTCAACGAGATCGCGGATGAAGGCTTTGAAGTGGGAGTCCAAGACGTAGTTGCTCGGCATGCCTTCCCGCGGCGATTAATCGTCGGGTGCGGCGAACTTTAGCATGACCTCGTCGCCAGTCCGAGGACCGTGGGTTGAGCGGGCGTTTGGGCGAGGCGGTCGGACAGGCGGGCCGGCGGGGCCATTCTTGACAGCGGCGGGTGGTTGCACCCATTATCCGGCCCGCGCATCGAGGCCGGCGCAGGCGTCGTTGCCGTGCGTGTGTCGTACCTGGGGCCGTAGCTCAGCTGGGAGAGCGTCGCGTTCGCAATGCGAAGGTCAGGGGTTCGATCCCCCTCGGCTCCACCAAGAAAATCAAAGACTTAGCAGGAAACAGCCGAAAGGCCGAAAAGGCCGGGGAACCAGGGGGATCCTGAACGGGCCCGCCGCCTCGGAAAACGCGCCGGGGCAGGCGCGCGGGACAGGGACGCCGCCCCGACGCAAAACGGCAAGGGCCGATGGAAACTCTTGCCGGCCGCCCGGCCGGAGCTTGCCGAAGCGCTCCGCAAGAAAATCGGCAATTCCGCCAGCGTCGCGGGAGGCTCTCATTATCGCCGCCGTTGGCTGCAAGCGGTGGCTTCATCCCATGAACAGACATGGCGGTTGGCGGAAACCGCGTCTGCTGTTGAAGGTAGAACGGCTATAGCCACGGCTCCCCCCAGGCGCTTCTGATCCTTTGCGGTCCTTTAGAAGTTCTGCCTTCCGCCAGAGCAAGTGGCGCAGGCTCGTCAAATCCGCACATCGATGATGCCACGGAACCGACGGTCGTATTCAGTACTCCGCCGTCGCACCAAGCTTGGGATTTTAGTTCCCTAAGTCAGTAGACTTCGGTTGACGACGGTGCGCCGACGCTGCCAGATGCGAGCAGAAAGGGCGTTTGCGGTGGTATATCAGCAGGATCTCAAATCGGCAGCGCGGCGCCACCTCCGGGCTGCCCAGACGCTCTATGAAAACGGCGCGGCTGGGGCTCGGCCGGGTTGTCGGGCTGTGGCGGGCTATATCTTTGGCCTGGCAGCGCCCGATCGTTAACCCGACGATCTGAAGGGCTTGAAGATCCGCACGCCGGCGGATCCGATGACCATCGACATCTTCCGCGCGCTCGGTGCCGGCACCGAGCAGATCGCCTTCAGCGAGCTCTACGTCGCCCTGCAGCAGGGCGTCGTCGACGGCCAGGAGAACCCGCTCGCCAATATCGCCAGCTCGAAGCTTTACTCGAGAGCTCTGGCCCTACTATCTGGCGGCGATCACGGTTGTCTTGCTGTTCAGCTATGCCAGCCCTGACGCTGCGCTGAGCCGGCAGCTCTCCCGATCCAGCGGAGTTAGTGAGCATGATGAGCGACCCCGACCCGCCCCGCATCGTTGTCCTCGACCGCGACACCATCGCGCCGCAGATCACGGTCCGCCCGCCTGCCTTCGCTCATACCTGGGTCGAGTATCCGCGGACGGCGCCCGATGAACTCGAGGATCGGCTGAAGGGCGACGTCGGCATCGTCATCACCAACAAGGTGCCGCTACGCGCGGCGAGCCTCGCACGGGCGCGCGGGCTCAAGCTGATCGCGGTCGCCGCCACCGGCACCGACGTCGTCGACATCGGCTACTGCCGGGAGAACGGCATCGCCGTCTGCAACATCCGCGGCTACGCCGTGAACACCGTGCCGGAGCATACCTTCGCGCTGATCTTCGCGCTCCGCCGCAACCTGCTCGCCTATGCCGACGCCGTCCGCCGCGGTCGCTGGCAGGAGAGCGGGCAGTTCTGCTTCTTCGACTTCCCGATCAACGACCTCGCCGGCAGCGTCCTCGGCATCATCGGCGAGGGCGTGCTCGGCCAACGGGTCGCGGAGATCGGCCGGGCGCTTGGCATGCGCGTGATGTTCGCCGCGCACAAGGGCAAGAGCGGCCTGGGCCCGCTGTACACGCCGTGGGACGAGGTGCTGGCCGCGAGCGACGTCATCACGCTGCATTCGCCGCTGACCCCAGAGACCCGGCACATGATCGGCATGGCGGAGTTCCGGGCCATGCGCCGGCGGCCGCTGCTCATCAATACCGCCCGTGGCGGCCTGGTCGACGAGGCCGACCTTGCGGCCGCGCTGCGCGAGGGCCTCATCAGCGGCGCCGGCTTCGACGTGCTGACGAGCGAACCGCCATCCGACGACAACCCGCTGCTCGGCCTGCTCGACGCCCCCAACTTCATCCTCACCCCGCACGTCGCCTGGGCCAGCGACGAGGCCATGCAGACGCTCGCCGACCAGCTCATCGACAACATCGAGAGCTTCGTCGCCGGCCGGCCGACCAACCTGGTGAGCTGAGCGCCGCTCTCAAGGACACGTTCAGGTAGCCTGCGGGCCGGCCCACTTGCCCGGTCAACCGCACAGGCCCAAGCGAGCGCACGGCTGCGTCCTGTGGCCGGCTCAACTGGTTCTACGGGCGAAGCGGACGCAAGCGCTTCCACCTGCATCTGCAAGATCCAGGCTCGGGTGCAAAGGAGGAACACTGCCTCGGCCACTAACGACCCGCGACCTTAAATGTACATTAACACCTAGATGGAACAATTACTGAAAGGTCCTCACACTCAAAATATGGTGGCATGATGCTCGACATGATAAGGCGCCTGACAAGACGTACAGCGAAAAAAAGAATCGCCGCCATGTACGAAGCTGCACACACATACATCACAAACACGACATCCCTGATCATACTATGTGTCGTAGGAGAGGGCTCAGCTTTCAGCCGCGGTCAGTTTTCTGCGCAGCAGCGGTCTAACTTGTTGACCTTCTTGATAGCTTATTGCGCCGCGCGAGTTGATGGCGCCCTAGAGTCGAACCATGTAGATTAGCCTATACGTGACCAAGTCTGGACCTGCTTGATTGACAATGTTCTTGATGAGTTTCACGGAGGGCGCTTTTGGCAGGAGTATAGCAGGTTACGAGTCCTCCACCTTATGGATCTTGTGGCGGGCGTCATCGAGACGCGAGGTTCGGATGACGTCCATGCGATCGTCGTCGGCGCCCAGATCTGCATGAAAGACGCGAGCGAGTCAGCTACAGAACAAGAGGACGGCGACGTGAAGGCGCAGATCGCTAAAATTCTTGAGGAAGCGCTTGTCCCGATGCTCTTGGAGCACGAGAAGAGCCTTAAGGTGCTGCTTCCCGCTTTCAATGGCGGCGCTTATTCTGGACGCGCCGTATTAGCATAACGGCAGGATCGTCCCCTGGCGGTGGAACGGGGCTCAAGCGCCAACGAGCTGCTCGGCGTGGTGGCGGAGGTGGTCGGCCATGAAGGTCGAGATGAAGTAGTAGCTGTGGTCGTAGCCGTCCTGCCGGCGCAGGCGTAGCGGGATCCCGGCGTCGGCGCAGGCCGCCTCGAACAGCTCCGGGCGGAGCTGGACGTCGAGGAACTCGTCGGCCGTGCCCTGGTCGATCGAGGATCGGCCGGCGCCAGCTCGTCTCTGCGGCGAGCGCGCAGGCGTCGTAGCGCAGCCATGCGGCTTCATCGGGGCCGAGATAGCCGGCAAGAGCCTTGCGTCCCCACGGAACCCGGCTCGGGGCGACGATGGGGGAGAAGGCCGAGAGCGAGCGGTAGCGCTCGGGCCGCCGGAAGGCCAGCGTCAGTGCGCCGTGCCCGCCCATGGAATGGCCGAACAGGCCAAGCCGGGTCATGTCGGCCGCCGGGAAAGCCGTCCGCGAGCAGCGCCGGCAGCTCGTGCTCGACGTAGGCAGCCATCCGGTAGTGCCGCGACCACGGCTCGTCGGTGGCGTCGAGATAGAAGCCGGCGCCGGAGCCGAAGTCGTAGGCCTCGTGCTCGCCGGGAAGGTCGGTGCCGCGCGGGCTGGTGTCGGGGCAGACGATGATCAGCCCGAGCTCGCTGGCGACGCGCTGGAAGCCCCCCTTCTCGGTGACGTTCGCCCAGGTGCAGGTGAGCCCGGAGAGGTAGAAGAGCACCGGGCACGGCCCGTTGGCGGCCCGCGGCGGCAGGAAGAGCGAAAACTCCATCGCCGTGCCGGTCGCCCGCGAGGCGTGGCGAAAAACCGCCTGCTCGCCGCCGAACGACCGGTGGCTGCGGATCTTCTCGAGCTCGGGCACCGGGCCGGCGGCCGTTCAGAAGGTGACGACGGTGCGGATCGACGTGCCATCGTGCATCAACTCGAAGGCCTCGTTGATCCGCTCCAGCGGCACGACGTGGGTGATCAGGTCGTCGATGTTGATCTTCCCCTCCATGTACCAGTCGACGATCTTCGGCACGTCGCGCCGCCCCCTCGCCCCGCCGAAGGCGGTGCCGCGCCAGGAGCGGCCGGTGACGAGCTGGAACGGCCGGGTCGAGATCTCCTCGCCGGCGCCGGCGACGCCGATGATGATGCACTCGCCCCAGCCCTTGTGGCAGCACTCGAGCGCCTGGCGCATGAGCCGAACGTTGCCGATGCACTCGAAGGCGTAGTCGGCGCCACCGCGGGTCAGCTCGACCAGATGGCCGATCAGGTCGCCGCCAACTTCCCGCGGGTTGACGAAGTGGGTCATGCCGAAGCGCTCGGCCATTGCCCGCTTGTCCGGGTTGACGTCGACGCCGACGATCATGTCGGCGCCCACCATCTTCGCGCCCTGGATGACGTTCAGCCCGATGCCGCCAAGGCCGAAGACGACAACGTTGGACCCGGGCTCGACCTTCGCGGTGTAGATCACCGCGCCGATCCCGGTGGTCACCCCGCAGCCGACGTAGCAGATCTTCTGGAAGGGGGCGTCCCGGCGGACCTTGGCGACGGCGATCTCGGGAACGACGGTGTAGTTGGCGAACGTCGAGGTGCCCATGTAGTGCAACAGCCGGTTGCCCTTGAGCGAGAAGCGGCTGGTGCCGTCGGGCATCAGCCCCTGCCCCTGGGTCACCCGGATGGACTGGCAGAGGTTGGTCTTGGGGTTCAGGCAGTACTCGCACTGCCGGCACTCGGGGACGTAGAGCGGGATGACGTGATCGCCGCGTTCGAGCGACGTGACGCCGGGGCCAACCTCGACGATGATGCCCGCGCCTTCATGGCCGAGGATGGCCGGGAACAGCCCTTCCGGGTCTTTGCCCGAGAGCGTGTAGGCGTCGGTGTGGCAGACACCAGTGGCCTTGATCTCGATCATCACCTCGCCGGCCTTGGGCCCTTCGAGGCTGACGGTTTCGATGCTTAGGGGTTGGCCGGCGGCATAGGCAACGGCGGCGCGAACGTCCATTCGCTTGTTCCTCCCTCCTTGGTGGCGCGACCATAGCATGCGGCAGCAGCGCCGGGGCAAGGAGGGAGGAGGGCGTCCGGGAACCGGACAGGCCCGCCGCTGCGTTAGCCGCGCTCGCCCTCCACCGGCCCGCCGCCGGTGCCGCCGGCCTTCGCCTTGGGCAGGTCGAGGCGGATGTGCAGCTCCTTCAGCCGCGCCGGCTCGACCTCTGCGGGGGCGCCCATGAGCAGGTCCTGCGCCTGCTGGTTCATGGGAAAGGCGATGACCTCGCGGATGTTGGGCTCGTCCGCCAGCATCATCACCATGCGGTCGATGCCGGGGGCACAGCCGCCATGAGGCGGAGCGCCGTAGCGGAAGGCGTTGAACATCCCGCCGAAGCGGCGCTGGACCTCGTCCTCGCCATAGCCGGCGATGGCGAAGGCCTTGATCATGATGTCCGGGCGATGGTTGCGGATCGCGCCCGAGGACAGCTCGATGCCGTTGCAGACGATGTCGTACTGGTAGGCCTTGATGCTGAGCGGATCGGCGCTCTCCAGCGCCTCCAGGCCGCCCTGCGGCATGGAGAAGGGGTTGTGGCTGAACTCGATCTGCCCCGTCTCCTCGTTGCGCTCGTAAGCCGGGTAATCGACGATCCAGAGGAAGCGGAAGGATCCCTCCTCGCGGATGGCGAGCTCGTCGCAGATCCGCTCGCGGGCGGCGGCGGCGAACCTGTGCGCCTTCGCCGGCTCGGCGGCGACGAAGAACACCGCGTCGCCCTCGCCGTAGATCCGTGACGGCAGGTCCAGGTCCTCGCCGGCGCGCCGGGCGGTGTCGTTGAGCGCGGTCAGGATCGCCTCGATCCGCGCCGCGTCGAGATGCTTGGCGATCGGGCCCTTGGCGAAGGATCCGGCGGCAGCCGCCGGCGGTCCGGCGCCGGCCGGTCCGCCCGCGCCTCGAAGACGATGTAGCCGAGCCCGCCCGCGCCCTCATCGCGGGCCCAAGCATTCAGCCCGTCGAAGAAGCTCCTGGGTTTTGTCGCAGCACCCGGCGCCGGGATGGCGACGACGCAGGCGCCGGCCTCGACCGCCCGGGCGAACAGGGCAAAGCCGGAGCCGCGGAAGGCCTCGCTCGCGTCGGCCATCACCAGCGGGTTGCGCAGGTCCGGCTTGTCGCTGCCGAACCACTGCATGCTGGCGTCGAAGGGAATGCGCGGAAAGGGATGGTCGGTCACCGAGCGGCCGTTGCCGAACTCGACGAAGATGTTGTGCAGGATCGGCTCGATCGCTGCGAAGACGTCGTCCTGGGTCGCGAACGCCATCTCGAAGTCGAGCTGGTAGAACTCTCCGGGCGAGCGGTCGGCGCGCGCGTCCTCATCGCGAAAGCAGGGCGCGATCTGGAAATAGCGGTCGAAGCCGGAGGCCATGAGCAGCTGCTTGAACTGCTGCGGCGCCTGCGGCAGGGCGTAGAACTTCCCCGGGTGCTGGCGGCTGGGGACGAGATAGTCGCGCGCGCCCTCCGGCGAGCTCGCCGTCAGGATCGGGGTCTGGAACTCAACGAAGCCGGCCTCGGTCATCTGCCGGCGGATCGAGGCGATCACCGCGCTGCGGAGCGTGATGTTGTGATGCGGCCGCTCGCGGCGAAGATCGAGGAAGCGGTAGCGCAACCGCGTCTCCTCGCCGTAAGCGGCTTCGCCCGCGACCTGCAGCGGCAGAACGTCGGCCGGCAATTCCACCTTCAGCCCGTCGATGACAAGCTCGATCTCGCCGCTGTCGATGCCGGGGTTGACCGTCTCCGCCGAGCGCGCCACCACCCGCCCGGTGACGGTGAGCACGCTTTCAACGCGGGCCTCGGTCGCGTCGAGGAAGTGTGCGCTGGACGCATCGATGACGCACTGGGTCAGGCCGTAGTGGTCGCGCAGGTCGATGAACAGCAGGTTGCCGTGGTCGCGCTTGCGGTGGATCCAGCCCGAGAGGCGGGCCTGGATGCCCGTATGCGATAGCCTGAGCTCGTTGCAGGTGTGGGTGCGAAAGGGATGCATCGTCATTCACGGACTGTGGGAGGGAAGGAGCAGCGCGCGGCGCCAGCGGCGCATGTGGGCTTGATCCGCCGGGCAGGGACTTCCCTCAGAAAAACGGGGGGCCTCATGCCGGCGCGACCGCGCCAAGACGACATGCGCGAGCGCCGCCTGTCAAGACGGTCGGAGAAAACGACATCGTAGCCCCGTCATTGCCCCGTCGAAGTCTCTGGGGCCGGGAAGGCCAGCTGGTCGCTTGCCCCGTTCTCCCCCAGCACCTTGCGCACCAGCGGGATGGTGACCGGTCGCTGTGTCGCCAGCGCCTCGGCGTCGAGCCGGGCGACGAGCAGGCCGGCGGCGCCGAGCGACCGCTCGATACGGCTGAGGATGTAGCTCAAGACCTCCTCGCCGACGCGCAGCTGCCGCTCGACGAACAGCTTGCCGAGGATCGCCCGCATCAGCGCGTCGTCGGCCTCACAGACGCCGACGGCTGCCGCCGCCTTCAGCCGCGAGCGCAGGTCCGGCAGCGCGATCGGCCAATGACCAGGCGCCCGGCGGGCGGTGAGCAGCAGCGTCCGGCCCGCCTCGCCGACAGCATTGATGAGGTGGAGCAACGCTTGCTCGCCGCCGCCGGCGGCACAGGCGTCAGCGTCATCGATGACCGCGGCCCGGGTCTCGCTCAGCAGCGCCAGTGGGTCGATCCCGGCGAGCTCATGCGCATGAATGAGGCGCGCCTCCGCCTGCTCCGCGAACGCATGCGCCAGATGGGTTTTGCCGCATCCTTGGCACCCGTGGATGATCAGCGTCGGCGTTGGCCACCGCGGCCAGCGGCGCAGCCAGCCGACGGCCTCGGCGTTGTTGTCGGCGACGAGGAAGTCGGCGCAGCTCATGGCCGGGCTGCGGGGAAAGCCTAAAGCCAGTTGCGTCCGATCACTCACCGGGTCACTCGCCGCCGGAGGCTGCCTCGGCCTCGCCCCGGGACGTGGCTGTGCCGCTTGCGCCCGCGGCTTCGCGCTTGCTGCGGTAAAGCGGGCTTTGCAGGTAGCGGGAGATGGCGAAGCGGACCAGAACGCCGATGACCGCCGCCGCCGGAACCGCCAGCAGCACGCCCGGTGAAGCCGAGCAGGGCGCCGCCCGCCATCAACGCGAACAGCACCCAGACCGGATGCAGACCGACGCGCTCGCCGACCATCCGCGGCGTCAGCACGTAGCCCTCGAGGATCTGCCCCGTCGCGAAGACCGCGGCCACCAGCCCGATCGGCAGCCAGGTGTCGAACTGGGCGAACGCCAGCCCGAGGCCGACCACCAGCCCGAGGCCGGTGCCGAGGTAGGGCACGAAGGAGACCAAGCCAGCGGCGATGCCGACGAGCAGGCCGAAATCGAGCCCGACCATAGTGAGCCCGACCGCATACCAGACGCCGAGCGCCAGGCAGACCGAGGCCTGGCCGCGGACGAAGCCGGAGAGCCGGACGTCGATCTCGCGGACCTGCTCGCGAATGGTTTCGGCGGCATCGCGCGGCAGCAGGCTGTCGATGTGGGCGACGATCCGGTCCCAGTCGCGGAGCAGGTAGAAGGCGACCACCGGCATGATCACGACCAGCGACAGCGCGTTGAAGACGGCGAGCCCGCCGCTCCATAGCCCGCCAAGGATCTGCCCGACCCAGCCGACGACGTTGCCCGCAACGTTGCCCGCGGCCGTGCGCAGCCGCTCGGCCTCGGCGCCGGAGAGGCTCGCCTGGAGGCGTTCGATCAGCGGCATGGCGGCGTCGCGGAGCTTCTGGATGTAGCTCGGCAGGCGCTCCGCAAGCTCAACGATCTGGGTCTGCAGGAGGGGAAAGAGGAGGATTGCGATGATGACGAGGATGGCGAGGAAGGTGCCGAGGATAATGCACACCGCGCCGGTCCTGGGCACACCCACCGCTTCGAGCCGGTCGGCAAGCGGGTCGAGCAGGTAAGCAACGGCCATGCCGGCGATGAACGGCGTCAGCGCCGCCCGCATCTCGTAGACCAGCACGCCCGAGACGACGGCGATGGCGAGCCAGATCAGCCAGCGTCGCTCGGCGGTCAAGGACGGGCCCTCCCTGCGCCTACGACCGCTGCGGCCGTGGCGTCAGCACCAGCCCCTCGGCGCCCTGGCGGAGGATGAGGTCCGCCTGCTCCAGGGCGAGGCCGAGCTGCTCGGCGGTGCCGAAGTGGTGGATGTTGATGACCGCGAGCGAGCGCGACAGTAGGACCACGTCGATCTTTTCGATGGTCTGCACCCGCTCCAGGCGGCGGCGCACCGTCAGCCAGTCGTTGAGGCTGGCGATCGGCACGGCGACCGACTCCATCGCCGCCTCGCCGGCCACAACCAGGTTCTCGCGCTTCCACTGGTTCTGCACCTCGGTCATCGTGGCCTCGGCGGCGCGCGCCAGCAACTGCTCGGCGTTCTCGCCCTCGCCGGCGGCGTACCGGTTCGTCGGCCCTCTCCTTGGCCCGTCGGGCCCGTACAGGGTCAAGGCCACGGCAACCTCAGAGGCGCCCGTGGTGGCATCGGTCGTCAGCACCGCGAACGGGACGAGCGCCTCGAACGCCTCATAGCGGGTGGTGATCTCGGCGATCTTCTGCGGCTCGCCGACGGCCGCCTCCTCGGCGCCAATGGTCTCGACGTCGGTCAGATCGCCAAGCGGCACCATGACAGGAACGAGTTGCCCGCTCGGCAGCGAGCGCCAGGCGTTGAACCAGGGGTTCGGTTCCTCCCACAGCATCACCGACCCCTCGCTCCTGAGCACGGGGAGAACGACCAGGGTCTTGGCCTGGGTCACGGCGTAGGGCGCGCCCTTGCGCGCCAGCAGGGCGCGGACCTCGTCCTCCTTGAAGGTGAAGTCGAGGGTCGCGAGGTAGCGCACCGTGGAGTATTTCTCGCCGGCGACCGAGAGGTCCCGGATCATCGTCTCGATCTGCGCGTCGGACACTTGCCCGATCTTGGCCCGGTCGGACGAGAGCGTCAGCCGGTCCACGAGCTGCCAGAAGGCGTCGCGCGCGCCCTTGGCCATCGCCTGTTCGCGCGCCGCCGCCGCTGTCTGCGCGGTGACGTCGACGGCGATGCCGCGCACCTCGAACAGCCCAGCCGGCGCCGCGGCCGGCCCCGCGTCCTGAGCCGCAGTGGCCGCGGGCGCATCGGCCGGAGTGCCCTTCACCGTGTCCTCGGCTGCCGCGCCCGTCCCGTTGCTTGTCTCGGTGCTTGTCTCGGCGGGCGGTGCAGGCCACACCTGCGCCGCCGCTGGCGCTAGGCTGAACAGGGCCAGGAGGATCCCCGCTGCAGGAAGAAAACCGATGCTCGGCGCGGGCCGATCGGTCATTGCATGATGCCCCGGAACCAGTATGTTCGGGGGCCTCTTCTAGCACGTCGGCCGGAGGAAGACATTAGCGGTTTCGGCTACAAGGCAGCCGGCGTGGACATCGACGCCGGCGCCCGGCTGGTGGAGGCGATCAAGCCGCTGGCGGCGGCGACGCGACGCAGTGGCGCCATCTCCCACCTCGGCGGGTTCGGCGCCCTGTTCGACCTCAAGGCGACCGGTTTGCGCGATCCGGTCCTCGTCGCCGCGACCGATGGCGTCGGCACCAAGCTGAAGATCGCGATCGCCACCGGCCGCCACGACACCGTCGGCATCGACCTCGTTGCCATGTGCGTCAACGACCTGGTCGTCCAGGGGGCCGAGCCCCTGTTCTTCCTCGACTATTTCGCCACCGGCCGGCTCGACGTGGACAAGGGCCGCGACATCGTTGCCGGCATCGCCCAGGGCTGCCAGACCGCCGGTTGCGCCCTGATCGGCGGCGAGACCGCGGAGATGCCCGGGCTCTATGCCGAAGGCGACTACGATCTCGCCGGCTTCGCCGTCGGCGCTGTCGAGCGCGGCCGGATCCTGACCGGCGCGCGCGTGCGCGAAGGCGACGTCGTCCTTGGCCTTGCCTCGTCGGGGCTGCACTCCAACGGCTTCTCGCTGGTGCGCCGCATCGTCGCCGAGATCGGCCAGGAGTACGGCCGCGCCGCGCCGTTTTCCCCGGGCCAGACGCTGGGTGAAGCCCTGCTTGAGCCGACGCGTATCTATGTCCGGAGCTGCCTCGCCGCCCTTGCCACGGACGGGGTGAAGGCGCTTGCGCACATCACCGGCGGCGGCCTGGTCGACAACATCCCGAGGGTCCTCCCCGAGACGCTCGCTGTCGAGCTCGACGCCAGCACCTGGCCGCTGCCGCCGGTCATGCGCTGGCTGTCCGAGGCGGCGCGGCTACCGGCAGCGGAGCTGGCGCGCACCTTCAACTGCGGCCTCGGCATGGTCGCGGTGGTCGAGCCTGGGCGGGCGGCGGACGTGGGCCGAGCGCTGACAGACGCCGGCGAAACCGTGCATGAGGTCGGCCGGGTCGTTGCCCGTGATGGCGGCGCCGCCGTCGTTATTCGTAATGCCGAGCAGGCATGGTCGGGTTGAGCGGCAAGCTCAGGCTCGGCGTCCTCGTCTCCGGGCGCGGCAGCAACCTGCAGGCGCTGATCGACGCCTGCGCAGAGGCTGGCTTTCCCGGCCGAGATCGCGCTGGTCATCTCCAACATCGCCGGGGCTTATGGCTTGGAGCGGGCCAGCCGGGCCGGCATTCCGACGCGGGTGATCGCGCACAAGCCGTTCGCCTCCCGCGGCGACTTCGAGGCGGCGGTGACCGAGGCCCTGCACGAGGCGGGCTGCGGCCTCATCTGCCTCGCCGGTTTCATGCGGTTGCTCACCGGGCCCTTCGTCGAGGCGTGGTGGGACCGGCTGATCAACATCCACCCGTCGCTGCTGCCGGCCTTCCCCGGCCTGCACACCCACGAGCGGGTGCTGGACTGCGGCGCCCGGTTTAGCGGCTGCACCGTCCATTTCGTTCGCGCGGCCATGGACGACGGCCCGATCATCGTCCAGGCGGCGGTGCCGGTGCTCGCGGACGACGACGCCGCCCGCCTCGCGGCGCGCATCCTGGTCCAGGAGCACCGGATCTATCCGCTGGCGGTGAAGCTGATCGCCGAGGGCCGGGTGCGCGTCGACCGGGCCCGGGTGCGCGTCGAGGGCGCGGCGACGCCGGACGCGGCGCTGGTCAACCCGTCGAGCTGAGCACGCCGCTCCGGCGCGCCGCTGCAAGCACGCCTGTCGCCCCGGCCCTCTCCCACGTGCGCGTCCCGCGCGCGGAGAGCGAGACGATCGGTGCCGTTGTCGCAGACATACCCTCGCCCACGTCGTGGTAGAGGGCGGCCCGCGAAGCGGGAAGGTGAGGGCGCAACCAGGGCTGGTACCGGAGAAAGTTCTTCGGGGCCATGTTTCACGTGAAACATTTCATGAACAGAGGCGCCAGGCGGAGCGTGGGCGCCGGGCTCCTCGCCAGGCAGCCGCCGCGTCAGCCGACGATCTCGATGTCGCTGAAGAAGAAGCCGATCTCCTTGACGGCGTTCTCGGGCGAGTCCGAGCCGTGGACCGCGTTCTCCTGGACGTTCTGGCCGAAGGCGCCGCGGACGGTGCCTTGGGCGGCGTTGGCGGGGTTGGTCGCGCCCATGATTTCGCGGTTGCGGGTGATCGCGTTCGTGCCTTCCAGCACCTGAACGACAACCGGACCGGAGCACATGTACTCGACGAGCTCGCCGTAGAACGGCCGCTCCGCGTGGACCGCGTAGAACTGCTCGGCCATTTCCTTGCTGAGGCGCAGCCGCTTCTGCGCCACGACCCTGAGCCCGCCGTCCTCGAACATCGCGACGATCTTTCCGGTCACGTTGCGTGCCGTCGCGTCCGGCTTGATGATGGACAGAGTGCGTTCAGCGGCCATGGCCAGGTTCCCTTTTCTCGATCCGGTTGGATGGATTCGCCCGAACATTCCCGGAAGGATGCTCGTTTACCCGCAAGCGCGGCAGGGGCACTGCCGCAACAGCGCGGCCTTATAGACCCGCCGGCCGGCTGCGGGCAAGCGCGGCGGCGCAGCATGTAGGTAGCGCACGATCTGTCCGGTCTAGGTAGCAAACGATCTGTCCGGTGAAGCTTGGCTCCCTGTGGAGAGGGGAGCGGATCGTGCGTCGCACGCAGGGCACTGGCGTGAGCCTCCGCGTCGCCTGCCCTTTCAGGGGCATGTACTTCCCCCGCACGATCTTGGGTCGTAAGCTTTCGCGGGATTGGAAAGCGTCCCGCGCGGAGCGAGCGCGACGAGGTGTGCAGCTGCCTGCCCTCGCTCCACGCACGGCAGGATGGTACGGCGAAAGCTGGACGTTGGAGGGGGTCTACGTCCCGTGGCTGCCAAGACGGCCATGTCGATGCTGCACCGGCGCTCGTTGAGCGTCGATAGGAAACGCGTGCCGACGATCGTGGCGGTGCGGCCATCGCATCGGCGTCCTCGGGGCGCGCTGGGAAGACCCGATGCACCGGCCCCTTAACGGTTTGATCGTCGGCGTCTGCCTCGGTTTTGCCGCCGCGTTATCCGCCGCTACTCCGTTCGGTGTGGCGCTGGAAGAGGACGTCGGCCTGAGCGGGTTGTTCACGATAAGAGGGCCTGCGGAGCCGCCACCTGAGGTCGTCGTCGTCGCCGCGGATCGCCGGTCCGCTGATGAGTTCGGGCTTCCTCCCGATCCGCGCGACTGGCCCCGCTCCCTGCACGGCACGCTGATCGATCGGCTGGTCGATGCCCGCGCCTCGCTTGTCGTCTTCGACATCGCGTTCGTGCGATCGCGCTCGATTGAGGACGATCTGGCATTGGCGCGAGCCATATCCCGCTCCGGCCGTGTCATCCTGTTCGCGAGCATGCGCAGGGAGCAGCAACCGATGATCGGCCGCAGCCAGCCCGATTACGGCGACCTGTGGCGCGAGCGGATGCAGATGCCTCCTCCGCATCTCGCGGGACCGGCCTTAGCCGTTGCGCCTTTTCCCCTGCCGAAGGTATCGACAAGCGTCCGCCAGTTCTGGGGATTCTTCCCTGACGCCGACGGCACGGCGACGCTACCCGCCGTGGCGCTCCAGGCCCTGGATGTCGAGACCTGGCTTCAGGTGGTCCAGGAAGCGGGCCTCCTGGTGCTTGGGCACTCGATGTTTGATGAAACTTACGCATCCGTGGCGAATGACCTCGACGAGGTGCCCCGCCTCTTGCGGCGCACCTTCCAGAACCTTCCTCGCCTGGAGAGTGAGGTTCGCCGCGTCATTGACGAGCGCAGGCGAGCCGGTTTGGCTGGCGAACGGGACTGGCAGCTGTTGAACGCGATGGCCGATCTCTACGCCGGGCCGGATAGCCACTACTTGAACCTCTATGGCCCGCCCGGGACCATCAAGACGATCTCCTACGACGAAGTTATCCGCGGCAAGAGCAACGCCCGCTGGGCCGACCAGAGCGACCTTGCCGGCGCCGTGGTGTTCGTCGGCGCTTCCGATCCCTCCGTACCCGGCAAAGGGGACACGTTTCCAACCGTGTTCACGCGTGGCGGCGTCGACCTCAGCGGCGTCGAGATCGCCGCCACGGCGTTCGCCAACCTTCTGAGTCGCTCTGTGCTTCGACCCATAGAGCCGCTGACGACGACGCTCGTTCTCTTCGCCTTCGGAGCGTTCGTCGGCAGCATTTCCTGCATGTTGCCGGCGACGATCGCGGTGCCTTTGGCAGTGGCTTTTGCCGCCGCCTATGCGATCGGCGCGCACCTCCTCTTCAGCGCTGCGAATGTGTGGGTGCCCATCGCCATCCCCCTCCTCGGGGAGCTGCCGCTCGCTCTCCTCATTGGCACGCTTTTCCAGTATGTCTCGACCCGCCGTCAGCGCAATCGCATGCAGCGCGCCCTCGAGCACTACGTGCCACCGGGCGTAGCGCGCGAGCTGGCGGATCGGCCGCAGCGCCCGCTTGCGGCGAATGAAGCCCTGCATGCGACCTGCCTCGCCGCGAGCGCCGAGAACTTTGCCGCGCTCGCGGAGGGCATGACGCCGGATGCCGCCCTCTCCTACCTGAACCAGTATTTCGATGCTCTGGCCGAGGCGATGCATCCGCATCAAGCCGACGTCATGAAGTTTCACATCGACGGCGTTCTGTACGCCTGGACCTCGGAGCGGACCGACGCGGGCGTGCGCCTCAAGGCTTGCCAAGCTGCGCTCACCGCTGTCGAGGCCATCGACGGCTTCAACAGACGCTGCCCGCCGCTCTGCGTCGACGTACGGGTTGGGCTGCACGCCGGCCCGGTTTCCGCTGGCGGAGCGGCCGGCGGAGTGGCCTTCGAGGCGGTGGGCGCGGTCGCGGACACAGCGGCAAGCATCCGGCAACTCAACACGCAGGTGGGAACCCGCCTGCTCGCTACCGAAGCGGCCGCGGCGGATCTCGATGAGCTTCTGCTGCTGAGGCCGCTTGGCGCCTTCGCGCTCAAGGGAAGGAAGGTTCCGGTGGCGGTGGTCGAGATCGTGACCCTCAAGGACCGCGCCAGCATGGAGCAGCTATCGTTGTGCGGGCGCTTCGCGAAGGCTCTGGAAGCGTTCCGAACGCACCAGTGGCGGGAAGCGGCCGATGAGTTCGACGCGATCCTCGCCGCGCATCCGGACGACGGGCCGAGCCGCTTCTATCTGAAGGCCTGCCGTTCGCGCCGGAGGACGGTTCCGAACCTCGCCGGCTGAGGCCAAGCTCGCTGCCGCGGCGCCGGCTACGGCGAAAGATTTCGCCGCAATGGAAAAAAAATCTTCTCTATTCGCCACGTTTGTAGCACAATTGGGCCGGCGTGAAACAAAACTAAGAAGCGAACGCGCAGTCTCTGCAGCGGCTTGGACCCGGGAAGGGAAGAGCGGAAAAGCAGGGGGGGGCGCATGCGAGGACGGTTCGCCTTCGTTTTCGCCGGCTTCGGCCTGGTTGTCCTCCGGGGCTGGGCGGAGGCGGCGAGTACCTGTCCCGCACCGCTCGGCGCCCTGGTCGCGATCGAGGGGCAGGTCGAGTTCCGGGAGCACGCAAGCGCGGCCTGGGGTCCCGCCGCACCTCAATGTACCGCTGTGTCCGGGCGCGATGGTGCGGGTCGGCGATCGCAGCCGGGCGACGGCGGCGCTTCCCGACGCGCCCACCTACCGCATCGACCAGAACACGACATTCCACCTGGTGAGCGCGCCGGCAAAGCGGGAGCGCCCGGCGGTAATCCGGCTCGTGGAGGGCGCGCTCTATATCTTCAGCCGGCGGCCGCGCACCCTGACGATCAACACGCCTTTCGTCGACGCCGCGGTGGAAGGCACCGAGTTCCTGGTGCGCGCGGAACGGTCGCGCACGGTGATCACGGTCTTCGAGGGCACCGTGGTCGCTCGCAACGAGCATGGGGAAGCGAGGGCCACGGCGGGTCAGGTGGCCATCGCCGAGCCCGGACGCGCGCCGGTCGCGCGGCTCATCGTCCGGCCGCGCGACGCGGTCGAGTGGGCCCTGCATTACCCGCCGATCCTGACGCGTGCTGGCCGACCCCCGCGCCGCCACGGCGCCGGACATGCCCCAGCCGGTCCGCGAGGCGGCCCGGCGGGCGAGCCGGGGCGACATCCCCGGCGCCCTGGAGCGGCTGGAGGCGGTTCCGGCGGCCGAACGCGGGGCGTCCTTCCACCTGCACCGCGCCGCCATCCTGCTGTCGGTGGGCCGGGTGGACGAGGCGCGGGCCGACATCGACCGGGCGCTGGCCCAGGACCCCAACGCCGGTCTCGCCTACGCCCTGCGGGCGGTGATTGCGGTGGCACAGAATGACAACGAGCGCGCGCTCGCCGACGGCCGCCGGGCCGTGGAGCTGGACCCTCAGTCGGCGGCGGCGTGGATCGCGCTCTCCTACGCCCAGCAGGCCCGCTTCGATCTCGACGGCGCCCGCGACAGCCTGCGCACGGCGGTCGAGGCCGAGCCGAAGGACGCGCTCGCCTGGGCGCGGCTGTCCGAGCTGTGGCTGATGGCCGGCCGCCGCGACCGCGCCCGCCAGGCGGCCGAGACCGCCGCCGATCTCGCCCCCGATCTGCCCCGGGTGCAGAGCGTGCTCGGCTTCGCCGCCCTCGCCGAGTTCCGCACACAGACGGCGAGGCAGGCGTTCGAGCGAGCGCTGGCGCGCGACCCGGCCGACCCCACCGCCCGCTTCGGCCTCGGGCTGGCCCGCATCCGCCAGGGCGATCTGGAGACGGGACGCAACGACATCGAGGCCGCGGTAGCGCTCGACCCCAACCGCTCGCTGCTGCGCAGCTACCTCGGCAAGGCGTACTTCGAGGAGCGGCGCGCAGGCCTCGCCGGCGATCAGTTCGCCATCGCCAAGGAGCTCGATCCGAACGACCCGACGCCCTTCCTCTACGACGCGATCCGCAAGCAGAGCGAGAACCGCCCGGTGGAGGCGCTGCGGGATCTGGAGACGTCGATCGAGCTCAACGACAACCGCGCCGTCTACCGCTCGCGCGAGCTGCTCGACCAGGACCGGGCGCGCGGGGCACGAGCCTCGCTCGGATCTACAACGACCTCGGCTTCGAGCAGCTGGGCATCAACGAGGCGACCCGGTCGCTGAGCCTGGACCCCGGCAGCGCCGCGGCGCACCGCTTCCTCTCCGACACCTACCGTCGGCCTGCCCGCGGCACGAGATCGCCCGCGTCAGCGAGCTCCTGCAGGCGCAGCTCCTGCAGGACATCAACATCAACCCGGTCCAGCCGAGCCTCAGCGAGACCAACCTCAACATCTTCACCAGGGGCGGCCCGGCGCGAGCCGGGTTCAACGAGTTCACGCCGCTGTTCGAGCGCAACCAGGCGCAGCTCAACGTCACCGGCCTCGTCGGCAACGACGACACCTATGGCGGGGAGGGCGTCGTCGCGGGCTTTACGACCGCTTCTCCGTCAGCGGTGGCGGCTTCTACTACAGCACCGACGGCTGGCGGGCGAACAACGACCTCAACCACAAGATCGGAAGCTTCTTCGCCCAGGCGGCGATCACGCCGAAGCTCAACATCCAGGGCGAGTTCCGCCACCGCGACAGCGAGTTCGGCGGTCTGCCGTTCAACTTCGACCGTAACGCGTTCATCCGCGACGAGAGCAACGAGCAGAGCGTGGACATGTCCAGGGTCGGCCTGCGCTACTCGCCGTCCGTCAACGCCGACATCCTGCTCTCCTTCATCCACGGCGAGCGCGACGAGAAGCGGAAGCAGGCGATCCCCTTCGACGGCCCGATCTTCGGGCCGGTCGATGTGGAAAACGATGTGCGCCTGGACGAGGACGCCAACCAGATTGAGACCGCGGGCATCTACCGCTGGGACAGCGTTAACCTCACCGGCGGCTTCGGCTACTACAACGTGCAGCGCGACCAGCGCCTCGACACTTCGATTTCCGGCATCCCGCTGCCGGGTTTTCGGCAGAAGCCCGAGATCACCGACTACCGCGGCTACCTCTACACCAACGTCGTCTACCCCGGGCCTGTGACCTGGACGCTGGGAATCAGCGTTGACCGCTACCGCGAGGAGGATCTGGATGTCGACAAACTCAACCCGAAGATCGGGGCGCAGTGGGCCGTCACCCCGGAAATCCGTCTCCGGGCCGCCTACTTCAGTGTCGTCAAGCCGCCGCTCGTGGCCAACCGTACGCTGGAGCCGACGCAGGTGGCCGGCTTCAACCAGTTCTTTGACGACATCAACGCCACCAAGTCGAGCCGCTGGGGCATCGGCGCTGATTGGGCGGTAACCGCGGAAGCTCAGCGTCGGCGCCGAGATGACCTGGCGGGAGTTCGACGAGCCGACGACGGTCATCACCGGCCCCGGCTCAACGACGACGGACAAAGAGAATGGCGACGAGGAGCTCCACCGCCTCTACGCCTACTGGACGCCGTTCGAGCGCTGGGCCTTCACCACCGGCTTGGCCTACGACAAGTACAAGATCGGCCGGTTCGAGGGCGATGACTTGCCGGAGAAGGTGGAGACGATCAGCGCGCCGCTGACCGCGACCTACTTCCACCCCGACGGCTCCTTCATCGGCGCGGGCGTGAGCTACGTCCATCAAAAGGTCGATCGGCTGTCCGAGTTCTCCAACCAGGGCAGCAGCACCTTTGCCGTCGCCGATGCGGGCGTGGGTTATCGCTTCGGTAGCAGGCGCGGCATTGCCAGCCTGTCGGTGCACAACCTGTTCGACACCGCGTTCCAGTACCAGGACGACAGCTACCGCGAGTTTCGCGACGAGCCGTACGTCGGTCCCTACTTCCCGGAGCGCGCCTTCGTCGCCCGGGCGAACCTGAACTTCTGAGGCATGACCATGAAGCCCACTATAAGTAACAAGAGCCGGTTGCTATGGATCCAGATCAAGCGAGCGGCCAGGGCTAGCATAATCGCCGCGGCCGCGCTGATGATCTCAGCCTCGCCTTCAACGGCCGCGCCCAAGGAGGAGACTTACGTTGAGGATGGCCTCCTCCTCGACGCCCGTGCTGAGACCGATCTTTGTGAGGAGCTGGAGGACGCGACCGGCGTCAAGGTCAGCCACATAACGCTGTGCAATCTGGCCGCACCCCACTGTCAACAGGTCGATGCCACTGTGAATAGGGCCTGGCGCTCCTGACGTGCCCCCACAGGATGGCGGAGGTCACGGCACCGTGGGTGGTGGACATGGCTGCTGAGACTTCGGAGCTTCGATCTACAGGAGCTTCCAGCATATCGCCGACTGCTGGCTCCGGCAGCTCCGTCGAGGCCGTGTACTGCAAGACTTTCAACATCGGCCGTGCCTGCCGCAAGGTCCTGCCCGCAGCGGCGAGCGCGGTTTGTGCCGAGAGCAGCCCGATCGTCAACTTCGAGCTCACCGAAACGCAGTGCAACGAAAAACTTGTGCAGGCGCTTAGGAGCGCCGGTGTACAGCTTCCGAAGGTTGATTTCGCTATCTTGGAGAACTTCGAGCAGGTCGGGGACCCGGGCCAGACCGCGATCGGCGTGTGTCCAGGCAGCACCGTGCAATGCGTTCCACCTGACATTGGAGCACGAAAGGTCGAGGACGACGTGGGCGCCAAATGGAAACTGAGTGAAACCGCGGGGGACATGCAGCGTGTCGGCGAGCCAGACCAGGCGGAGGCCTGGCGGCCCCCCGGGCTAGCCGGCATCGGCCTGGTAGGTTACGCAAGGCTCCTCGGCAGGCGTGAGCGCGGTACTCCTCGATCGGAGCAGTGCATCTTCGTACAGGTCGGCGGCACCAGATACAAACAGTGCTGGTAGACCTGGTTGCCTGATCGTCTGCTTGCGGTTGTTACGGCTATGGGCTTGTGGTCCAGGATGTACTCCCAGCTACCTTGGCACCGTGCAGCATACACTAAGAGATTATGCCGAGTTGAGGGGGCCGGCCGTTTCCGGTGGCGAAAAAACAGACAACACCCTCGACCATGTTACCTGAAGGAGCAAGCCATGAAAGTTGCATCCATTGTGACCTGCCTAGGTGTTTGGATGGCTACGTTTTTGAGCCTTACCACCGCAGGACATACTCAGTCTCCTTGTCAGCGAGTTGACGAGGCAACGCCGGGTGCTGTTGTCGTCACACCGAGAGCCCGCCAGTCCTTCCGGGAGGCCACACCGGAAGCCCTCAGCGCATTCCGGGAACTGAACGTTAATCCCCCGACGAGCCAATCGTGGGCGGCTGGGAAGTTTTCTTTGAGAGCAACCCATGGCAGATAGCTATGATCCGGGCCAGCGTCGCGGAACCGCGCCGCTCCCAGTTCTGTGGCGGGAGTATTATCGCTGATAACTGGGTGCTGACCGCCGCTCACTGTGTCAGAAATGCCATAGTTCGCGAGAATCCGGATCGAGTCGATGTGGTAGCTGGTAGCTCCCAGTGGGCAATAGGCGGAGAAAGGATCAAAGTCGCTGAAATACACACTCATCCACAGTACAATCCGTCAACAATGGATTACGACTTCGCCTTGCTGCGTCTGCAAAGTCGGCAAACCATGGGGCAAGTTATACAAACGGCAGATCAAAACACACAAGTAGCTAATGGCATCCAAACATGCGTTACTGGATGGGGGGCGACCCTTGAGGGAGGTTCTGGTTCGATAGATCTTCTTGGCGTCCCAATTCCAGTGGTATCGAATGATGTATGTAACCGCCCCGAAAGCTACGGCGGCGATATAACTGAGAATATGATATGCGCCGGCAGGGAGGAAGGGGGCGCCGACTCCTGTCAGGGAGACAGTGGCGGCCCGCTGTCAACTCGGATTGGAGGACGCACAACCTTGGTTGGAGTGGTCAGCTGGGGTGAGGGGTGCGCCCGCAGGCTCAAGTACGGTGTTTTCGCTCGGGTATCGGCAGCCGCGCCGTGGATCGCGTCAACCACACGGCTGGCGGGTAAGCCGTAAGCATGGTCTGACCGTCACGGGCTCCACGACCGGCCAGTGGATGGCCCGCGCTACCTGGGCCGGATGGGACAGTGAGTAGCCTAATATGGATTCGACTCTCAAAGAACATCCTGCTAGTGGCGGGCGGAGATCATCCTGGCGACGGTGAATGGCTGTGAGGCGCGCAGAGATCATACGAATAGTCAAGCAACAATGCCGAACATGCCTGCATTCGCTGTCTTTAAGTTCGTAACGTATGGCTTGCCGCTTTGTGTGTTCATGATGCTCCCTACATCCGTTCACTCCCAGCTTCCCCAAGAAGACGATGGTCTTCCGGTTCTCTATGCAATCAAGCTCGACGGTACTAAGGTCACAGTTGATGTTGTTTCTTCTGGATGCACGGATGCCTCATACTTCTCAGTGCAACTGGATCCAGCGTCGACGGATACATATCGTTTGTCGATTATACAGAACAGGAGGGACAGGTGCCGGGTGGCTGCTCATATCATTACATTGACCATGGATATTCCAGCAATCCAAAATCTGGCAGATGCCAAGTTTCTTTTGGAAAATACGCTGGGGACCCCGGTTACGATGCTCAGGTCGGAGCCCTGAGCGCTTGAACTCAGTTTAACGTGCTGTGGGCAAGGCCCAGAGAGGCAGATATCCTGTTCGGCGCGGCAGCCACTGCGAAGGTGCCGCAAGAGGTGGTCCAAGCTGCAGCTACTACGCCGTTCTTTCGCAATGCGGTTCGCACCGTCAGCGGCATTGTAAAGTAGAAATCGTAGACGGCAGTAGACGGCAGAGGTAGGCACAAAAACCGGAATTTAGATAGTACAGCCTAGTCACGACGGACGTGGACCAGGGGGTGGGAGCGTGTAGAGGATTGCCGCAGAGCAAAGGGTAATTTGGACAGCGCGGCTGGCTCGGCGGCGGCCGCGGGTTCCATGCACGCGGGATCCGCGGCCGTCCCGGGAAATAGCCGGTCGGCGGCGAGGAGCGCAGGGGGCGCGAGCCACCAATCGAGAGCATCGTTAGCACCGTACCCCACGGTTGCCGCCACCAGGGCGAGTGCGCCGAGGGCAAGCGCGCGTGCATAGCGCCTGTGGTTGCCGGCCTCGGCCGAACCCACGTCCCGCTTTGCCGACATCCGGGCCTGCGGAGCGGTTGTCGTTGCGAGCACCGTCGGCGCCGGTTTCGCGGCCGGCACCAGCGGGGCGGTGCTGAGGGTCGCTGTACGCCCGGTCCGCGCCGAGACGACCGCGCCCTTGCCCCTCGTCCGTCCGAGCCTGAACGCCCGGCCCACGTCCTCGGGCTTCGGCCGCGCCGGAAGGCCCGCCAGCGCGCAGACCGAGCAGAGCAGCTGCTGGAAGCCCGCATGCTCCAGGTCGTTTCGCCAGTCCATCAGGGGTGCGGCCTGGACGTGACGGAACGCGATCGGCGGCGTCACGTTCTCGATCAGGACCGGCACCAGCACGCCGCGCGCGAGCGCGTCGGCTGCCTCCGTCTTGACCCAGGCTCTGGCAAGCGATGCCGCCGACCACAGGACCACGGCGCAGGACGCAGCCACGAGCTCGCGCTCGATCAGCTCATCCCAGGTCTTGCCGGGAGGGATGTTCGCATCCCACCAAACCGACCACCCGTGCCGGCCAAGCGCCGCGGCGATCCGTTCAGCCGCTAACCGGTCCTCGCGCGCATAGCTGATGAAGACGTCGGCCATTTGGCCCTCGCGAAAGCTTTGCGCTTCCCCTCCGCTTATTATCTGCGAATGATAGGCGGTCCCGGGTCGCTCGACCAGACTTTTGCGGTCGGCACGCGGTCGGCGTGGCGCCGGCGGGCATCGGCGGCATCGACGCCGGTAACCGCTTCGC
>CAVVAX010000018.1:0-122000 GCA_963746275.1 uncultured Alphaproteobacteria bacterium
ATCAAGCGACAGAAACCCGGCTCTCGGGCCGGGAAGCTCGTCACGGCTGCTGGATTTTCCCCGCCGAGCGGGTCACGTCCCCGGGCGTGGTGTAGGAGCTGTGGGTAAGTGGCCCGCCGGAGCGACCGCCGGGAGTCAGGCGTAGGCGGGCCACTTATCCACAGCGGCGGCCACCGCGGTGTTCTTCGGTAGGGTTGGGTTTGCGAGACGCAACTCTGACCTGGAGAGCACCACGATGACCGACGACAAGATCGCGCTTCGCGAGCTGTTGGAGAAGGGCTCTGATGCGACGTTCCTGCGCGAGATGATCGGCTTCGCCGCGACCGCGGCTGATGGAGCTGGAGAGCGAGGGCCTGTGCGGCGCCGGCCGGCGAGCGCAGCGATGCCCGGCGCAATCACCGCAACGGCTATCGCGACCGCGACTGGGAGACCCGCGCCGGCACCGTCGAGCTGCGCATCCCGAAGCTGCGCCGCGGCAGCTACTTTCCCGGCTTCCTCGAGCCGCGCCGCACGGCCGAGAAGGCGCTGACGGCGGTGATCCAGGAAGCCTACGTCCAGGGCATCTCGACCCGCTCGGTGGACGATCTGGTGAAGGCGCTGGGCATGGAGGGCGTCAGCAAGAGCCAGGTCTCGCGGCTCTGCGGCGAGATCGACGAGCGCGTCAAAGCCTTCCTGTCGCGGCCGATCGAAGGCGAGTGGCCGTATCTCTGGCTCGATGCGACCTACGTCAAAGCGCGCCGCGACCACCACATCGTCTCGGTCGCGGTCATCGTCGCGGTGGCGGTGAACACCGACGGTCGTCGCGAGGTGCTCGGCATGACCGTCGGCGACAGCGAGGCGGAGCCGTTCTGGACCGGGTTCCTGCGCAGCCTGCGCCAGCGCGGCCTGCGCGGCGTCAAGCTCGTCGTCTCCGACGCGCACGACGGGCTCAAGGCCGCGATCACCAAGATGCTCAACGCGACATGGCAACGCTGCCGCTTCCACTTCATGCGCAACGCCATGGCGCATGCGGGCAAGACGCAGCGTCGCATCGTCGCCGCCTGGATCGGCACCGCCTTCGCCGAGACCGACCCCGATGCGGCGCGAAGCCAATGGCGCAAGGTCGCCGACCAGGCGAGGCCACGGGTGCCCAAGCTGGCGACCCTGATGGACGACGCGGAGGCCGACGTGCTCGCCTACATGGGCTTCCCGCCGCCACATCGCGCGCAGCTCTGCAGCACCAACCCGCTCGAGCGGCTCAACAAGGAGATCAAGCGCCGAAGCGACGTCGTCGGCATCTTCCCCAACGAGGCCGCCGTTGTCCGCCTGATCGGCGCGCTGCTGCTGGAGCAGAACGATGAATGGGCCGTGCAGCGCCGCTACATGACCCTGGAGACGCTCGGCGCGGTCAGCGATACTGCCCTCGTCAGCCTGCCCGCCGTGGCCGTCTGACCCGGCGACCCAAGTCGCCGAGGAGCATCGCTGCTACACCACGCGCTGGGACACGATCGATATCGAGACTTACCCACCCGAAACGCACCCGGCTCAAAACCAGATCAAGCGGTTCCGAAGGGGGAGTTCCTGGAGGTGGCGTAATCGGCTCTTCTTGCGGCCGCCAGCAACTCGCAGGCTCATCCCACAGCCAGCCACGGCAGTGCGCTGACCGATAATCCGGACGAGCGGCATCCAACGGAGTAACTTCTCTGAACGAAACGACGCGAAACTCTTCTACACGCTCACCCTTCGGCAAAACCGATTTCGACCTCATCACGGGTGCAGGCGAGAAGCCTCCAGACGCCAGCTTCGGTTATTCGTGAGCCGCACCGCCACCGTGGTCTGCGGAACCAAGCTCATGGCAAGCCTTCAGTCCTGATCAGGCACTCTGCACGACACCGACACCAACGCCGCAGAGCGCGCCGTGCGGTGGATACAGTGCCGGCGGCAAGGTGGCCGCACCGCCCGCTCCGTCTCGAGCTGCTGCGCCGGCGACCGCGGTGCTTGCACTTCCTGGTGCGCGGACGGGCGGGGCCATGCGAGCGTCGGTTGATTTCGGATTGATTGGTGGGGCTGGATGCACCCCCTTCTGTGTGGCCCTAAAATCGATCGGACGGCGTTAGCATCGTGGATCACATGGGCACCTTGGCGCCGCCGCCGTCAGACCGCCGGGGCAAAAGGCCAGAGGAGGAAAGACAAGGCCCTGGTGTTACGACGAGGACCTTGTCCATCACCGTGCACGGTCATCGCCGTCCCCGGCTGTACCGTGCTTTGGATTTTACCCTCGCGTCATCGTGCTGGAAATATCCTAGCGGGGGTGGGTGAGGGAGCGGTAATGAGCCCGCTCACCGGCTTTTGACGTGTGACCGCGGTCACGTCCCTGGTGAATGGTGTAGCTGGCGGATGAGCAGCCGCGAGCGAGCGCGCGGTTGGGTAGCGCTGTAGCGGATCACGTCCGTCAAGATGGTGGAAATTCTGGTCTGGTTCGAGGTGGCCATCGGTCACGCGGCCTGTGGTGTAAGCGCTAGCCGGTTGTCGTCGGCGAGGGTGGCGTTGAGTTCGGCCATGCCCTCGATCTGCATGTAGCGGTGCTGGAGCTGCCGGTCGTCGTTGGCCTCGAGGAGGACGGTGCCGATTTCCGTGCAGGAACTGGCGGAGGGAGTGGGATTCGAACCCACGACACCTATTGGTGAACACGCTCTCCAGGCGTGCGCCTTAAACCGCTCGGCCATCCCTCCGTCGTGCCGACCGCGGCGCCCAAAGGCGGGCGGACGAGCCTGCGAACCCTAGCCGAGCCGCCTTGAGCCGGCAACGGCCTTGCGGGTTTTGCACCGGTTGGCGACGGTCCTCAGGCTGCCGCCGTTGGCGGACTGCTGGAGCCGTGCGGGCGACGCACGGGCGCGGCAAGGGCGCGAACGCGGCCGACGATGCTTTCACATCGCGGGCAGGGATGATATCTAGACAGTCTGCCGCGGGAGAGGACTAAAAATGGCAGCAAATGCACAAGGCGTAATCCAGGCGATCGTCCGCGCCCTCGAAGAACCCCCGGTTCGCGAACGCCGCCTGCGCAAGCCCACCGTCACAATTTCGCGCACCATCGGCAGCGGCGGCAACTACATCGCCGAGCGCGTCGCGGCCCACCTCGGCGTCGACATGTTCGGCTCGGAGATCATCAACGGCATCGCCGCCGAAGCCAACGTCAGCCCGGCGCTCATCGCCCAGTTCGAGGAGAAGCTCGACGCGGTCGACGCCTGGATCTATTCGGCGGTCTTCGGCAAGCACGTCTCGCGCGACGAGTACGTACACTTCCTCTCCACCGTCATCCGCGGCCTGTATCACACCGGCGGCGTCATCGTCGGCCGCGGCAGCCACGTCATCCTCGCCGGCCGCGACGTGCTCAGGGTGCGGATCGTCGGTTCCGTCGAGGCCTGCGCCACGCGGCTCTCCGAGGACGAGGGCATCAGCTACGCCGAGGCCAAGCGCAAGGTCCAGGACAGCAACAAAAGGCGGGGCAAGTTCATCTGGGACCTGTTCCACAGCCGCTACAACGATCCCACCAACTTCGACCTGATCGTCAACACCGATTACTTCCGCAAGCTCGACGAGGTGGTCGACATCGTGATGCTGGCGGTGAAGGCGCGGGGCCTCGACCGGCGGGAGCAGCACGAAGCGGCGCAGGCGTCGGGCGGCTGACGCTTCGCCCACACGCGGATCCTTCACTTCCAGCCACAAGCCGAGCGTTCCCCGGCCGTCCCCGGCGCACGTCCACGCCTTGCCGCACGAAAAGATCCGCCGGGATCGGCCGGGGCTTTCGCCGGCGCGGAATGCCAGCTATGCTGCCCTCGCTCACCCCAAAGGGGGGCAAATGTGCCGGTGATACCGGACGTCATGAGGACAAAATTCCTGGACCGAAGAAGCAGATCATGCTAAGCGTTCGGCCAACAAGGGGGGAAAAGCCGCCCGGGACGGTGTCGAAAACCGTAGTGGTGAGGCTTCCCGATAATGGTCGACCTTCAGCAAGGCTGGCTGCGCGTCCGCGATCTACCCGCCGACGTCCTCAATGACATGCCGGACTACCTGCGCAGCGCCTTCGCCGGCGCCAGGCGCTTCGATTTCGAGGTGGAGATGATCTGCGCCGGGGTGCAGGTGCCGGCGCACCGGCGGGCGGCGCGGCGGCTGGTGCTGGTCGCGGACGACAGCGACGATCCCGGCGAGCACGGCCCGCTCGGCTTCGACCTGAAGGCGATCGCGAGCGACGTCCGCGCCAGCCGGCGGGTGTTCGTCATCTCGGCGCAGGCCGACCACGAAATCTTCGCCAAGGCCTACGCCGCCGCCGTCGGCGACCTCGGCAAGGGCGCCGCCTGCGCCGTCATCATCGAGACCGACCGCCGGCTCGAGCGGACCTGGATCCGGGCGCTCACCTCGCTGCGCAGCTGCGCCGCCATCGCCCCCAACCCGCGGCTCAGGAACGTGGCCTAGCCCGGGCAGACGCGGTCGAAGGAACCGCCCGGCGCCGCTCGCGCCGGGCCGCCCGCTTTTCTACTCCTGGCCGCGCCCGGACCGGGTCGCGGCCCGCGCGCCGAAAGCAGCTCCTCGATGCCCTCGGCGGTCAACGGCTCGCTGAACAGCCAGCCTTGGGCCGCATCGCAGTGCCGGCTCCTGAGCAGGGCCAACTGCTCGGCCGTCTCGACACCTTCGGCGACGACCCGCAGGCCAAGGCGATGGGCAAAGGCGATGATCGCCTCGACCAGCGACGCCTGGACCGGGCTGGTGACGATCCGCCGGGTCAGCGAGCCATCGATCTTGACGGTCTCCAGCGGGAACCGGCTCAGCGAGTTCAGCGACGAATAGCCCGTGCCGAAGTCGTCGACGCTGAGGCGAACCCCCGCCGCGGCGAGCTGGCCAAGCGCGCGCACGATCTGCGGCAACTCCTGCATCAGCACGCTTTCGCCGAGCTCGAGATGCAGCCCGTCCGCAGGCAGGTCATGCTCGCGCAGGCCGCGAACGACGTCCTCGGCCAGGGTCTTCGCCCGAAACTCCCGACTGCAGACGTTGACCGAGACGAAGACGCCGCTGCGCCCGTCGCGGCGCCAGCGGGCGGCGTCGCGGCAGGCCATGGTCATGGTCCAGGCGCCGATCGGGACGATCAGCCCGGTCTCCTCGGCGACCCTGATGAAGTGCTCGGCGTCGACGATGCCGAGCTCCGGGTCGTGCCAACGCAACAGCGCCTCGGCGCCGATGATCTGCCCGCCCTCCAGGCTCACGATCGGCTGGTAGAGGACGCGCAACTCGTCGCGCTCCAGCGCGCTCTTCAGCCGCGCCTCGGCGCGGTTGCGGTTGATCGTCCGGGCGTTGAGCTCCGGGGTAAAGAAGCGGAGCTGGTTGCGCCCCGAGGTCTTGGCCTTGTACATCGCCGCGTCGGCGTTGCCGAGCAGGGTCTCGGCGTCGACGCCGTCCTCTGGCGAGATGGTGATGCCGATGCTGGCGCCGACGAAGGCCTCGCGGCCCTCCAGGCTGAAGGGCGTAGCCACGGCCTCGAGGATCTTACGCGCCACCCCTTCGGCGTCGGCAACTGAGCGCAGGTCGGGAAGGACGACCGTAAACTCGTCGCCGCCAATGCGGGCGACGGTGTCCTCCTCGCGCACGCAGAGCCGGATGCGCTCGCCGAGCTGACGCAGGAAGCGGTCGCCTACGGAATGGCCGAAGGTGTCGTTGATCGCCTTGAAGTCGTCGATGTCGATGAACAGCACGCCCACCTTGCGGAACCGCCGCCGGCCGGCGACGATGGCATTCACCAGCCGGTCGATGGCGAGCGAGCGGTTGGGCAAATGCGTGACGGGATCGAAGTTCGCCTGGTGGTGCAGGCGGTCCTCGTAGATCTTGCGCAGCGTGACGTCGGCGATGGTCCAGAGGCTGGCGGCGGCGCCGTCGAGGCTCAAGGACTGGACGCGGATGTCGAGCCAGACGATCGACCCGTCCTTCTTGATGCCGCGGCACTCGAAGGCCTTTGGCGCGGGGATCCTGCCAGCGTAGGCGCGCCAGTAGCGCTGCACCCGGGCGCGGTCGTCGTCGGCGAAGAGCACGGCCAGACTCGGCAGCGCCACCACGTCGGCGGCCTTGGCGTAGCCGAACATGGCGGCGCAGGCGCGGTTGGCGTAGAGCGCCCGGCCGTCGCGCTCGACCATCATCCCGTGGGGCGCGGCATCCACCAGGGTACGGAAGTCCGGAGCACCAGCGGGCTCGGCGCCGGCGCCTGCCGCCTCCACTCCCGGCCCCCGGTCGGCTGGCACCGTTGATGACGCCGGCCGCCGGAAGCAGCCGCGGCTCGCCGTAGACGGCGACAAAGTGGCTGACGTGGTCGGCGGCGTCCTTGACCGGAGCGATCGCGACGTCGGCCTCGTAAACGTGCCCATCTGCGCGGCGGTTGCAGAGCGTTCCCCGCCAGTCCTCCCCGGCCGCAAGCGCCGCCCAAAGCGCCCGGTGCAACGCCGGATCGCTGTCCTCCGACTTCAGGAACCGAGGGTTGCGGTGGAGCACCTCGGTCCGGCCGTAGCCGTTGATGGCGCTGAAGCGGGGATTGACGTAGACGATGCGGCCCTCGCGATCGGTGATTATGATCGCCGCCGGGCAGTGCTCGATCGCCCACCACAGCGTCCTGAGCGCCCGCCGCTCAGCCTCGGCATGGCTGGCGGGTGATCGAGGCGCCGCTGGTGGCGCGGGCGGGGCATTCGGATGGGAGGTGTCCGGCATCACGATCTCGCCTTCGGGGCGGGGGCTTTTCGTGGTGCCGAGCCTCAAGCCCGTCTCCCGGCAAGCCGCCATGTCGCCATCATCGCCCGGTCATGCCGGCCGGTCAGTGACGGCCATCACGTTTTAACGTCGGTGCCCTTGATCCAGGCGGGGTTCACGGTTGCGGATGATTTGGCTTCGCGCGGTGTTTATGATTAACTCGCCGGGCCGTCGCCCGCCTGGGATGCCGGCGCGCACGGTGGTACGCGCGAGCAGCGCGGGAAGGGGAACGAGTGAACGCTGAGGGCTATTCCGGCGAGCGCAGGCGCCACCAGCGGTTCACCCAGCCGCCGCTTAGCCTGTCGCTCGACGGCAGCACCTACGCGACCGCCGACTGGAGCATGGGCGGGTTCGTCGTCGATGACTATTTCGGCGCCCTGACCCCCGGGTCCTTGTTCACCATCGATGGCTTGGGCGGCAACGGCGAGGAGCTTACGCCGGTCGAGATCCGCGCCCGGGTCTTGCGGCTCAGCGACGACCGCCGCCGGCTGACGGTCACCTTCCTGTTCGTCGATCAGCCGGCCTTCCGGGTCCTGCAGCGGCTGGTCGGCCAGCGCATCCAGCCCGTGGCCCGGCCGCCGGCAAAACCGGCATAAGCGGCGGCCTCGCCGGCTCACTCGCCGGCTCAGGCCGTGGAGGCGCCGAGGCGGGCGAAACCGGCTTCGAGATCGGCGATCAGATCGCCCGGATCCTCCAGCCCGCAGTGCAGGCGCAGGCAGGGGCCGCCGCCGGTCCAAGGAGTCGCCGTGCGCGCCTTCTCAGGCTCGAACGGCACGATCAGGCTCTCGTAGCCGCCCCAGCTATAGCCCATGGCGAACAGCTCGAGGCCGTCGAGCATGGCTGCGAGCGCGGGCTTCGGCACGCCGCGGAGGACGACCGAGAGCAGGCCGTTGCTGCCGGAAAAATCCCGCCGCCAGATGTCGTGGCCGGGGCAGTCCGGTAGCGCCGGATGCAGCACGCGGGCGACCTCCGGCCGCTGGCTCAGCCAGCGGGCGACGGTGAGCGCGGTCTGCCCGTGGCGGGCGAGGCGCACGGCCAGCGTCCTGAGGCCGCGCAGCGCCAGATAGCAGTCGTCCGGTCCGGCGGCGACGCCCAGGAGCGACGACGCGCGCTTCGCCCGCAGGAAGCAGGCCTCGGTGGTGGTGATGGTGCCGAGCATCACGTCGGAATGGCCGACGATGTACTTGGTCACCGCCTGGATCGAGACGTCGACGCCGTGGGCGAACGGCGCGAACAAGCAGCCCGGCGCTCCAGGTGTTGTCGAGCATGGTGACGGCGCCCGCGGCCCTGGCGGCTTTGGCCAGGCGGGGGACGTCCTGCACCTCGTAGGTCAAGGATCCCGGGCTTTCGGCGAAGACCACCCGGGTGTTGGGCTTAAGCAGCGGCGCGATGTCGGCCAGCGGGTCGTAGTAGCTGGTCTCGATCCCGAGGCCGACGAGGACCGTGTCGCAGAACCGCCGAGTCGGGGCATAGGTGGTATCGACCATCAGCAGGTGGTCGCCGGCCTTGAGGAAGGCGAGCAGGCTGGTGGTGATGGCGGAAAGCCCCGAGGGCACGGCGATGCTGCGAAACCCTCCCTCCAGCTCCGCCACCGCCTCCTCCAGGGCGAAGGTCGTGGGCGTTCCCCGCCGGCCGTAGCGCGTGCCCTCGTATGGCGTGCGGTCCGCCTCCTCCAGCGCCGCCAGCGTCGGGTAGACGATGGTCGAGGCGTGGTAGACGGGCGGGTTGACGACGCCGTGGTTGGCCTGGGGCGACCTGCCGACGCCCAGCAGCCGCGTCTCCTTCTTGGTCATGGCCCGGCCTTCTCGACCGGGGTGTCCTCGCTGTTGCCCCACTCGGCCCAGGAGCCGTCGTAGACGGAGGTCTTCTCGTGGCCCGTGAGCGCCGCGGCGAAGGCGATGGCGCAGGCAGTGACACCCGAGCCGCAGGAGGCGATGAGCGGGCGGTCCGAGGTCGATGCCGGCGGCGGCAAAGGCTTGCGCCAGCTCTTGGCTCGAGCGCCACGCGCCGGCCCGCGTCGGATCGACCAGGCTCATCGCCGGGATGTTGACGCTGCCCGGGATGTGGCCCTGCTTCGCCGCCGGACGCGGCTCAGGATCCCTGCCGGCGAACCGGCCGGGCGGGCGGGCGTCCGCGATCTGCCGGCCCCGTCCCCCACCCCGTCCCCCGCCGAGGGCAGCCAGCACGTCCTCGCGGCTTGCCACCAGCTCCGGGCGGAAGCGCGGGGTGAAGGACGCCTTCGGCCGCGGCCTTGCCGGCCCGCTCTCGATCGCCCCGCCAGAGGCTTTCCAGGCGGCGAGGCCGCCGTCGAGCACGGCGACGGCGTCGTGGCCAAAGCAGCGGAACATCCACCAGACCCGCGGCGCCGCCAACGATCCCTGCGCGTCGTAGGCGACGACCAGGGTCTCGTCGCCGATGCCAAGGGCGCCGACGCGGTCGGCAAACACCTCGGGCGGCGGCAGCATATGCGGCAGCGGGCTCGCCTCGTCGCGAACCCCGTCGATGTCGAAGAAGGCCGCACCCGGGATGTGCCCGGCCTCGAAGTCGGCGCTGGCAACGCGGCCGCTGCCCGGCACATGGAAGCTGCCGTCGAGGATGCGCACACCCGGATCGTCCAGATGCTCCGCCAGCCACGTCGGGGCCGACGAGGAGGCCGGGCGGCTGCGCCGCGGACGGGGCGCCTTCACGGCGCGCTCTCCAGCCATGCCGGCACCGGCAGCCCCTTGCCGCGCAGGAACGCCGGGTTGTAAAGCTTCGACTGATAGCGGGTGCCGTAGTCGCAGAGAATGGTGACGATGGTGTGCCCGGGCCCCAGCTCGCGGGCGAGATGCATGGCCCCGGCGACGTTGATGCCGCTGGAGCCGCCGAGGCACAGGCCCTCGTGGCGCAAGAGGTCGAAGACGATCTCGATCGCCTCGGCGTCCTCGGATCTGATAGGCGTGATCCACCGGCGCGCCCTCGAGGTTGGCGGTGATCCGCCCCTGGCCAATGCCCTCGGTGATGGACTCGCCCTCGGCCTTCAGGGTGCCGTAGCGGTAGTAGTGGTAGAGCGCTGCACCCATCGGGTCGGCGAGGCCGATCCGCACCTCGGGCTTCCGCTCCTTGAGGTAGCGTTCCGACCCCGGCCAGCGTCCCGCCGGTGCCGACGGCGCAGACGAAGCCGTCGACCGTCCCGTCGGTCTGCGCGCCAGATCTCCGGGCCGGTGGTGCGGTAGTGGCCGGCGCGGTTGGCGACGTTGTCGAACTGGTTGGCCCAGATGGCGCCGTGCGGCTCCGCCCTGGCAAGTTCCGCGGCAAGTCGGCCAGAAAGCTTCACGTAGTTGTCCGGGTTCGCGTACGGCACCGCTGGCACCTCGCGGACCTCGGCGCCGCAGAGCCGCAGCATGTCCTTCTTTTCCTCGCTCTGGGTCTCGGGGATGACGATCAGCGTGCGGTAGCCGCGGGCGTTGCCGACCAAAGCCAGGCCGATGCCGGTGTTGCCGGCGGTGCCCTCGACGATCAGCCCGCCCGGCTCGATCACGCCGCGCTCCTCGGCGTCGAGAACGATCGCCAAGGCTGCCCGGTCCTTCACCGAGCTGCCGGGATTGAGGAACTCGGCCTTGCCGAGGATCTCGCAGCCGGTGAGCTCCGAGGCCTTGTGCAAGCGGATCAGCGGCGTGTTGCCGATGGCGTCGACGAAACCGCGGCGAATGTCCATGGAGGCGATGACCAAGCGGGGGCTAGCCGGAGGCAGGGACACTACCCGCGGCCCTTCGCCGGATCAAGGAACCGCATCGGCGCAGCGTTTTCGGCGAGAGGCGCGGTCAGCCGGCGCCGAGGTTGGCGGCGAGCATCCGGACGAGGAGGACGATCCAGACGACGACGCAGGCCATACCGATGGCAAGGATGATCTTCTTGGTCATGGCTGGCCTATCGCGTCACCGGGTGGACCGCCGAGACAAGCCTGGACAAGCCCGGCGGTGACGATAAGGCTGTGCAGGTGGAAGGTGTGCCCGGGTCTCTTCAAGGCCATTGCCGCCACGCGTTGCTGCCGCCATGGCGCGAGCCGCACCGCCACTCATAACGTCAGGGGTAGACGTCCTCTCGACGAGCGCGCCAGGACGGAAGAAGGGAGCCCTTGCCGCAGCACCGCCCGTCATGGCCGTACTTGTTACGGCCATCCATCCACTATCGAACATCGGTGGGCGACCGGGGCAAGCGCGACGTGGCCCGGCCCTTCACGGCCGCCTCCGTTGAGGCGCGCACCGCAGCGACCTAGAGCTCCGCGAGCCGGCGCGCCGCCTCGCCGAGCTTGGCCTGGGCCAGCGCCGCCGCCTCCAGCCGTTCGCGCTCGGTCGCCACCACCTCCGCCGGCGCCTTAGCCAGGAAACCCCGGATTCTCCAGCTTCTTGTTGAGCCGGCCGATCTCGGCCGCCAGCCGGGCGAGCTCCTTGTCGAGCCGGGCGCGCTCGGCGGCGACGTCGATGACGCCTTCGAGCGGCAGGATGACGGTCGTGCCGTCGCACACGCCTGCACCGAGCCCTTGGGCGGCTCGGCGTCGATGAGTTCGACGCTGCCCACGCGGGCCAGGCTCTCGATCAGGCGGCGGTGGCGCGGCCGACCTTGCCGGCGACGCCGCCATCGACCGCGCGCAGCTTAAGCGCGATCCGCGCCCCGGCGGAACGTTGGCGTCGACCCGCATCGCCCGCACCGTCGAGATCAGCCGGATCACCCAGTCGAGTTCGGCTTCCGCCTCGGCGTCACGCGGCAGCGCGTCCGCGTCCGGCCACGGCTGATCGACGAGCAGCGCGCCATGGCGGTCGGCCATCTCGGCGTAGAGCTCCTCGGTCACGAACGGCATCACCGGGTGGAGCAGGAGCAGGATCTGGTCCAGCGTCCAGCCGGCGACCGCGCGGGTCTCGGCCTGGGCGGAGGCGCTGCCTTCCAGCAGCAGCGGCTTGGCGAACTCCAGGTACCAGTCGCAGAAGGTCGCCCAGACGAACTGATAGAGGCCATTGGCGTAGTCGTTGAAGCGGTAAGCGGCGAGCGCCGCCGATGCCTCCCGGGCGGCGTCGGCGAGCTTGCCGATGAGCCAGCGGTTGACCGGCTCGGTCGCGGACGCCGGGTCGAAGCCGCGCACCGGCGCCGCGCCGTTCATCTGGCAGAAGCGGGCGGCGTTCCACAGCTTGGTGCAGAAGTTGCGGTAGCCCTCGACCCGGCTCTCCGACATCTTCACGTCGCGGCCCTGGACGGCGAGCGCCGTCAGGGTGAAGCGGAGCGCATCGGCGCCGTAGCGGTCGATCAGGTCGAGGGGGTCGATGACGTTCCCCTTCGACTTCGACATCTTCTGGCCCTTCTCGTCGCGGACCAGGGCGTGGATGTAGACGGTGTGGAACGGCGCCTCGCCCATAAAGTGCAGGCCCATCATCATCATCCGCGCGACCCAGAAGAAGATGATGTCGAAGCCGGTCACCAGCACGTCGGTCGGGTAGTAGCGGCGGACCTCGGGGGTCTCCTCCGGCCAGCCCAGCGTCGAGAACGGCCACAGCGCCGAGGAGAACCAGGTGTCGAGCACGTCCTCGTCGCGCCTGAGCGCAACCGCTTCGCCGTAGGCCTCCGCCGCTTCGGCGTTCGCCTCAGCCTCCGTCTCGGCGACGAAGATACGCCCGTCCGGCCCGTACCAGGCTGGGATCTGGTGGCCCCACCAGATCTGCCTGGAGATGCACCACGGCTGGATGTTGCGCATCCACTCGTAGTAGGTGCGGGTCCACTGCTCGGGCACGAACCGAGTCCGCCCCTCCTCGACCGCGGCAATCGCCGGTCCCGCCAGCGCCTTGGCGTCGACGAACCACTGGTCCATCAGCCACGGCTCGACGACAACGCCGGAGCGATCGCCGTAAGGCAAGGCGAGCGCGTGCTCCTCGATCCTCTCGACCAGGCCCAGGGCGCGCATCTCGGCAACGATGGCGTCGCGCGCCTCGTAGCGGTCGAGGCCGCGGAAGCGCTCGGGCGCTGTGTCGTTAAGGCAGGCGCGGGCGTCGAGCACGTTGATCATGGCGAGCCCGTGCCTTCGCCCGACCTCGAAGTCGTTGAAGTCGTGCGCCGGGGTGATCTTCACCGCGCCGGTGCCCTTCTCCGGGTCGGCGTGCGGGTCGGCCACGATCGGGATCGGCCGGTCCATGATCGGCAGGATGCAGCTTTGGCCGACGATGTCGGCGTAGCGTTCGTCCTCGGGATGGACGGCGACGGCGGTGTCGCCCAGCATCGTCTCGGGGCGGGTGGTGGCGACGCAGACGAACCGGCCGGGCTGGTCCTCGAGCGGGTAGCGGAAGGTCCAGAGCTTGCCGTGCTCCTCGCGCTGCTCGACCTCGAGGTCGCTGATCGCCGTCTGCAGCAGCGGGTCCCAGTTGACCAGGCGCTTGTCCCGGTAGATCAGGCCCTGCCGGTAGAGGGCGACGAACACCCGGCGCACCGCCGCCGACAGCCCGTCGTCCATGGTGAAGCGGGCGCGCGACCAGTCGCAGGAGGCGCCGAGCCGGCGGAGCTGGCCGATGATGGCGCCCCCGGACTGCGCCTTCCAGTCCCAGATCCGGTCGATGAAGGCGGCGCGGCCGAGGTCGTGGCGGCTCAGCCCCTCGCGGTCGAGCTGGCGCTCCACGACCATCTGGGTGGCGATGCCGGCGTGGTCGGTGCCGGGCTGCCAGAGCACGTCGTGGCCGGCCATGCGCGCGTGCCGCGCCAGGATGTCCTGCAGCGTGTTGTTGAGCGCGTGGCCCATGTGCAGGTTGCCGGTAACGTTCGGCGGCGGGATGACGATGGTGTAGGGAGCGCGGTCGGGGTGGCGACCGCAGGCAAAGGCTCCGGCCTGCTCCCACCGCTCGTACCACGTGTCCTCGATGTCGGCGGGCTTGTAGGTGGTTTCGAGCATGGCCGCTTTCGCCCGCGCGCAGGCTACGGCGCGGCTTTCCCAGATGAGGTCCGAAGACGGCCTTGTTAGCGGCTGTGCCGGCGGACGGTCAATCCTCCAGGCGTTCCGCCCGGTTGACCATCAGGTCGATCTCTTTCTTGACCAGCCGCTCGATCAGGTAGGGCAGGTTGCGGTCCAGCCATTCCTTGAGCAGCGGCCGCAGCATCTCCCGCACCAAGCCTTCGATGGTCATGTCCCGGCCGCCGACGCCGATGTCGCGGCGGTCGAGGATCGCCTTGGCGAGCTGCGACAGCACGTCGCTGGAAGCGGCCGAGGTCGACTGCGACAGGACCTGGCGTTCCGGAGGCAGGCGCATATCCGGGGTCAGGTGGAAGACGTTGCTGGGGGCGAGGTCGGCGTCCTCTTTCTCGGCCAGGGCGTAGTCCTCGCGGCCCTTCGCTCGCCCGGTGCGTACGGGCGCGGGCTCCGGCCGGGGAGAAGCCTCGACGGCCGCGGCCTTGCTGTCCTGGCCGGAGTTCATCACCGCCGAGTTGGCGAGGTCGCCAAAATCCTCGTCATCGCCACTGTCGGTGCTTTCGCCGTCCTCCGACAGGATCCGGCGGATCGACGAGAGAATGTCCTCCATGGAGGGCTCTTGCCCCGGCAACCGGGCGGCATCGTCGACGTCGTTCATGGACATTTCATTCGGGTTGCAGTTGGCCAACGCTCCACACTAGCGGAAACGGGCCAACCGCGCCACCGTTTGCCGTCGCTGGTAGTTTCTCTACCCCGCCGCGTCAGGATAGCCCTTCGAGCGCCAACGACGTGGCGGCGAGGCGCCACCATCAAGCAGGCCGGTTTCTGCCCCCCAGGCGTCCCACCCCGGCCGCGAGTTGCGGGCAAACATCTCCAGGTAGGGACCTTCGCAAAGGGCTTCGATATGGCCGTAGATCTCGTCTGGCTTACGCGAATGCTCGCGGCGCGGGGACACCACGAGCTTGCGGACATCGGCTGATCGGCGCTTGGGATGGCCGCGCGTCGCGAGGAGGCATTGCTCCGGGTTGGCGCGCGTCCAGAAGCCGAGGCCGGTGAAAAAACGCGCTTGCGCGGATGGGGTCTTGCCGTTCCCCTTGTTGAGCTTCGCCCAGTAAAAGCCAACCGTCTTGTAGGTAAACCCCCAGGCCCGGATCACCTCAAACGCCGTCTCGAGCAACGGGTCAGTGACCCACATTAGCAGCACGCAGTCGGCTGCTGCCCAGTCAGCCACCGGCAGGGTCTTTATGTCTCCCAGGGCCATGCAGTTGTAGTGCGCCTCAGGGCTGCGCCCCTTGCCCTTGCGGGAATACGTTGCGAACGTCCATGGCGGATCGGCGTATATTACCTGGTAGTGCCTAGGTTGCGGCGAGGAGGTCATTCAGTCTGTCCCGAAAGTAGCCGTTCACCGTTTCCACGGCGTCCGCTATCGGTGCGCCGCCCGAGTTGGCGGGAGAGGCCGAGGTGAGGCCTGTCCGCGTTCTGGACCGACGGCGTGCCTAGCTACCGGCTCCGCGGGAAGTTGTCTTCGCGCAGGCCGCCAACGCTGTCGCTGCCGAACCAGCGATTGCGCACGTCTTCGTAGTGCACGGACGGATCATAGTACGGCACCGGCAGCACCAGCTCGCGGGCGCTGAGTTCGCCGACGGCGGTCTTCAGGTCAAAGGTCGCAACGATCTCGTCGCGCTGGGCGCCGACGAGATCGACCTGGGAATCGACCAGCTCCTGCTCAGCATCGAGGACATCGAGCACCGTCCTGGCACCCACCTCGGCCTCGCGCTGAACGCCCTCCAGCGCAACCTCGTTGGCCTGCACCGCCTTGCGGAACGACATCAGCGCCGCCCGCGCCGTCTGCAGGTTGTTCCAGGCACTGGTCGCGGCCTCGATCGCGTCGAGGCGCCGCTGGTCGAGGATGCGGCGGTTCTCGACGACGTTCTGCTTCGACTGGCGCAGCCGCGAGTCGACGGCGCCTGCCTGGTACAGCGGCACGTCCAGGTTCACTACGGCCTCCAGCGAATCGGTCCGCGCGTCCTCGAAGGCGGCCTCGTCATCGCGCTGCGCGGTGCCCTGCAGGCTCAGGGTCGGCAGGCCCTCGCCGCGAACCTGGTCGACGGCATCGAGAGAGGCGCGTTCGGTGAACTCCGCTTCGAGGATGTCCGGGTTCTGCCGCTTCGCCGTGGTGATCGCCTGATCGAGGGTGTTCGGCAGATCGCGCGGAATGGCGGGCTGGGCCAGCAGGCCGGGCGCTTGGCCGACGACGTTGCGGTAGGTGGCGCGCGAGCGCTCCAGCGAGCCTTCCGCGCCGACGCGGGCCGCCGTCGCGCCGGCAAGGCGGGCCTCCGCCTGGAACACGTCGGTCCGTGTCACCTCACCAACCTGAAAGCGGTCGCGCGTCGCCTCCAGCTGCCGCGCCAGCCGCTGCTCGTTGCGGATCTGCAGGTCGAGGACCGCCTGGTCGCGGTAGACGTCGATGTAGGCCGTGACCGCGCTCAGCAGCACCTGCTGCTCGACCGAGTCGAGGCGCGAGCGCCCGGCGCGCACGGCGTTCTCCGCGGCGCGGGTCTCGGCGACGGTCCGGCCGCCGCGGAACAGCGGCTGGGTGACCTGGGCGCCGTAGGTCCTGGGCGTCAGGTTCTGCCGGCCGCCGCCACCGAACGTGGTCAGCCTGTTGCTGTCGGTCGTCCGCTTGCCGACGCCACCGAACGCGTCGAGGGTCGGCCGCCAGTTCGAGAGCGCCTGCGGCACCCGTTCATCGGTGGCGCGCAGCGCCGCCCGCTCGGCGGCCAACGTCGGGTTGTTCAGGTAGGCCTGCGACAGGGCCTCTTCCAGCGTCTGGGCATGGGCCGCCGGAAGCCACAGCACCGCTGCAAGCGACACGCTCAACAAACAGGCGAAGCGGAGGCGCATCAAGCCGTCCCGTCATCCCCCCGAGGACCGCGAGCCGGCGCGCCCGGCTCGTTCCGATCCACATTCTGCCCGCGGCCGGCCGGCCGGTGGCTGGTGCGCTGTCCGTGCTTTGGCGTCAGAACGTGAAGCTTTCCTGCGGCTCGAAGCCCGGAATGAACGGTATGCCGGCGTCGAAGACCTCGCGGCAGGACACCGTGCCGGCGGCCTTGATGAAGAGGGTTCCGCGGCCGGTGTCGCGCGTGCCCTTGCGGGTGACGGCGACCATCCGGCCGTTCTCGGCGAGCTGTGCGGCGACTGCGTCGGGCACCGCCGTCACCGCGCCGCCGAAGATGATGACGTCGTAGGGCGCCTGCTTGGCGTAGCCTTCGCTCAAGGGTCCCTCGACCACCGCGACCGTGTTCATGCCGAGATCGGCGAGAACGGTGCCGGCCTGCGCCGCAAGCTCCGGGTCGTCCTCGAGGACGACGACGGCGCTAGCCATGGAGGCGGCCAGAGCCGCCAGGTAGCCCGTGCCGCAGCCGACCGTGAGGACCACGTCGTCGCTGCGGATCTGGGCCGTCTGCAACAGCAGCGCCGCGACCAGCGGCTCGATGAGGAAGCGGCGGTTGCCAAGCGGGATGTCCTCGTCGGCGTAGGCAATGCCGCGCAGCCGCTCGGGCAGGAACAGCTCGCGCGGCAGCTCGCTCATGGCGCCGACCACCAGCGAATCGCGCACCCGGTTCGTGCGGATCTGGTTCTCCACCATGGTGCGCCGGGCGGCGGCGTAATTCATCGGCATGGGTCCGGCTGTCGTCTTGGGGGCGCAGGCCGGCGGCAACCGCCGCTGTCCTGCAAGTCGCCGGTTTTATATGAGTTTGTCGGCCGGGACACAACGGCCTACGCCGTCTCGCCGCCCGTCTCGCCGTCCACCTCCGTGCCCGGCTCCGGCTCCAGCGACGAGAGGTCGCCCTCAGGCAGGCCGGCCTCGCGCGCCTTCAGCAGCCGGCGCATGATCTTGCCGCTGCGGGTTTTCGGCAGCGCAGCCGCGAAGACGATCTCGCGCGGCGCGATCACGGCGCCGAGCCGGCGGCGGACGAAGGCGAGCAACGCGCGGCGGAGCGCGTCTTCGGCGGCGAAGCCGTCGCGCAGGCTGACGAACGCCTTGACCGCCTCGCCGATCAGCGGATCGGGCCGGCCGATGACCCCGGCCTCGGCCACCGCTGGATGCTCCATCAGCACGCTTTCGATCTCGAACGGGCCGATCCGGTGGCCGGCGGATTGAATGACGTCGTCGCCACGGCCGATGAACCAGAACCAGCCGTCGGCGTCGCGGCGCACGAGGTCGCCGCTCAAGTACCAGCCGCCGGCGAAGCACTTGCAGTAGGCGTCCTCGTTGCCGAGGTAGCCGCGGAACATCGACGGCCAGCCGGGGCGCAAGGCAAGCTCGCCCTCCTCCCCGGGAGCAACCGGCAGGACTGCGTCGCCGCTGCGGCGAACGGCCGCCGCCTCGACGCCCGGCAGCGCCCGGCCCATGGATCCGGGGCGGACCTCCTCGTCCGGCGGGTTGGCGATCATGATCGCGCCGGTCTCGCTCTGCCACCAGGTGTCGTGGATCGACCGGCCAAGCGCCTCTAGCGACCAGTGGACGGCCGCCGCATTCAGCGGCTCGCCGACGCTGGCGGCATGGCGCAGCGCCGACAGGTCGAAGCCGCGGGCGAGGGCGGCGCCGGCCTTCATCAGCATGCGAATCGCTGTCGGCGCGGTGTACCAGATGGCGACGCGCTCGCGGCTCAAGACCTGGTACCAGCGGGCGGGGTCGAAGTCCCCCTCGTCGATGATGCTGGCAGCACCTCGGCTCAAGGGCGCGAGCAGGCCATAGGAGATGCCGGTGACCCAGCCGGGGTCGGCGGTGCACCAGTAGATGTCGCCGGGCTGCAGCCCAAGTGCGGAGCCGGCGCTTGCGTGGTGGGCGAGGATCGCCGCATGGACATGTACGGCGGCCTTGGGAGCGCCGGTCGTGCCGCTGGTGAAATGCAGCAGCGCCGGGTCCTCGGGCGCTGTTGACGGGATGGCGAAGCGCTCGGAGGCAGCGGCGAGGAGGCCGGCGAAATCGTTCCTCTCGCCCGGCGCATCGACCAGGATGACGTGCGCCAGCGGCGCGGGCAGCCGGCCCAGCGGCCTGATCCGCCGCTCGTAGAGGGCCGGGGTCGTGATCAGCACCCGAGCCCGGCCATGCTCCAGCCGCACCCGGACCGGCTCCGGACCGAAGCTCGCGAACAGGGCGGAGAAGACGGCGCGGGCCTTCAGGCAACCAAGCGCGGCAATATAAAGCGCCGGCACCCGGCCGAGCAGGGCGGAGACGCATTCGCCCGGCCGCACGCCGAGCGTGGCCAGGACGTTGGCGAAGCGGCTGCTCAAGCCCGCGAGCTCGCCGTAGGTCAGGTCCTCGACCTTGCCGTCACGGCCGAGGAAGCGGAAGGCGAGCCAGTCGCCGCGCCGGGCGGCGACGTGACGATCGAGGCAGGCCTCCGCCATGTTCGCGCCGCCCCCCGTGCTGCCGCCCACGCTGGCGAACAACGCCTCGCGCGAAGCCTGCCACGGGTTCATCTCTTTTCCCCGTTTGCGGATAATGCTTTAATTGCGCTCCCTCCGCGCCGCCTCAACCGCTGGATCATCAGTCCATCGTGAGCATCCGCAATCTCGAGTCCCTGTTCAATCCCTCGTCCGTTGCCCTGATCGGCGCCAGCAAGCGCGCCGGGTCCATCGGCGCGGTCGTCGCCCGCAACCTGTTCCACTCCGGGTTCCAGGGGCCGGTCATGCCGGTCAACCCCAATCACAAGGCGATCGAGGGGGTGCTGACCTACCCGGACGTCGCCTCGTTGCCGATCGTCCCCGAACTGGCGGTGATCGCGACCCCGCCGCCGGCGGTCCCGGGGCTGATCGCGGCGCTGGCCGCCCGCGGCACCAAGGCCGCCGTCGTCATCACCGCCGGTTTCGGCGAGGGCGGCGATGTCGTCGGCCACGCGCTGGCGCAAGAGATGCTGGCCGCGGCCAAGCCGGCGACGCTGCGCATCGTCGGGCCCAACTGCATCGGCGTGCTGGCGCCCCGCTCCGGGCTCAACGCCAGCTTCGCCCACATCCAGCCGAAGGCCGGCCACCTCGCCTTCGTCGCCCAGTCGGGCGCGATCGTCACCACCGTGCTCGACTGGGCCACGGCGCGGTCCATCGGCTTCTCCCACTTCGCCTCGCTCGGCGACATGGCCGACGTCGACTTCGGCGACCTCCTCGACTACCTCGCTGGCGAGGTCGAGGTCCGCGGCATCCTGCTCTACATCGAGGCCATCACCCACGCACGGAAGTTCATGTCGGCGGCGCGGGCGGCGGCCCGCCTGAAGCCGGTGATCGTCATCAAGTCGGGACGCTCTCCCGCCGCGGCCAAGGCGGTCGCTTCGCACACCGGCGCCATGGCCGGCAGCGACGCCGTCTACGACGCCGCCTTCCGCCGCGCCGGCATGCTCCGGGTCCACGACATCGGCGGCCTGTTCGGCGCGGTCGAGACCATGGGCCTGGGGCTGAAGGTCAAGGGCGACCGGCTCGCCATCCTGACCAACGGCGGCGGCATCGGGGTCATGGCGACGGACGCGCTGATGGACTACGGCGGCCAGCTCGCCGAGCTCTCGGCCGAGACCATCCGCGCGCTCGACGCGGTCCTGCCGCCGACCTGGTCGCGGAGCAACCCGGTGGACATCATCGGCGACGCGCCGGGCGAGCGCTACGCCAAGGCGCTCGCGGTGCTGCTCGAGGATCCGAATGCCGACGCGATCCTGGTGCTGAACTGCCCCACCGCCATCGCCTCGGGGAGCGATGCCGCCGAGGTCGGTGATCGCCACCGTCGGCGGCAAGCGCCACTCGGTGCTGACGAGCTGGCTCGGCGAGGACGGCGGCGGCGGAGGCCAGGCGACTGTTCGCCGAGAACCACATCCCGACGTACTTCACCCCCGAGCGTGCGGTGCGGGCCTTCATCGACATCGTCAACTACCGCCGCAACCAGACGGCCCTGACCGAGACGCCGCCATCGATCCCGGAGGATTTCGTCCCGGACACGGCGGCGGCGCGGGCAATCATCCGCAGTGCTCTCGCCGACGGTCGGGAGTGGCTGAGCGAGGTCGAGGCCAAGGCGGTGCTCGAGGCCTACGCGATCCCGGTGGTGCCGACGCGCGCCGTTGCCGATCCGGCCGCGGCCGCGGCCATGGCAGAAACATTGGGCTTCCCGGCGGCGCTGAAGATCCTGTCGAAGGAGATCACCCACAAGTCGGATGTCGGCGGCGTAGCCCTCGACCTGCCCACGGCGGATGCCGTTCGCGCCGCGGCTGAAGCCATGCTCCAGCGCATCGCCGAGCGGGTCGGTCCGGTCGCGATCGACGGCTTCGCCATCCAGCCGATGATCCAGCGGCCAAACGCCTTCGAGCTCATCGTCGGCGCCAGCGAGGACCCGCAGTTCGGCCCGGTGATCCTGTTCGGCCATGGCGGCACGGCCGCCGAGATCCGGGGCGACACCGCCCTGGCGCTGCCGCCGCTCAACATGCACCTCGCCCGCGAGGCCATCGCCCGCACCAACGTCTACAAGCTGCTGCTCGGCTTCCGCGGCCGGCCGCGGGTGGCGCTGGACGACGTGGCGCTTGCCCTGATCAAGATCTCGCAGCTCGTCATCGACTTCGCCGAGGTGGTCGAGCTCGACATCAACCCGCTGCTCGCCGACGAGAACGGGGTCATCGCGCTGGATGCCCGCATCCGGGTCCGCGAAGCCACCACCGCCCCGGCAAAGAGGCTCGCCATCCGCCCGTATCCGAAGGAGCTGGAAGAAGAGATCAAGCTTCCCGACGGCCGGACCTTCTTCCTCCGTCCGGTGCGCCCCGAGGACGAGCCGGCCTTCCAGCGGCTGTTCGCCCGGCTCTCGCCGGAGGACATCCGCATGCGCTTCTTCGCGCCGAAGAAGGCCCTGACCCATCCGCTGGCGGCCCGCCTCACCCAGATCGATTACGACCGGGAGATGGCGCTGGTCCTCGCCGAGGCCGGCGTGCCCGGCAAGAGCGAGGTCTACGGCGCGGTCCACCTCTCCGCCGATCCCGACGGCGAGAAAGCGGAGTACGCGATCATGCTGCGCAGCGACCTGGTGGGCCTCGGCCTCGGCCCGCTCTTGATGCGGCGGATCATCGATTATGCCCGCAGCCGCGGCATCAAGGAGATCTTCGGCGACGTGCTGCGCGAGAACCGGCCGATGCTGAAGGTCTGTGAGCTCTTCCGCTTCAGCCGGAAGACGAAGATGGACGAGCCGGGGGTGGTCGAGGTCCACCTGCCGCTGTGAGCGCGCCCGCTGCCCGGTCAGTCGCGCGGCACCAGGTCGACGGGCTTCAGCCCGCGCGGCTGCGGTAGGGGCGTGAAGCGGACCCGCCGGCCCTCGCTCAGCGTCGCCATGCCCGAGCGCTCCACCTCGGTGATGTGAACGAACGCGTCTCCTTCACTTCGCTGGCGGTCGCGGTGACGATGATGTACCCGGCGCGAAGTCGCAGGCGTAGCCCGCCGCATGAGGTGGTAGTGCGCGCCCATCCGGCAGGTTACGCTTCGCTAACCTGCCCTAAGCCTTCGTCGGCTTCGCGTCCTCGCGATGACAAGGTCCCAGAGTGGGGTGGCCAGGGCCAAGGCGCTCTAGATCACCCCCTCCGCGCGAAGGGCCGCGCACCGTCGGCGGCGAGGCCGAGCCATTCGCCCAGCACCTCGTCGGTGTGCTGGCCGAGCAGGGGCGGCGGACGCCGGTAGCTGACCGGCGAGGCCGACAGCTTCAGCGGATTGCCGATCAGGTCCACGTTGCCGCCGCCCGCCGCTGGATGCGGCATGGCGACGCGCATGCCGCGGGAAAGCACCTGCGGGTCGGCGAACACCTGGCCGATGTCGTTGACGGGGCCGCAGGGGACGCCCCGCCTCGGTGAGGGCCGCGAGCCAGTGGCCTCGCGTCTTCGCCCGCACCAAGGCCTCCAGGATCGGGACCAGCCGCTCCCGGTTGCGCACCCGGGCGGCGTTGGTGGCGTAGTCCGCCTCGTCGGCCAGACGCCGGCATCCCGACGCAGGCGGCGAGCCGGCGAAACTGGCCGTCGTTGCCGACGGCGATGATGACGTAGCCGTCGGAGGCCGCGAACACCTGGTAGGGCACGATGTTCGGATGGGCGTTGCCCAGCCGGCGCGGCGGCGTGCCCGAGACGAGGTAGTTCATGCCCTGGTTGACCAGCCAGGCCACCTGGGTGTCGAGCAGGCCGAGGTCGATGTGCTGGCCCTGCCCGCTCTCGTCGCGGTGGCGGAGTGCTGCGAGGATGGCGACGGCAGCGTAGAGGCCGCAGACGACGTCGGCAACCGCCACACCCACCTTCATCGGCTCGCCCTCCGGCTCGCCCCCCGGCTCGCCCTCGCGTTGCCCGGTGATGCTCATCACCCCGCCCATGCCCTGGACCATGAAGTCGTAGCCCGGTTGCGCGGCATAGGGCCCGGTCTGGCCGAAGCCGGAGATCGAGCAGTAGACGAGGCGCGGCAGCGATGGGGCGAGGTCGGTGTAGGCGAGGCCGAAGCGGGCCATGTCGCCGACCTTGAAATTCTCGATCAGGACGTCGGCGCGGGCGGCAAGCTCGCGCACCAGCGCCTGTCCTTTCTCCTTGCCCAGGTCGATCGTCAATGAGCGCTTGTTACGATTACAGCTCAGGAAGTAGGCGCTTTCGCTGCTGTCTTGGCCATCCGCGTCCTTCAGGTACGGCGGTCCCCAGGCGCGGGTGTCGTCGCCGGCTCCGGGCCGCTCGACCTTGACCACATCCGCCCCGAGGTCCCCAAGAAGCTGGGTCGCCACCGGCCCGGCCAGCACCCGGCTGAGGTCCAGCACCCTGATGCCCACGAGCGGGCCGTCCGCATCCGTCATCCTTCGCTCCGTATCGTTCCGCAGGGCCGCGCCGGGTCTGCGCCGCCGGCTGGTCAGCATCGATCCCATGTGCGGGACCGGCAACGGCTTTTCGCCGGGCGGCGGCGAGGCTTGCCGATGAAGCGGCTGGCGCTGACCTTCTGGAACCTGCTGGTCGGAACGTTCCTCCTGCTCGTCGGCATCGGCCTGCTGGGCACCCTGGTGCCGCTGCGGCTGAACGATGCCGGCGCCGGGAGCCTCATGATCGGCCTCGTCGGCGGCATCTACTTCGTCGGCCTCATCGTCGGCACGCGCTATTGCGACCGGGTCATCGCCGGCGTCGGCCACATCCGCGCCTTCGCCGGCTTCGCCTCGCTGCTCTCGGCGGCAGTCCTGGCGTTTCCGCTCATGCCCGCGGCGCTGCCGTGGGCCGGCTTGCGCTTCGTCACCGGCGTTTGCCTTGCCGGGCTCTTCACCTGCGTCGAAAGCTGGCTCAACGCCCAGGCCAGCAACGAGCTGCGCGGGCGCATCCTCTCGCTCTACATGATCGCGCTCTACCTCGGCCAGGGGTTCGGCCAGACGCTTCTGCCGCTGCCCGATCCCTCGGGCATGGTGCTGTTCATGGTCTGCGCCGCCTTCGTCTCGCTCGCGGTCGTGCCGGTGGCGATGACCCGGATCACGGCGCCGGCGCCGGGCGCCTGGGTGCGCCTCGGCCTGCGCCGCCTCTACGCCCTCTCGCCGCTGGGCGCGGCGGGAGCGGCGTCGTCCGGCCTGATCCTCGGCGCGTTCTATGCGCTGGGCCCGGTCTACGCCCGCAACCTCGGCTTCGCCGTCGGCGAGACGGCGCAGTTCATGGCCCTCGTCATCGTCGGCGGCCTTGTCCTGCAATGGCCGGTGGGCAGGCTGTCCGACCGCTGCGACCGCCGCCATGCCATGGTCGCCGTCGCACTGGCGCTGGTGGCGGTGAGCGCCGGACTGGTGACGGCGGGGCTCTGGTCCGCCTACGCCGCCTTGGCGCTGGCGCCGCTCTTAGGCGCGGTCGCCTTCACCCTCTACCCCTTGAGCGTCGCCCACGCCAACGACCGGCTGGAGCCGGCGCAGGTGGTGGCGGCGAGCGCGGCGCTGATCACCGCCTACGGCGTCGGCGCGGCCTTCGGCCCGCCGGCGGCGGCGGTGCTGATGGAGGCGATGGGGCCGTCCGGGCTCTTCACCTTCACCGGGCTGATCGGCGCGGCGACGGCGATGTTCGCCATATGGCGCATGCGCCGCCGCGGCCCGGTGCCGGCGCAAGACCAGGTCCGCTTCCTGCCGCTGCCGCGCACGACGCCGGTTGCCGGCGGGCTCGATCCACGCGGCGAGGCCGAGCCGTTGCCTGGACAAGACGAAGTTCGCGCCAGCGGCCCCTGAGCAGAAACGCCGGATATGCAGGCGCTGCATGGACCTACCCGGGCCCAGGTTTTGCTTTGACAGCCGCTGGATGTGCGACCTATTTTCGCCCGGCTCAACGGGGCCGCACGGCTGGCGACGACGCGAACCATAACAGCAACCGCGTCAACGGAATTCTTGGTTGGGAGTACGGCGGTCGCACGCACCGGGCGTGGCTTCATCTGCCGCGCAAACGGATAAGGCGACGCCGGCACGGGTGGCGTTGAGCGTCGAGCTCCCGCTCGTGTGCACGCAACAGGGATGGGAACGCAGATGCCTCTCGACGCAAAGCTTCGCGACAAGCTGAAGGAGCGCCGCAGCAAGATCTTCGCCGCCGGCGGCGCGGAGAAGGCCAAGGAGCGCCACGAACGCGGCCTGATGACGGCGCGCGAGCGGCTGCTGGCCCTGTATCAGCCCGACACCTTCCAGGAGTACGGGGCGCATATCCGCCACACCTGCACCGCGTTCGGCATGGAGAAGAAGGACCTGCCGGCGGACGGCGTCATCGTCGGCACCGGCTATGTCGACGAGCGCGAGGTCGCCGCCTTCAGTCAGGACTTCACCGTCGTCGGCGGCACGCTCGGCAAGATGCATGCGCGCAAGATCGTCTGGGCGATGGACCTGGCGCTGAAGAACGGCGTCCCGCTCGTCGGCTTCAAGGACTCGGGCGGCGCCCGCATCCAGGAGGGCGTCGACGCCCTCTCCGGCTACGGCGAGGTGTTCTACCGCAACGTCGGGCTGTCCGGCGTCGTCCCGCAGATCGCCATCATCGCCGGCCCCTGCGCCGGCGGCGCGGCCTATTCGCCGGCCTTGATGGACTTCATCATCATGACCCGGCAGAACGCGCAGCTGTTCATCACCGGGCCGCAGGTCATCAAGTCGGTGACCGGCCGCGAGGTCAGCATGGAGGACGTGGGCGGCGCGGTGATGCACGCGACCGTCAGCGGCAACGTGCACTTCGTCGCCGAGGACGATCACGAGGCCATCGCCATCACCCGCAAGCTGCTCAGCTTCCTGCCGGGCAACAATACCGAGGACCCGCCGCACCAGCCGACGCCGTCGATCACTTTCGAAGAGGACGACCGGATCGATGCGCTGGTCAAGTCCGATCCGTCCGAGCCGATGGACATGCACGCGATCGTCCAGCGGGTCGTCGATGGCGGCGACTTCTTCGAGATCCACGCCGGCTTCGCCCGCAACCTGCTGGTCGGCTTCGCCCGGATCCAGGGGGTCATCGTCGGCATCCTCGCCAACAACTCCATGGAGAAGGCCGGCTGCCTCGACATCGACTCCTCCGACAAGGGCGCCCGCTTCATCCGCTTCTGCAACGCCTTCAACATCCCGCTGGTCACCTTCGTCGACGTTCCGGGCTTCCTTCCGGGCATCGAGCAGGAGCGGGGCGGCATCATCCGCCACGGCGCGAAGATGCTGTTCTCCTACTCGAGCGCCACGGTGCCGAAGATCACCATCGTCTGCCGCAAGGCCTACGGCGGCTCCTACCTCGCCATGTGCAGCCAGGAGCTGGGCTCCGACCTGGTCTACGCCTGGCCCACCGCCGAGATCGCGGTGATGGGGGCGGAAGGCGCGGTCAACATCCTCTACGGCCGGGAGCTCAAGGCGGCCGAGGATCCGAAGAAGCGGCGGGCCGAACTCGTCGCCGAGTATCGCTCCGAATTCGCCTCGCCCTACTGGCCGCGTCGCGCGGCTACATCACCGACATCATCGAGCCGGGGGTGACGCGCTCGGTGATCTCGCTGTCGCTGCGCAAGCTGCTCGGCAAGCGCGAGACCAGGCCGCCGAAGAAGCACGGGCTGATCCCGCTCTAAGCCGGCCGGTGCAACGGCCGTCGATCGTCAATCGAGGAGGGGATGCAAGCATGGACCTAGGCTCCGTAATCGGCATGTCGGCTTTCGCCTTCGGGATGATGACCGTCATCGCCTTGCTTTGCGCGGTGTTGATCCGCGTCATCGTCGCCGTCCTGGCTCGCGCCCAGGACGCCCGCGCCCGCGCCGACACGTGGCGACGCCGGTCAGCGTTTCGGTCACCGAGGCCCGCGACGAGACGGCGGCCCACGTCGCCGCGGTCGCCGCGGCCGTCTACGCGGTGATCGGCGCCCACCGCCTGGTTCGCATCGGCGAGCCCGGCCGAAGCCCGATCTGGTCGACGCTCGGGCGCACGCAGCACCAGACCTCGCATACCCCTCGCCTCGACCATCATTGATCTCGTGACGCTGCCAAGGATCACGCCATGACCAGACATTTGCGGATTACCGTTGACGGCAAGGCCTACGACGTCGTCGTCGAGGACGTTACCGAGGACGCCGGCAGCACCTTCTACCAGACCTCCACCGTCGGCATGCCGCGGGCCTCGGCAGCGGTGCCGACGGCCCCGGTGGCTCCGGCCGCACCCTCAGCCCCGGCCGGACCCGCGGGCGGCGCCGGCACCGCCGACGACAAGCTGGCGCCGCTCGGCGGCGTCATCCTCGAGGTCGCCGTCAAGGTCGGCGACAGCGTCAAGACCGGCGACAAGGTCGCCGTCATCGAGGCGATGAAGATGAAGACCGTGGTCTCCGCCCACAAGGACGGCACGGTCTCCAGCGTCGCGATCAAGGAAGGCGATGCAGTAGACGCGGGCCAGGTCCTGCTGTCGATCACCTGAGGCCGGGGGCCGCCATGGGAGACGTCGATTTTCTTTCGCTGTTTCAGGGCATTGCGACGCTCGCCGCGTCCGAGCCGAAGATCATGTTCGGCCGGATCTTCCTGATCTTCCTTGGCGTGCTCCTGATCTATCTCGGCAAGAAGGGCGTCCTCGAGGCGCTGCTGATGATCCCGATGGGCCTCGGCATGGTGGCGGTCAACGCCGGCGTGTTGTTCTTCGAGGGCGGGCGGATGGGGACGCTGTTCCTCGACCCGCTCGCCAGCGAGACCAACGAGCTGATGAACGTGCTGCAGATCAACTGGCTGCAGCCGATCTACACCTTCACCTTCTCCAACGGCCTGATCGCCTGTCTCGTCTTCTTCGGCATCGGCACGCTGCTGGACGTGGGCTTCGTCATGGCTCGGCCGTTCCGCAGCATGTTCCTCGCCATCTGCGCCGAGCTCGGCACGCTGGTGACCTTCCCGCTCGGCGTCTGGCTCGGGCTGCCGCTGAACCAGGCGGCGGCGACATCGACGATCGGCGGCGCCGACGGACCGATGGTGCTGTTCTCGGCCCTGGTGCTGGCGCCGGAGATCTTCGTGCCGATCACGGTCGTCGGCTACCTCTACCTCGGCCTCACCTACGGCGGCTATCCGTACCTGATCAAGGCGATGGTGCCGCGGCAGCATCCGCGGCCTGCCGATGCCGCCGGAGAAGACGCGCAAGATCGCTCCGGAGGAGAAGATCGTCTTCGCCGTCGTCGCGGTGATCGCGCTTTGCCTGCTCTTCCCGGTGGCGGCGCCGCTTGTTCCTGTCGCTGTTCCTCGGCGTTATCATTCGCGAAAGCGGGCTCACCCACTTTTATGATCTGTTCAGCACCACGGTGCTGTACGGCGCGACGTTCTTCCTCGGGCTCCTGCTCGGGCGTGCTGTGCGATGCGCAGACCATCCTCGATCCGACGGTGCTGACCTTGCTGATCATCGGCATCGTGGCGCTGACCTTCTCCGCCATCGGCGGCCTGCTCGGCGGCTACGTGCTCTATTTCGCCTCGGGCAGGAAGTACAACCCGGTCATCGGCATCGCCGCGGTGAGCTGCGTGCCGACGACGGCAAAGGTGGCGCAGAAGACGGTCTCCGAGGTCGCGCCGGAATCGATCATCCTGCCGCACGCTCTCGGCGCGAACATCAGCGGCGTGATCACCTCGGCGATCTTCGCCGCGGTGCTGATCACCTTGGTGCGCGCCACCGGCCAATAGGCGGTGCCGCAACGGCGGCCGCCAAGCGTCTGGCTGCGGCTCCCCCGCCTGGTCTACTGGGTGGTCGGGAGCCGCGGTCTCCTTCGGGAGCGCCGCCGGCGCCAGGCTGTTCGCGGAGACCCTGCCGCCGTCGCAGCGAGTGTCGATCTGGCTCGTCGGCGCGGTGTTCGTGTTCATCGGCCTCGCCATCCTCTCGCTCGGCACCAAGGGCCGGATCGAGGTCGAGGAGCTGTTCGCCGAGAACAACGGCGACAAGGCCAACGGCGACGGCAAGGGCCCGACACCCCCGGCCGCGCCGCAGAATTGAGTGCGGTGACGAGCGGCAGAAACCGTCCCTCCACCGTCATGACCGCGCTTGTCGCGGTCATCCACGCGGGTCAGCAAGCCGAATGGAGGCCGTAACGAGTACGGCCATGACGCGTGGCGGGGTGACGACGGAGCCGGCCGGCTCAGTGCAGCGTCGGGACGTTCGTGAGCGCCCGCCACAAGCCGCGGAACAGGCTGTCCTCGAGCCTGGAGAACTCCGGCACCCGGGCTTCGACGTCCTCGCCCAGCGCCACCAGCCGCTCGGCCATCTGCGGCAGGTGCAACTCCTCCTCGGCCAGCAGACCCTTCAGCGAGATGTTCAGGCCGCTTTCGCTCAAGACATCGTGATAGAGCCGGTAGGCCCAGATGGCCCTGAGCTCGACGATCATGGAAACGTAGAGGTAGGGCACCTCCGCCGAGACGTCGGCCTCCAGCATGCGGCTGACGTTGGCGTCGAGCCTGCCGAAGTACATCCGCGCCGACGACGGCATCATCGCATCGTCGTCCGAATAGTCGAGCGTGCGCCCCGCCACCTTCTCCGCCGTGCGCTTGAAGAAGAAGGCGTGGCGGGCCTCCTCGGCCAGATGTTTGAGCGTTTCGCAGTGGAGCGGCCCGTGGGTCTGGCTGGTCATGATCTTGCGGCTGCCGATGTGCTCGAGCAGCGACAGCGTGTTCAGGAACCGCGCATGCTCTTCCGGCCGGTGGCACAGGGTGGCGAGGTGGCGGCGCACCGGATCGACCAGATCGGCGCTCTGTCGCTCAATTCCCGATAACGTCCAGGGACCGTTCGATGACATCGTAGATCCGTTCCAGCTCGGTTTCAGAGATGCAGTAGGGCGGCAATACGTACACGACGTTTCCCAGGGGGCGCAACAGCACCCCGTGGGCGAGGTAGAACGCGTACAGCTTCGGCCCGATCGAAGCCAGATAGCCGCCCTCCGGCGCGCGGAGCTCGATCGCGGCAATGGTCCCGGCCTGGCGCACGTCGCGACCTGCGGCCGCCCCCGGAACGCCGGCAGCCGACGCCGATGGAAAGCCGCTATGGCGGCGATCCGCTCGAAGACGGGCTCCTCGTCCCAGATCTCTAGCGATGCCAGCGCCGCCGCGCAGGCGATCGGGTTGCCGGTGAACGAGCTGGAATGGAAGAACATCTTCGCCCGCTCGGCGGCGTAGAAGCCGTCGTAAATCTCCCGCGTCGCCAGCGTCGCCCCCATCGGCAGAACGCCGCCGGTGAGCCCCTTGGACAGGCAGACGAGGTCGGGGACGAAGCCCGCCTGCCCGCAGGCGAACAGCGTCCCGGTGCGGCCGAAGCCGGTCATCACCTCGTCGGCGATCAGCAGCACGCCATGGTCGCGGCAGAGGTCGGCGAGCGCCTTCAGCACCCACGGCGGATACATCCGCATGCCGCCGGCGCCGAGCACCAGCGGCTCGAAGATGAACGCCGCGATCTCGCCCGCACCCTCAGCCAACAGCGCGGCAAGAGCGTCGATGGTCGCCTGCTCACGGCCGGCCGCGGGAAACGGCAGATGGTCGACCGCAAACAGCATCGGCTGATAAGCGGCAGAGAAGACGCTGCGGTGGCCGACCGACATGGCGCCGAAGGTATCGCCGTGGTAGCCGTCCTCGAGGGCGATGATCCGCGGCCGGACGCGGCCGCGGTTGTGCCAGTAGCCGACCGCCATCTTCACCGCCACCTCGACCGCGGTCGAGCCGCTGTCGGAGAAGAAGACGAACTCCAGCTCGGCCGGGGTGATGGCGAGGAGCTTGGCCGCCAGCCGCTCGGCGGGCTCGTGGGTGAAGCCGGCGAAGATGATCTGGTCGAGCTTGCCGGCCTGCTCGGCAACGGCCCTGGCGATGCGCGGGTGGCCGTGGCCGTGCGGGTTGACCCACCACGACGAGATCGCGTCGATGATGACGCGCCCGTCGCTGGCATAGAGACGCGCGCCCTCGGCCCGGTCGATATGGATCGGCGGCGCCTCGCTGCCGTGCTGGGTGAACGGGTGCCAGATCGGCGACGGCGGTGTGCGCAGCCCGTCAGGCATCGCCGCGTCCTGCAAGAAAATCGCCGCGGTTGAAGTTCTCGGCGAAGGCGCTGCGGAGGCTGTCGCTGCCGATCGCCTCCAGCCACGGCAGGCGTCCGAGCCTGCGGGCGCCGCAGAAGTCGACGATGGTGCGCTCGCTGTCAGCCATCGCCTCGCCGATGAAGGCGATGCCCAAGAGCGGGATGCCGCGGGCCTTTAACGCCTCGACCGACAGCAGCGTGTGGTTGATGGTGCCGAGCGCGGTGCGGGCGCAGAGCACGACCGGGGCACCCCAGCGGCGGAAGACGTCGATGAACAGCGTCCGCCGGGTGAGCGGGACGAGCAGCCCTCCGGCGCCCTCGACGACGACGGGGCGGCCATCGGCGCGCGGTTCCGGCAGCGACCAGCGCGTCCGGGTCGATCTCGACGCCGTCGAGCTCGGCAGCACGGTGCGGCGAAAGCGGCTGCGACAGCACGTAGCGCTCGGGGAGGATCCGCTCCGGCGGGAGCGCCGCGAGCCGCGCCACCGTCTGCGCGTCCGTTCCCCCCTCGGTGCCCGACTGCACCGGCTTCCAGTAGACGCCGTCCAGCGCCGCCGTCAGCATCGCCGCGAACACTGTCTTGCCGAGACCGGTGTCGGTGCCGCTGACGACGATGACGCTCATGCCGCTCATGCCGCCGAGGCCTCGGCCATGGAGGCGAGCGTCCGGCCAAGGGCTTGGGTCAAGCCCAGCGATGTCGTCGTCGGTGTGCAGGGCATTGATGGTGAGCCTCAGCCGCGAGGTGCCGGCCGGCACCGTCGGCGGCCGGATCGCCCGGACGTCGTAGCCGGCCCGCTGCAACGCGGCGGCCGCGGCGACGGCGCGGTCGGCGCTGCCGAGGACGACCGGCAGGATCTGACTGCCCGGAAACGGGTGCATCGGCCCGAGCACCTCGCGGAGCTTCGCCCTGGCGAACGCAGCGCGCTCGCGCAGGCGCTGCCGTCGCCACGGCTCCGCGTCGATCAGCTCCAACGCCCGTTTCACCACCGCGGCCACCAGCGGCGGCGGCGCGGTGGAATAGATGAAGGGCCGCGCGGCGTTGATCAGGTAGTCGATCACCACGGCGGGGCCGCAGACGAGCGCCCCGGCAGCGCCCAAGTGCCTTGCCGCAGGTGTGCAGGGTGATCAAGCGCTCGCCTTCGCAGCCTTCGCTCAGCCCCCGGCCGCGGGGGCCAAAGATGCCGGTGGCGTGCGCTTCGTCGACGATGAGGATGGCGTCGATGTCCTCGGCCAGCGCCACGAGCTCGGGAAGCGGCGCGAGGTCGCCGTCCATGCTGTAGACGCTCTCGACCGTGATCCAGATTTGCCGGGCTCCCCGCCGCTTCGCCCGCCAGGCGGCTTCGGCGAATGAGGCGGCGTCGTTGTGGCGCGCCTTGTAGCGCCGGGCGTGGGAGGCATGGATGCCCTCCTTGGCGCTGGCGTGGATCCATTCGTCGAAGACGATGGCGTCGCCGCGCTGGGCGAGGGTGGTGAACAGCGTGTAGTTGGCGACGAAGCCGGTGCTCATGTAGAGCGCCTTCTCCGCGGCGAAGAAGTTCGGCCGCGAAGGCCTCCAGCTCGGCGTGGTCCGGATGGTGCCCACGCAGCAGCCTGGAGCCGGCGGCGCCGAAGCCGTCGCCGCGCGGCGAGCGCCTCGCGGGCGGCGTCCGCCAGCGCCGGGTGCCGGCTCAGGCCGAGATAGTCGTTGGAGGTGAAGTCGACCCCGGCCGGGAGGTTAAGCGACCTGTACCGGGACTCCGCCTTCAGCCGCTCGAGATCCCGCGTCAGCCGCTGCAGTGCCGTGGTGATGGTGGTGTGCCTCCTTGTCCGGGACCCTGGCGTGCAGCCCGAGCGTGGCGAGCAGGCTCTGGTCGAAGTCGTGCTCCGGATTTGGGGTCGTCAGCAGCTTCTCGCCGGTGAAGATCGAGTTGGCGCCGGCGAGGAAGGCCAGCGCCTGCGCTTCGGGGCTGATGGACAGCCGGCCGGCGCTGAGGCGGACCATGGCGTTGGGCAGCAGGATCCGGGCGACCGCGATGGCGCGGATCCACTCGAAGACGTCGAGCTTGCCTTGGGCTTCCAGCGGCGTGCCCTCCACCGGGACGAGGGCGTTGATCGGCACGCTCTCCGGCTGCGGTTCGAGGCTTGCCAGGGTGTGCAACAGCTTCACCCGGTCGGCGCGGCTCTCGCCCAGGCCGACGATGCCGCCGCAGCAGACCTTAATCCCGGCGGACGCGACGTTAGCGATGGTGTCCAGCCGGTCCTGGTAGGTGCGGGTGGTGATGATCTCGCCGTAATAGTCGGCGGAGGTGTCGAGGTTGTGGTTGTAGGCTGTGAGCCCGGCCTCGGCCAGGCGCCGGGCTTGGTCGGCGTTCAGCATGCCCAGCGTGCAGCAGGCCTCGAGCCCGAGGTCGCGCACGCCACGGACCATCTCCAACACCCGGTCGAAGGCGCGGCCGTCGCCGACCTCGCGCCATGCGGCGCCCATGCAGAACCGGGTCGAGCCGGCCTCGCGGGCCTCGCGCGCCGCTTCCAGCACCTCGTCGACCTTCATCATCCGCCCGGTTTCCACCGGCGTGTCGTATCGCGACGACTGCGGGCAGTAGGCGCAATCCTCGGGGCAGCCGCCGGTCTTGATCGAGGCCAGGGTGCACATCTGGATCTCCCGCGCGTCGTGGTGGCGGCGGTGCACCTCGGCGGCGCGAAACACCAGATCGAGCAGCGGCATCCCGTAGAGGGAGGCAACCTCTGCCTCGGTCCAGCGCTGCGTCTCGGGCATGTCCATAGGGTCCCTCTCCGGCCTGTCGCGCCGCGGCCTAGGCGCGCGGTGGTTGCGGCGTGGTTCTCGAACCGGGCCTTGGGCTTGCCGCGCATGCGCCGCGCCGGCCGGCTCTTTCGTTCTTCTCGCGAGACGGAGCGACTCCTGCCCGCGGCGGCGGGTAGTAGGTCATCGCGCTCCGACGGCTGTCAAGGGCTTTTGCCGCAGGTGCACATGCGCGGCGCGGGCGGTCTGCTCGCGCCGGATATCGCCGATCGGACACGAGGGAAGGCGGCGAACGTTCTTTCTCAAACCGCCTGGATGTGTTAAAGCGGCTCTAAAGTACCCATATGCGGAATGCGACGCAAGCTCACCAAGGGAATTCCATGATCGCTGCCCCTAACCATCCGGTCCCGATCGAAGCGCCGGCCCGACTTCGCACGGCGCGGCTCTGCGGCGCGGCCGGGCTCGCGCTCGGGCTCGCCGTCTTGGCCGGCTGGGCTCTGGACATCGCCGTGCTGAAGACCGTGCTGCCTGGCCTCGTCGCCATGCAGCCTTCGACAGCGTTGGGCTTCGCCGCCGGCGGGCTCGCGCTCGCCGCCGCCAGCGAGCACAGGCGGGCCGCGGCCCGCATCCGGCTGACTCGCGTCGTTCGTGCTGCTCGCCATCGCCGGGCAGGCGGTGCTCGCCTACGCCGGCTTCGACCTCGGCGGCGACACCTGGCTTTTCCCGCATGCGGTCCTCGACCAGCCTGTCTACGCACATCCGGGGCGGATCGCCATCGTCACCGCTATCGCCATGGCCTGTCTCGCCACAGCACTCCTGCTGGCCCGCGGCCGTCCCCGCTGGACGAAGAGCCTGTTCTCGCTCATCGCCAGTATCGGCCTGTTCCTCGTCGCCGTGCCGCTGGTCGTCTATCTCTTCGGGCTGCACACGGTGGCGCTGGTCACCCCGGTCGCCCTGCACACCACCATCGGTTTCGTCATCCTGTTCTTCGGCACCATCACCCTGCGCCCTGACGCCGGATGGCTCGCTGTCGTTGCCGGCAGCCGGCCGGGGACGAAGACGGCGCGGCTGCTGCTGCCGCTCGTGGTCGCCGGTCCGGTGCTGGTCGCCTACCTCTTCGAGGCCGGGCGGCAGGCTGGACTGTACGGCGCGGACTTCCGCCTGGCACTGACGACAGTCACGACCGCCGCCTTCCTGGCAGCCAGCGTGGTCTGGAGCGTGCGCCGCGTTGATCACTTGCGCGACGCGCAGCTTGCCGCCGCCGAGGCCGCGCGCGCCAGCGAAGCGCGGCTGCGCACCCTGACCGAGGCCATCCCGCAGCTCATCTGGACGTGCGCGCCGGACGGGGCCTGCACATACCTCAGCCCGCAGTGGCATTCGCATACTGGCGCCGGGGAGCCCGCGCACCTCGGCCACGCCTGGCTTGAGGTGGTCCACCCGGAGGACCGGCTTCGCGTCGTGGCGGACTGGGAGCGGTCGCTGCAGTCCGGGGAGGTCTACGATACCGAAACGCGGATCCGCGGCGCGGATGGCGGCTACCGCTGGTTCAAGCAGCGCGCAGTCCCGCTGGTCGGACCGCACGGCACTGTCGAGCAGTGGTTCGGCACCTCGACCGACATCACCGACATGATGACAGCGCGCCAGGACCTGGCAGAGAGCGAAGCCCGCTACCGAAACCTGTTTGAGCAGGCGGCGGTCGGCATCGTCCAGCTCTCCCTCGACGGCCGGATGCTGCGGGCGAACCCGAAGCTGTGCGAGATGCTGGGCTACGGCTGCGGCGAGCTCGTCGGCCGCGACTTCCGCGAGATCACCCATGGGGATGACCTCGAGGAGGACGAAAAGGCGATCGACATCCTCTTGAAGGGCGAGGTCCCGAGCTACGTCCGGGAGAAGCGCTACCTGCGCAAGAGCGGCGATCCGCTCTGGGTGCGCGTCGAGTCTTCGATCGCCCGCGATGGGCCGCTCGGCGAGCCGTACAGGATTTCCGTCGTCGTCGACATCAGCGAGCGCAAGCAGGCGGAAGACGCGCTGTTCCAGGAGAAGGAGCGGGCCGAGGTCACCCTGCACTGCATCGGCGACGCGGTGATCACCACCGACACCAGCGCCGCCGTTACCTACCTCAACCCGGTCGCTGAGCGGCTGACCGGCTGGAGCCTTGAGGAGGCAAAGGGTCAGCCGCTGCCGATGGTCTTCAGGATCATCGACGAGGAGACACGAAAGCCGGTGCCGGACCCGGTGCAGCGCTGTCTCCGCGAGGGCCGCGTCACCGGCCTGCCGGAGCACGCTGTCCTGGTCAGCCGGTTCGGCGAGGAGCACGCCATCGACGACTCGGCCGCGCCGATCCACGACCGCAGCGGCGGCGTCCTCGGCGCGGTACTCGTGTTCCACGACGTCAGCGAGACCCGACGCCTGTCGCGGCAGCTCCAGCACGACGCCGCCCACGACGTCCTGACCGGGCTGGTCAACCGCCGCGAGTTCGAGCGGCGGCTGGAGCGGGCGGTGGCGAGCGCCAAACGCCACGGGCTGGAGCACGCGCTCTGCTACTTCGACCTCGACCAGTTCAAGCTGGTCAACGACACCGCCGGCCACGCCGCCGGCGACGCGCTGTTGAAGCAGGTCAAGGGGCTGCTCTCGGGCAAGTTCCGCGAACGCGACACCCTTGCCCGGCTCGGCGGCGACGAGTTCGCCCTGCTGCTCGACAACTGCCGCCTGGACGAGGCCTGCCGCATCGCCGAGATCATCGTCGCGTCTTTCCGCGAGTGGCGGTTCGCCTGGAAGAACCGCACCTTCCACGTCGGCGCCAGCGCAGGTGTCGCCGCCATCGGCCGCGGCTGCGAGAGCGCGGCGCAGGCGCTGGCCCAGGCGGACGTCGCCTGTTACACGGCAAAGGAGCAGGGCCGCAACCGCGTCCACGTCTATCGCGGCGACGGGGTCAAGCCGTCGTCGCAGCATGCCCGAATGATGCTGGCGGCGACGCTGAACGACGCCCTGAACGAGAACCGCTTTCGCCTGTTCGCCCAGCCGATCGTCCCGCTCGCCGCCGGCGAGGGAGAGCCTTCGCGCAACGAAGTGCTGCTTCGCCTGCAAGACGACAGCGGCGCGATCATCCTGCCCAACACCTTCATCCCCGCGGCGGAGCGCTACGGCATGATGGCGCGCATCGACCGCTGGGTGATCGAGAACGCCTTTCACGCCTGCGCGGCGACCGGGTGCGTGCGCGCCTGCACCGAGCTCTCACTGAACCTTTCGGGCGACTCGCTCAGCTCCGACGATCTCGCCGAGTTCGTGCTTCACGCCATCCGCGCCTACAGCATCCGTCCCGAGGCAATCTGCTTCGAGATCACCGAGACCGCGGCGATCCGCAACCTGGGCAACGCGCTGAGGTTCATCGACGAGATGCGCCGCCACGGCTGCCGCATCGCGCTGGACGACTTCGGCAGCGGCCAGTCGTCCTTCCACTACCTGCGGACGCTGCCTGTGGATTTCCTCAAGATCGACGGCGCGTTCGTGCGCAACATCGCAGAGGACGAGCAGAACGAGGCGGTGGTGGCGGCGATCAACGACATCGGCCACAAGCTCGGAATTGCGACCATCGCCGAGTACGTCCAGGACATGGCCACCGCCGAGCGGCTGCGCCGGATCGGCGTCGACTACGGCCAGGGCCATGCCCTTGGCGCACCGAGGCCCCTGGACCACGCCCTGCTGGTCGCCGCCGCCTGAGCGCATGGGAGCGCGCGCCGAGCGGCGTTGCCTTAGGGCGCGATAGCCGCAGGCATATCCCGCCGAAAGACGGCGGGCCCGGGCTAGGCCAACGGCGTGGGTGGCGCGGCCGTGCCGCCCTGGGGCTCGGCCTCGCGGGACTGGCGCTGGTAGAGGCTGGCGAAGTCGATGGGCCCCAGCATCAACGGCAGGAAGCCGCCGTTGACCGTCGTCGTCGCCAGGATCTGCCGGGCGAAGGGGAACAACAGCCGCGGGCACTCGATCAGCAGCACCGGGTGAACGTCGGTCTGAGGCACGTTCAGGGTGAAGACGCCGCCGTAGGAGAGCTCGACCAGGAACGCCTGCGTCTCGCCCACCTTGCAGTCGGCGTGGACGTTGAGCACGACCTCGTAGACAGGCGCCTCCAGCGCGCGCGCCTGGACGTCGACGTTGACGCTGATGTCCGGCTGCACCTGCTGCATCTGGCTGAAGACCTGCGGCGTGCCCGGGGCCTCAAAGGAGAAGTCCTTGATGTACTGGGCGTTCACGATCAGCGGCGGCTGTGCGCTGGCGCCGTCGCCCTTGCCCGCGGCCGCCCCGGCGGCGCCGTTGCCGTTGTCCTCGCTCATCGTCACCCCTGGATGGTCATTGTGCGCGGCTGGCTAACACGGATCGCTTCGGGGCACAACGCTAGCCTCCCGCCCGTTTTGCCGGCGGCAGCTCATCGGCGTCGCCGTCCGCCGCGGGCTTCGTGCTTTGCCCCCAGCCCCGCCCCGGCTCGGGCGGATGCGGATCACCGCTCTGGCCCGGTTCGACCTCGCGCCATTCGCCCTCGATGACTACGTCCGCGCCCCGCGTGCGGCCGGTGCCGGATCCTGCGGCCGTGCGGGCGGTGCGCACCCGCAGCTCCGCTCGCCGCGCCGCTTGGGCCACCAGCGCCGCCGCGAGCCGCCGCCGGAGCGGCGGGATAAGGACCAGGAAGCCGATGGTGTCGGTGATGAACCCGGGCGTGATCAGGAGCGCGCCGGCGATCAGCAGCGCCAGCCCCTGCAGCGCCTCGCCCACCGGCGCCTCGCCGGCGGCAATGCTTCTCCTTGCCGCGGCAATCAGGCCGATGCCTTGATGGCGGATGATCATGGTGCCGATCAGCGCGGTCAGTACGATGCCGGCCAACGTCGGCCACAGGCCGATGTACCGGCCGACGAGGATGAAGACCGCAATCTCCAGGATCGGAACCACGATCATCACGGCAAACAGCACTAAACCCATCGTTGCCTCCCGGTCCGTCCAGGTCCATCTCAGCAACGAGAAAAGAGCGCTTTTCGACAAAAGCAATGGCTGGGTGGACGCTCGATCCACACGCCGCTATTGTGCATCCGGTCCTCGGACCGCGTGCGATCCTTTAACCGTTTGCGATCACGTCAGGATTTGGCATGGGCGGCGGCTTCCAGTTTATCGACATCATTCTGTTCGCGCTGGTCGCGGCTTTTCTGATCTTGCGGCTGCGCAGCGTGCTCGGCCGTCGCGATGGCCATCATCAGGGCCCGGCGCAGGACCCGTTCCGCCAGCCGCCGGCGAAGGAGAAGCCCGAAGCCGACGTCGTTCGCCTTCCCGAACGCGGCGAGCCGGCATCGCCGCCCCTTCCCCAGGATCAGCCGGCTGGCTCGCTACAGGCCGGCTTGACGCAGATCAAGATCGCCGATCCCCGCTTCGAACGACGACGAGTTCCTCTCCGGCGCCGGCGTCGCCTTCGAGATGATCCTGACGGCCTACGTCGCCGGCGACACCGCCGCGCTAAAGCCGCTGCTGAGCCCAGAGGTTTTCGCCAACTTCTCGCGCTCCATCGAGGAGCGTAGCACGGCGGGCGAGGTGCTGGAGACGACCCTGGTCGGCGTGCAGAAGGCGACCATTGAGGAAGCCTACATGGCCGGGCGGATGGCCCACGTCACGGTCCGCTTCGTCAGCGAGCAGGTGACCGTCACCCGCAGTGCCGCCGGCGAAATCGTCGAGGGTGATCCCGACCGGGTGACGACGGTGACGGACCTGTGGACCTTCGCCCGCGACACCCGCAGCCCCGACCCCAACTGGACCCTGGTCGCGACCGGAACCGTCGACTAGGCGGCCGCTCAGGCATGCCGCGGCGCCAGCGGATGCGGCGGACGGCGACGCCGGCGCTCCTGACGCTGCTTCTCGTCATAATCGGGCTGGCCGGCTGCGCGCCGCAGCCACCACCCGCTTCGTTGAAGCTGGAGCCGACGTCGTTCGCGGCCCTCGCCGGCTGGACCGAGGACGACCACGGCCAGGCGCTCCTGGCCTTCGTCGCCTCCTGCTCGCGCCACCCCGGAACCAACGGCACCGAAACCTGGCAGCGCCTCGGCGTGAGCCGCGAAACGCTGGCGGCGGTCTGTGCCGCAGCCGCGGCGGTGCCGCCCGGGGACCGGGAACAGGCGCGGGGTTTCTTCGAAAAGCACTTCGTGCCTGCTTTGGCCAGCAACAACGGCGATGCGGGCGGGCTCTTCACCGGCTACTACGAGCCAGAGCTGCGCGGCTCGGCTCACCGCGGCGGACCCTTCCAGGTGCCGATCCACCGCTTGCCCGACAACCTCGTCAGCATCGATCTCGGCGCCTTCCGCCCGGAGTGGAACGGCCAGCAGCTCATCGGCCAGGTGAGCGGGCAGAAGGTCGTGCCCGTGCCGGCCCGTGCCGACATCGACCGCGGCGCCTTGGCCGGACGGGATCTCGAGCTGTTCTGGGTCGACAGCGCCGTCGACGCCTTCTTCCTCCACATCCAGGGCTCGGGGCGGGTCCTGCTCGAGGACGGACGGGCGGTGCGGGTCGGCTTTGCCGGCAAGAACGGCCGCCCCTACGTCGCCATCGGCCGCGAGCTGATCCGCCGCGGGGCGATCTCCGAGGAGCAGATGTCGATGCAGGCGATCCGCGCCTGGCTCGCCCGCATCCCGACGAGGCGGCGGCGGTGATGGCGATGAACCCGTCCTACGTGTTCTTCCGCGAGCTGGACGGCCCGGGACCCATCGGAGCGCAGAACATCGTGCTGACCCCGGGGCGGAGCCTGGCGGTCGACCCGGCGTTCATCGCGCTCGGCGCGCCGCTCTGGCTGGAGAGCGAGGAGCCGCTGTCACAGGCGCCGCTCCGCCGCTTGGTGGTGGCGCAGGATACCGGCGGCGCCATCAAGGGGCCGGTGCGCGGCGACCTGTTCTGGGGCTCGGGGGACGCGGCAGGAGAGCGGGCCGGGGCGATGAAGGCGCAAGGCCGCTACTACCTGCTCTTGCCGAAACCGGAGCCGCCGGCCACGAGCTAGCACGATTTGCTCCCTGTCGATCACGACAACGCCATGGCCGTGATCGTCAATCACGAGCCGCGGAGCGGAGCGGCGGTTCACGCGTCCTTCGCGCCGCCACGTCTTCGTGGACCCGCGGAACACGTCCAAGTGCTGGCCACGGCTGCGAATTGATGTTGTCGTGACAGAGAATGCGGCCCATTCTCGAAGAATGCCGGAGCCTCGACCCACCGTCGCCCTGTTCGTCACCTGCCTCGTCGATCTGATGCGCCCGGCCGTGGGCTTCGCCGCGGTGAAGCTCTTGGAGGAGGCGGGCTGCGACGTCGTCGTGCCAGCCGCGCAGACCTGCTGCGGCCAGCCCGCCTACAACTCCGGCGACAGCAAGGACGCCAAGGCCGTTGCTCGCCAGGTCATCGAGGCCTTCGCCGGCTTCGACTACGTTGTCCTGCCGTCGGGCTCGTGCGGTGGCACCATCCGGGTGCACTACCCGGAGATGTTCGCGAACGATCCGGTCTGGCTGGACCGCGCCCGCGACCTGGCGCGGCGGACCTATGAGCTCACGACCTTCCTCGCCGAGGTGCGCAAGACCGGGCCGATCCAGGGCGAACTGAAGGCCGTCACCGCCTACCACGATTCCTGCTCGGGGCTGCGTGAGCTCAAGATCCGCGCCCAGCCGCGGGAGCTGCTGTCCGGCATCCGCGGCCTGGAGCTGCGCGAGATGGCCGACGCCGAGGCCTGCTGCGGCTTCGGCGGGCTGTTCTGCGTCAAGTACCCGGAAGTCTCGGAGAAGATGGTCGACGTCAAGGTGGACGCGATCCTCGCAACCGGCGCCGACATGCTCATCGGCGGCGACATGGGCTGCCTGATGAACATGGCCGGGCGGCTGCAGCGGCGGGGCAGCGCACGTTCAGGTCCGCCATGTCGCCGAGGTTCTGGCCGGGACGATGGCGGACGCGCCACCCATCGGCGAGGCCGAGCGGCGGAGGCATCGTGGCGCCGCCTGCGCGCGAGCCCGCCTGACGCCACGCCGCGGCGAGCAACCACAAGGCCGGGCGAACCCGGCCGCGACCCTGAGGGAGGAACCCGTGGACTCCACCGCCCACGCGTTCGTCGAGAACGCCCACCGCGCCCTTCACGACGCCAAGCTGCAGCAGTCGCTCGGCCGCTTCAAGGCCGGCTTCCCGGTCAAGCGGCGCCTGGCCGTCGACCGGCTGCCCGAGTTCGACGCGCTGAGCCAGGCGGCGCGGGAGATCAAGGACCACACGCTCGCCCACCTCGACCTCTACCTCGAGCGCTTCACCGAGAAGGCCGAGGCCAGCGGCACCCACGTCCACTGGTGCGCCGATGCCGAAGCGGCGCGCCAGGCGATCCTGCAGATCTGCCGCGACAGCCGGCGCCCGAACGGTCGCCAAGGGCAAGTCGATGATCGGCGAGGAGATCGGGGTCAACGAGTTCCTGGAAAAGGAAGGCTTTCGGCCGGTCGAGACCGACCTCGGCGAATACATCATCCAGCTTCGCCATGAGCCGCCGAGCCACATCATCGCTCCCGCGGTCCACCTGTCGAAGGACCAGGTCGCCGACGCCTTCCGCAGCCACCACCGCAACTACCCCGAGGGTCGGCCGCTGGAGGAACCGGAGGTGCTGCTGGCCGAGGCCCGCGCGGTGCTTCGCCAGGAGTTCCTCGCCGCCGAGGTGGGGATCACCGGCGCCAACCTGCTGATCGCCGAAACCGGCTCGTTCGTGCTGGTGACCAACGAGGGCAACGGCGATCTGACCCAGACGCTGCCCAGGGTGCAGATCGTCATCGCCAGCATCGAGAAGGTCGTCCCCACGCTGGAGGATGCGACCACCATCCTCCGCGTCCTCGCCCGCTCCGCGACCGGCCAGGACATGTCGGTCTACACCACGTTCGCGACCGGGCCAAAGCGCTCCGAGGATCTCGACGGGCCTTCCGAGCTGCACGTCCTTCTGCTGGACAACGGCCGCAGCGAGATGCTCGGCAACGAGTTCCGCGAGATGCTCCGCTGCATTCGCTGCGGCGCCTGCATCAACCACTGCCCGATCTATGCCGCGGTGGGCGGCCATGCCTATGGCTGGGTCTACTCCGGGCCCATGGGCGCGGTGCTGATCCCGAACCTGATCGGCATGGAGGAGGCCGGCAACCTCCCCAACGCCTCGACGCTGTGCGGCCGCTGTGAGGAGGTCTGCCCGATGCAGATCCCCTTGCCGCGGATGCTGCGGCAGTTGCGCGAGCGCCAGCACGAGGCGCGGCAATCGCCCGCCACCTACCGCTATGGGCTGGCCGGCTGGGCCTTCCTCGCCCGCCGGCCGGCGCTCTACCGGTGGGCAATGGCGCTCGGCGTCGGCGCGCTCGGCCGGCTGGGCCAACTCCGGCGCAACGGCGGGCGCTTCCGCTCGCTGCCCTTCGCCGGCGGCTGGACCGGATCGCGCGACCTGCCCTCGCCGGCCGGGCGGACATTCCAGCAGCAGTGGTCCGCGCGCGCGGGCCGGCGGCAATGACGACGCCGCGCGAGAGCATGCTGGCGGCCGTCCGTCGGGCGCTCGACCGGCGCGAGCCGGCCGACGTCGCCGCCGCGACGGTCGCGGCGCGGCTGGCTCAACCGAAGGCTTCGGTCATCCCGGCCCGCGGACGGGTCGCGGGTGAGACGGCGCTCGGCCAGTTCATCTTCGAGGCCGAGCGGGTGAACGCCTCGACCGAGCGCATCGGCGCGCTCGACGAGGTGCCGGCGCGGGTACGGGCCTATCTGCAATCTGCGAACCTTCCCTCGGCCGTCAAGGCAGCGCCCGACCCGGACCTCGCGGAGATCCCTTGGGCGCGTGAGCCGCTCTTGCAGGTCACGGCCGGGAAGGCCGGCGACCACGACCCGGTCTCCTTCACCGGCAGCTTCGCCGGCATCGCCGAAACCGGCACGCTGATGCTCCTGTCGGGGCCGGAAAGCCCGACGACGCTGAACTTCCTCCCCGACGTGCACATCGCCCTCTTGCGCAGCGACCGGATCGTCGGCAGCTACGAGGAGGCTTGGGCGCGGCTCCGGGCGGCGCGCGGCGCTGGCATCATGCCGCGGGCGGTGAACTGGATCACCGGCCCGTCGCGCACCGCCGACATCGAGCAGACCCTGCTGCTCGGCGCGCATGGGCCGCGGCGGCTGCACATCATCATCGTCGGACGGAGCGATGACGGCGGGTGAGGAAGACGGGGAGTCGGACCGGGCGCTGTGGGACAGGCTGACGCGCGAGGTGAGGCCGCTGAAGCGGCGCCAACCGCCGCCGCCGGCCCCGACGCCCGCGACACGTCCGACGCCCGCTGCGGGCGGAACGGGCCGGGGCACGGCGCGGCCGCCGACTAACGCGCTGCTGTCGCCGCCGCCGGTCCGGGTGGCGCTGGCGCCGCCAGCGGACCTTCTTCCGGGCCAGGCGGGTGGCGTCGACAAGCGCACGCTGGCGAAGCTGCGGCGCGGCCAGATCGCGCCGGAGCGCCGGATCGATCTCCATAACATGACCCAGAGCGAGGCCTATGCGGCCTTGGATGGCTTCATCGCGGCGGCGCAGGCGTCGGGCAAGCGCTGCGTCCTGGTCATCACCGGCAAGGGCTACCGGTCCGACGGCGCTGTTGGAGTGCTCAGGACCAACGTTCCCCACTGGCTCAACCAGCCGGCCAACCGTGCGCGGATCCTGGCCTTCAGCCACGCGATCGCCGCGGATGGCGGCGAGGGCGCGCTCTACGTCCTTCTTCGCCGCCGTCGACCCTGAAGCGGCCCGCGGTTCGGCCGAGCCGTTGGCAGGCGCCGGGCCCCATACAGTCCGGCGCGATGAGCAACGACGGCGCGGATCATGAAGCAGAAGAGCGCCCGCCAGGGCCGCGCAGGCTCGGGCACGGTCCAAGCGAGCGGCTGGCCGAGGCGGTTTCAGCCCACGGCCGCGGCCGGCTGGACCTGGCCGAGCCCATCTACCGCGACATCCTGCGCCAAGCGCCCGACCACCCCGACGCCTTGCACCTACTTGGCCTCGTCGCCCATCAGCGCGGCGACCAGGCCGAGGCCATCGGCCTCATCGAGCGCGCCCGGCGTGTCGATCCGGGTAAGGGCGCGTACGCCAACTCGCTGGGGCTCGTCTTCCTCGCCCAGGGGCGGCTGACGGAAGCGGAGGCCTCGTTCGCCCGCGCCACCACACTCGACCCGGCGCTGGCCGAGGCGCACAACAACCTTGGCAATGTCCGGATGCGCAGCGGCGACGTCCCCGCCGCGGTCGCGGCTTACGAACGCGCGATCGGGATCCGGCCGGCCTATGCCGAGGCGCATGCCAACCTTGGGGCGACGCTGCGCCGCGCCGGCCAGCTGGTGGCGGCGCGGCAGGCGGTGGAGCGGGCGCTACAGATCCGCCCCGACTACGTCGGCGCGCTGTGCACGCTGGGACTGATTCGCCACGAGCAGGGCGAGTACGACGCGGCGCTCGCCGCCTACGACCGGGCGCTGGCGCTCGATCCGAACCACGCGACGACGCGGGCCAACCGGGCGACGCTGCTGTTGCTCCTCGGCCGGATGGAGGAGGGCTGGCGAGAGTACGAGTGGCGCTGGCGGGTCCCGGGCTTCACCACGCAGCCCCGCGACTTCGCGAAGCCGGCCTGGGACGGCTCGGACCTCGCCGGGCGAACGATCCTGATCCACGCCGAGCAAGGCTTAGGCTCGGCAATCCAGTTCGTCCGCTACGTGCCGCTGGTGGCCGCCCGCGGCGGGCGGGTGATCCTCGAATGCCAGCCGCCGCTCGCCCGGCTGTTCGCCTCCTTGCGGCCCGCCCCGGAAGTGATCGTGCAAAAGGGCGAGCCGCTGCCCGACTTCGCCGTACACGCGCCGCTGATGAGCCTGCCCCGGCTCCTCGGCACGACGCTGGAGAGCATTCCGAACACGGTCCCCTACCTTGCCGCCGAGGCAGACCTCTGCGCCCTGTGGCGGGAGCGCCTGGAACACGTCAAGCGGCCGCGGGTCGGCCTCGTCTGGGCCGGCAACCCCAACCACGCCAACGACCGCAATAGGTCGCTGCCGGCGCGGCTGCTGGCGCCGCTCTTGGCCTGCACCGGTGTCGCCTTCATCGATCTGCAGGTTGGTTCAGCCGGCGGCGAAGCCGCCGAACTGCCGGAAAGCGCGCTGGTCTCTCCAGGCCGGATCGGCGATTTCGCCGATACCGCCGCAATCGTCGCCGAGCTCGATCTGGTGATTTCCGTGGACACCGCCGTTGCCCACCTCGCTGGCGCCTTGGCGAAGCCGGTGTGGCTGCTGCTGCCCTTCGTCGGCGAGTGGCGCTGGCTCAGGGATCGCACCGACACGCCCTGGTACCCAACGATGCGGCTGTTCCGCCAGCAGAGCCCCGGCGACTGGCCCGGCGTCGTCGACGCCGTGGGCGAAGCCTGTCGAGGCCCTGCGGGAGCAATCGTGGTGAGGCCGGCGCCGCCATCCGCGCGCTCGGGGCGTAGCCCGCGGATCCTCGCCGTCGAGCTCCTGACCGAGGGCCTCGACCACCACCGCCACGGCCGGCTGGCGCAGGCGGCCCGCGCCTACAAGCGCATCCTGAAGCTCGATTCAGGGTACGCCCACGCGCTGCACCTTCTTGGCCTGGTGCGGCATCAGCAGGGTCACCAGGGCGAGGCGCGCGAGCTGATCCAGCATGCCATCGCCGTCGATGCCAGCAACGCCGCCTATCACAACAGCCTCGGCCTCGTCCTGCTCGCCGAGGGCGATGCGGACGGGGCGGCCGCTTCCTTTCGCGCGGCGCTGGCGCGCGATCCGGTCATGGCGGAAGCCTTCAACAACCTCGGCAATGCCGAGCAGAAGGCCGGGCGGCTGGCCGAGGCGGTGGCCAGCTACGACAGGGCGCTGGCGCTCGCCCCGGACAATGCCGAGGCCCTCTGCAACAAGGGCCGGGCGTTGCACGGGCTCGATGCCTTGGCCGCCGCCGCCGACGCCTACCGGGCGGCGCTGAAGCTTCGCCCGGACTACGCCAAGGCGCGGCGGTTTCTCGGCGACGCCCTGGCCGAAGGCGGCGCCACCACGGAAGCCGAGGCCAGCTTCCGCAAGGCGCTGGCCCTGGCTCCGGAGGACGGCGAGACCCTGGCGGCCCTGGCGGCGCTTCAGGAGCGGGCCGGACGGCTGGAGGAGGCGCTGGCGACGGCAGAGCGGGCGCTGGCAGCAGATGGCGGGCATGTGCGTGCGACAGTCGCGGCGGCTCGCTGCGAACGCCGGCTGGGGCGCGCGGAGGCCGGCCTTGCCCGGCTGCGGGCGATCGACGCCGCAAGCCTCGACGCCGACGGCCGCGCCCACGTCGCCTTCGAACTCGGCGCCAGCCTCGACCGGCTCGGCGCCTACGACGAGGCCTACCGCGCCTATTGCGAGGCCAATGCCTTCGCCGCCGACACCCCGCAGGCGAAGGCGGTGGACAGGACCACCATGCCGCGGCTGATCGCCCGCCTGCGCGGGTGCTTCACGCCGGACTGGGTGGCGTCATGGACGCCGGCAGTGGTGGCGGAGGAGGAAGACCCGGTCTTCCTCATCGGCTTTCCCCGCTCCGGGACGACCCTGCTCGACCAGATCCTCGACGCCCACCCGGGGTTGGCGACGATGGAGGAAAAGCCGGCTCTCGACGCCGTCCGCCACGCCGTCGCCGCCATGCCCGGCGGCTATCCCGAGGCGCTGGCCACCTTGGAGACCGCCGACATCCGGCGCCTGCGCCGGCTCTACTTCAGCGAAGCCGAGCGCTACGTCAGTGTGCCGGACGGCGTGCGGCTGGTGGACAAGATGCCGCTCAACACCGTCGACGTCGGCCTGATCGCGCGGCTGTTCCCGAAGGCGAAGCTGCTGCTGGCGCTGCGCCACCCCTGCGACGTGGTCCTCAGTGGCTTCATGCAGGCGTTCAAGCCCAACCCGGCGATGGTGCAGTTCGAAACGCTGGCATCGAGCGCCGCCTTCTACGCCTCCGTGATGGACCTCTGGCGGCAGTACGAGAGCGTGCTCCCGCTGTCGGTCCATTGCATCCGCTACGAGGATTTGATCGGCGACTTCGAGGGCGAAACCCGGCGGATGCTCGCCTTCCTCGGCCTGCCGTGGGACGAAGCGGTGCGGGCCTACGCCGAGCGGGCGAAGACCAAGGCCATCGCCACCCCCAGCTATCACCAGGTGGTGCAGCCGATCTATGCCCGCTCGGTCGGGCGCTGGCGCAACTACCGCGGCGCCTTCGCAGAGGTGCTGCCGATCCTCGCGCCGTCCCTCGCCGCCTTCGGCTACGAAACCGGAGATAACGGCGAGGGGGGTTGAGCGGTCATCCCCGCCTTCATCCGTCCGAACCGTATCCGGATCGGACCGAAGCCGCCGCTTCCGGCCCTGCCCCGCCGGCCCGGCTCGGTTATACTAGGCCCATGGATCGTGCCGTACGTGCCGCCGCCGAGGCGCGCCTGCCCGATGCGCCTGCTTTGGCGGTCGGGGTTTGTGAGGCCGCATGGCTCTCGCCCGACGGCGAGGTCGCGCTCCTCGACTTGGCCGAAGCCGCCCGCCGGGTCGACCGGGGGGCCGCGCCGCTCGTCTGCCACGGCCGGGCCGTCGGGCGCAGGCTGGGCCGGGCGCGGTTCGCTTGCCATGATGTCCTCGAGCTCTTCGCCTTCGTCCGCCCGGCCCGGTTCTGCGTGCCGACGCCGCGGGGGCTGGCCGACGCCTTGCTGCTCACCCCGCCTTCGACACTCGAAGGCGAGGCCGCAGCCCTGATCGCGGCGGCGCGGGCGTTGCTGGCCGAGCTCGTCGCCTCGCCCGGCGCCGATGCCGAGGCCGTTGCCCGGGCCATGGCCGAGGCGCACTGGCCGTGGGCCCGGGCGGTGCTGTCGGCTCTCGGCGTCGGCGCGCATGTGCAGGGCGCAGGCGATCCCGTGGCCGGGCTGAAGGTCTGGCGCAGGCTGCGCGAATGGGATGAGCCGCCGCCCGAGGCGCCGGCGGACAGCTGGCCGGTGGAGCCGGTCGAGGCTCGGGCCCGGCTGATCCAACTGCTTGGCGCCGAAACCGAGCCGCGGGCGGAGCAACTTACCTACGTTTCCGCCGTAGCCGGCGCCTTCGCCCCCCGCGAGCGCCCGGGCGAGCCTCGAATCGTCCTTGCCGAAGCCGGCACCGGCGTCGGCAAGACCGTTGGCTACATCGCCCCCGCGACGGTGTGGGCGCGCAAGAACCGGGCGCCGGTCTGGCTCAGCACCTATACCCGCGCGCTGCAGCGGCAAATTGACCGCGAGCTCGACCGCGCGTATCCCAACTTCGCCGAGAAGACCCGCCGCGTCGTCATCCGCAAGGGTCGCGAGAACATCCTCTGCCTGCTAAACCTGGAGGACGCGATTGCCAGCGGCGCTGCCTCCGCGAGCGGGGAGCGGGTGGCGCTCGGCCTCGTCGCCCGCTGGGCGGCGGCCAGCCGCGACGGCGACATGCATGGCGGCGACTTCCCCGGCTGGCTCGCCGATCTGCTCGACCCGGCGTTCACCGTCAGCCTCACCGACACCCGCGGCGAGTGCATCTACAGCGCCTGCCGGCACTACCGGAAGTGCTTCATCGAGCGCCAGATCCGCCGGGCGCGCCGGGCCCACATCGTCGTCGCCAACCATGCGCTGGTGATGGTCCAGGCCGCGCGCGGCAGCGACGACGACCGGATCCCGCTCCGCTACGTCTTCGACGAGGGCCACCACCTGTTCGAGGCCGCCGATGCCGCCTTCGCCCTGAACCTCTCGGGGCTGGAAGCTGCGGAGCTGCGGCGTTGGCTGCGGGGCGCGGAGGATGGGCGCCGGTCGCGCCGCCGGGGCCTGCGCGAGCGTCTGGGCGACCTGGTCGCCGATGACCGCGACGCCGGCGCGGCACTCGACGAGATCATCGCCGCCGCCGCCGTCCTGCCGGGGCCCGGCTGGCGAAGCCGGCTCGGCGTGGGTATGCCGGCCGGCGCCGGGGAGGCGTTCCTGGCGCTGGTTCGCCAACAGGTCCATGCCCGCTGCCCCGATGGCGGCATCGGCGGCGACCCCGGCTACGGGCTTGAGGCGGCGGTTCGCCCGGCCGTGCCCGGCCTGCTGGATGCGGCCGGCCGCTTCGAGGTGGCGCTGGCCAGGCTCGACGCACCGCTCCGGCAATTGGCAAATGCCGCCCGGCGCATCCTCGACGAGAAGGCGGCAAGCCTGGAGACCGCCACCCGCCAGCGCCTGGACAGCACCTGCCGGGCGCTGGAGCGCCGCGCCATCGCCCCGGTCAGCGGCTGGCGAGCGATGCTGCGCTCGCTTGGAAGCGAGACGCCGGAGGAGTACGTCGACTGGTTCGCCGTCGACCGGATCGAGGGCCGCGAGATCGACGCCTCGTTCCGCCGGCATTGGCTCGACCCGACGGCGCCGTTCGCGGCCGTGGTCCTTGGCCCGGCGCATGGCGCCGCCATCACCTCGGCGACGCTGCGCGACGGCACCGGCGACGAGGAGGCCGACTGGGATGCCGCCGAGCGGCGCACAGGTGTGCGGCATCTGGCATCGCCGGCGGTGCTGTCGGCCGTATCGTCGCCCTTCGACTACGCCAAGCGGACCCGGGTGATCGTCATCGGCGACGTTGCCCGCGACGATCCGGCGCAGATCGCCTCGGCCTACCGCGAGCTGTTCATGGCGGCCGGCGGCGGCGGCCTCGGCCTGTTCACCGCGATCAGCCGACTGCGCGCCGTCCACGCCCGCATCGCCACCAACCTCGCCGCGGCGGGGATGCGCCTCTACGCCCAGCACGTCGACGCCATGGACGTCGGCACGCTGATCGACATCTTCCGCGCCGAGGAGAATGCCTGCCTGCTCGGGACCGACGCGGTGCGTGACGGCATCGACGTCCCCGGCCGCTCGCTCCGGCTGATCGTTTTCGACCGGGTGCCGTGGCCGCGGCCCGACATCGTCCACCGCGCCCGGCGCGAGGCCTTCGGCGGCCGCGGCTACGACGAGATGCTGACGCGGCTCAGGCTGAAGCAGGCCTACGGCCGGCTGATCCGCCACGCCGAGGACCGCGGCGTCTTCGTCATGCTCGACCGGCAGCTGCCGAGCCGGCTGCTCGGCGCCTTCCCGCCGGGCGTCCGCGTCAGCCGGGTGGGCTTGAGCGACGCCATCGCCCAGACCCGCGCCCTGCTGGCGCCGTGACCGGTCGGCAGCCCGCGTAGGAAAGGCCCCGCTTCACCTTTCGTTCTTCCCCAATCGTCACTAAGCGAATCGCTCGGCGCGAAATCGTGCGACTCAACGCTTCGCATCCACGGAACGTGTGGTAGATTAACCCCCGTTCGGGGCTGGAGCTGCCGCACGAAAAGGAGCACCGTACGGAGACTGCGGCCTCAGGAGGCTGTAGCGCACGCTGCGGTTGAGCGACAAGAGCCTGCTCGTTGAACGGTCATTAATCGTTCCTGGAAATACTCTACAGGCACTTCGGCGGCCCCGATCCCGATCTGACGCAACGACACGGGCGAGCCGACCCGAACCCGCCGCAAGCGTGAGGGATAATGTTTTCACAGTTGTTCGGGTTTCTGTCCGCGGACATGGCCATCGACCTCGGGACGGCCAACACCCTCGTTTACGTGCGGGGGCGCGGGATCGTGCTGAACGAGCCTTCCGTCGTGGCGCTGGCCGACCTCAGGGGGCGCAAGCAGGTGCTCGCCGTCGGCGAGGAAGCGAAGATGATGCTGGGGCGCACGCCGGGGAACATCCACGCCATCCGCCCGCTTCGCGACGGCGTCATCGCCGACTTCGAGGTGGCGGAGGAGATGATCAAGTACTTCATCCGCAAGGTCCACAACCGGCGGAGCTTCGCCAGCCCGCTGTGCGTCGTCTGCGTCCCGACCGGGTCCACCGCGGTCGAGCGGCGGGCCATCCAGGACTCGGCCGAGAGCGCCGGGGCGCGGCGGGTGTTGCTCATCGAGGAGCCAATGGCCGCGGCGATCGGCTCCGGCCTCCCGGTCACCGAGCCCACCGGCTCGATGGTCGTCGATATCGGCGGCGGCACCACCGAGGTGGCGGTGCTGTCTCTGGGCGGGATCGTCTACTCCCGCAGCGTCCGGGTCGGCGGCGACAAGATGGATGAGGCGATCATCGCCCACATCCGCCGCAACCATAACCTGCTGATCGGCGAGAGCAGCGCCGAGCGGATCAAGGAGCTCATCGGCTCGGCCTGTCCGCCCGAGGACGGCGACGGCCGGACGATGGAGATCAGGGGCCGCGACCTGATGAACGGTGTGCCACGGGAGCTCATCATCAGCGAGCGGCAGGTGGCCGAAGCGCTCGCCGAGCCCGTCGGCGCCATCATCGAGGCGGTGAAGGGGGCGCTCGAGCATACCGCTCCGGAGCTCGCCGCCGACATCGTCGACAAGGGCATCGTGCTGACCGGCGGCGGCGCGCTCCTGAACAACATGGACCACGTGCTGCGGCATTCGACGGGCCTGCCGGTCTCGGTCGCCGACGACCCCCTGTCCTGCGTGGCGCTCGGCACCGGCCGGGCTCTCGAGGACATGAAGCGCATGAAGAACATCCTCATCAGTATGTACTGAGCTTTGAGAAAGACCTCCCTTGACGGACATCTCGCGTCTGGACCATCGCGTCCCGGCCGCGTGCAGGACGCTGGCCCAGTGGCTGCTCTACGTCGGTCTGGTGCTGACCGCTGTGATGCTGATGATCCTGGGCCGGGCGAACGGCCAGATCATGGAGCGCGTGCGCATCCAGGTTGTCGATGTGCTGGCGCCGATCATCGACATGATGTCGCTGCCTGTGGACGCCGTTGTCGTTGCGGCCCAGACCATTCGCGCCTGGACGGCGCTGAGCGAGGATAACGCCGCGCTCAGGCACGACCGCGACCGGCTTTTGGGCTGGAAGGACGTGGCCCTGCGCCTCGAGGCGGAGAACGCGCAGCTCCGCCAGCTTCTCCATTTCGTCGCCGATCCGGAGACGCGGACCGTGGGCGCACGCGTCGTCGCCGACAACGGCGGCGCCTTCTCCCGCAGCCTCATCGTCGCCGCCGGCCGCCACCATGGCGTCGGCAAGGGCCACGCGGTGCTGAGCGGCGCCGGGCTGGTCGGCCGCATCGGCGCGGTGGCGACGCGCTCGGCGCAGGTGCTGCTGGTGAGCGACCTCAACTTCCGGGTCCCGGTCGCGATCGGCCCGGCGCGGATCCGCGCCATCATCGCCGGCGACAACTCCGATCAGCCCAGGATCAGCCACCTCGACCCGGACGCCTTCATCGAGATCGGCGACCGCGTTGTCACCTCCGGCGACGGCGACGCCTTCCCCGGCGACCTCCCCGTCGGAACCATCGCCTCCATCGACGAGAACGCCATCCGGGTGCGGCTCTTCACCGACGCCACCCCCATCGAACACGTCCGCATCGTCGACTTCGGCCTGCAGGGGATCATCGACGAGGCGCGGGAGGCCGGGGCGGCGGCGACGACCGCGGCGGCTGCATTGCCGGCTGGGAGCGCGGCCCGGTGACAAACATCGTCTCGCTCAGGATCGAAGCGGCGGCGCGGGCGAGCGTGCCCGCGGGGATGACGGTGATCCTCATGCTGCTGGGCTCGATCCCGGTGAACGGGGTCCACGTCCAGGTGCTCGAACCGCTCCTTGCCTTTGCCTCGATCTACTATTGGACCCTCTACCGGCCGGATCTGATGCCGGCGCCGCTCGTCTTCGCCCTGGGCCTGCTCTACGACGTGGTCTCGGGTGCCCCGCTGGGGGCACATGCCGGCATGATGGCCCTGGCGCACGCGATCCTGAACCGGCAGCGCCGCTTCCTCATCGACAAGACCTTCATTCTCAACTGGGTCGGGTTTTCCGTCGTTGCCATTGCGGGCTGCGTCCTGGTCTGGCTGCTGACCTCGATCTTCTACACGGCGCCGGTCGATCCCTGGGGGCTGCTGTTTCAGACGCTGATGACAGTTGTCGCCTACCCGCTGGTCTTCCGCCTCCTGCTGTTCTGCCACCTGTCGCTGGTCCAACCCGTTTGAGATGAACCGAGACAACGACCGGACCAAGCTCTTCACCCGCCGGGCCGTCCTTCTCGGCGGCTCCCAAGGCACCCTGTTGTCCCTGCTCTGCGCCCGGCTCTACTGGCTGCAGGTGGTCCAGGCGGAGCGCTACACCACGCTCGCCGACGACAATCGGATCAGCATGCGCCTGCTGGCGCCACCGCGGGGCAAGATCTACGACCGCTTCGGCCGGCCGCTCGCGATCAACCGCAAGAACTTCCGCGCCGTTCTGGTCGCCGAGCAGGCCCGGAACGTCGAGGCGCTGCTCGATGTTTTCGCCCGGCTCATCGCGCTGGACGAGGGCGAGCGGCGGCGGATCCTCACGGAGGTGCGGAAGAAGCGGAAGTTCGTCCCGGTCACCGTGCGCGAGGACCTGTCCTGGGACGAGGTGGCGCGGATCGCGGTCAATGCCCCCGACCTTCCGGGCGTCAGCATCGAGGAGGGCCAGAGCCGCGAGTACCCGCATGGCCCGGCCGTGGCGCACCTGCTCGGCTACGTGGCAGCCGTTTCGGAGCGCGATCTCACGGGCGACCCGCTGCTCGAGGTGCCGGGCTTTCGCATCGGCAAGTCCGGCGTCGAGCAGAGCTGCGACCTGCTCCTGCGCGGCAAGAGCGGGAAGTCGGAGGTGGAGGTCAACGCCGTCGGCCGGGTCATCCGTGAACTTGCCCGCGACGAGGGTGAGCCCGGCGCCGACATCAACCTGACCCTCGACCTGGAGCTGCAGAAGATCGCCTACGACAGCCTTGCCCTGGCTGGGCAGAGCGGGGCGGTGGTGCTTCTCGACGTACTGACCGGCGACGTCCTGGCGCTGGCCTCCTGCCCGGGCTTCGACCCCAGCGCCTTCAACCGCGGGCTCAAGCACGCAGAGTGGCGGGCGCTGATCTCCGACCCGAAGGCGCCGCTGACGAACAAGGCCATCGCCGGGCTCTACGCCCCCGGCTCGACCTTCAAGCCGGTCACCGCGCTGGCGGCGCTGCAGGCGGGCGCGATCACCACCGAGACGAGGGTAAGCTGCGGCGGGCACATTGGGCTCGGCAACGCCAGGTTCCACTGCTGGAAGAAGGGCGGCCACGGCACCCTGAACCTGCGCGCTGCGCTTTCGCAGTCCTGCGACGTCTTCTTCTACGAGGCGGCCAGGCGCTGCGGGATCGACAATATCGCGGCGATGGCGCACCGGCTGGGGCTCGGCGAGCCATCGGGGCTCGGCCTCTCCGGCGAACGCCGCGGGTTGATGCCGACCCAGGCGTGGAAGCTCGCCACCATCGGCGTGCCCTGGCAGAAGGGCGAAACCCTGATCGCCGGCATCGGCCAGGGCTTCGTGCTCGCGAGCCCGCTTCAGCTGGCGGTGATGACCGCGCGCATCGCCAGCGGTGGGCTGCAGATCGTGCCGCGCCTCATCGACAGGGTGAAGCCGAAGGGCGAGACACAGTTTGCCGCAGTCCCGGCTCCCGGCCTCGGGCTGAACCCGCAGCACCTGAGAGTGGTGCAAGACGGGATGATCGACGTCGTCGCCCGGGCACCGCACAACGATCTGCCATCCGCGAGGTGGGGATGGAGATGGCCGGCAAGACCGGCACCTCCCAGGTCCGCCGCATCAGCAAGGCCGAGCGCGCCGCCGGCGTCATCCGCAACGAGGACCTGCCGTGGGAGCGGCGCGACCATGCGCTGTTCATCGGCTACGCCCCGGTTCATGCGCCTCGCTACGCGGTGGCGGTGCTGGTCGAGCATGGCGGCGGCGGCTCCGCGGTCGCTGCGCCCATCGCCCGCGACATCATCCTCGCCGCGCAGATGCGTCCGCAGGCCGAGATCGCCGACAACCCCCCGCCGCGGGCCGGGACGGCGATGCGGGGCCTGGGCCGCGCCGGTGGGCAGGTCTGAGCCCGGAATGAACATCGGCGAGAGCCCCGCCCATCATCTGCCGCTGGCAGTCAAGCTCCGCCGGATCCACTGGTCGTTCCTGCTGCTGCTCTGCATCGTCGGCGCCATCGGCGCCGCCATGCTCTACTCGGCCGCCAACGGCAGCATCCAGCCCTGGGCCGTGCGCCATTGCGCCCGCTTCGCCATGGGGCTCGGGTTCCTGGTCGCCGTCGCGCTCACCGACGTGCGCCTGTGGCTGCGCTACGCCTATGTCTTCTATGCCGTCGCGCTGGTGCTGCTGGCGGCGGTGGAGGTGGCCGGCTCCATCGGCATGGGCGCGCAGCGCTGGATCGACCTCGGCGTCATCAAGCTGCAGCCGTCGGAGCTGATGAAGGTGGCGCTGGTGCGTGGCGCTGGCCCGCTACTTCCACGGCATCGGCGCCGACGAGATCGGCCGGCCGCTGAAGCTGGTGGTGCCGCTGGCGATGGTGGGGGCGCCGGCGGCGCTGGTCCTGAAGCAGCCGGACCTCGGCACCGCGCGTGATGCTGCTGGCCTCCAGCGGCGTCGTCTTCTTCACCGCTGGCGTGCGGCTGTGGATGTTCGCCGTCGTCGCCGGCGCCGGCGCGGCCGCTGCGCCCGATCGCCTGGCAGTTCCTTCACGATTACCAGCGCCAGCGGGTGCTCACCTTCCTCGATCCGGCGACCGACCCGCTGGGCTCGGGCTACCACATCCTGCAGTCGAAGATCGCGCTCGGCTCCGGCGGCGTGTTCGGCAAGGGCTTCCTCCAGGGCAGCCAGAGCCACCTCAACTTCCTGCCCGAGAAGCAGACCGACTTCATCTTCACCATGTTCGCCGAGGAGATGGGGCTCGTCGGCGCCGTCGCCCTGGTCGTCCTTTACGCCCTGATCCTGGCCTACTGCTTCACCATCGCGCTTTCCGCGCGCAACCAGTTCGCCCGGCTGCTCGTCGTCGGCGTCACTATGACGTTCTTTCTCTACGTCTTCATCAACATGGCGATGGTCATGGGGCTGATCCCGGTGGTCGGCGTCCCGCTGCCGCTGATCTCCTACGGCGGCACCGCGGCGGTTACCATCATGATCGGCTTCGGCCTGATCATGTCGGTGCAGGTCCACCGCGACGTCACCATCGGCCGGCACGGCGAGGAGGGATAACGCTGCTCTAAAGCGGTCCATCTCCGGTATAGAACCATGCCGCCGTTGCGAGGCAGTCATGTAGGGATAGCCGCAGGCGTATCCCGCCGAATGGCGGCGGTACCTGCTGCGGCTGGCGATGACGATCGGCTTTCCGCCTCCATCGCCGCATTCCTCGCGGCGGTCACGTGGACCCGCGGGACAAGCCCGCGGGTGACGAAGGAGAGGAAACGGCGCCCTCCCCCACGCTACCACCCCCTCATCGCCACACGTGTTGCGGCGATCCACGCCCTAAGTAGCACCCGGGACAAGTCCACCAGCGTTGAAGCGGTCGACGAAGGCGAGGAACTCGCCGGCTGGCAGCGGCTTGGAGTAGAGCCAGCCCTGGGCGTACTGCACGCCGCGCTGGCGCAGGTGTTCGGCCTGCGCTTCGGTCTCAACCCCTTCGGCCACGACCTTCAGCCCGAGCGCCTTGGCCATGTCGACGATGATGTCGGCGAGCCCGGCGGAGGCCGCCCCGGTGCCGATGGTCTTGACGAAGGCCTTGTCGATCTTCAGCGCGTCGACCCGGAAGTTGCCGACATAGGCGAGGCTCGAGTAGCCGGTGCCGAAGTCGTCGATGGAGACGCGATTGCCCTGGTTGCTGAGCGCGGCGATCACCTCTCTGCAGCGACGTTCGTCGACCAGGGCGCGCTCGGTGATCTCGAACTGCAGCCGGCCGAGGGGGAAGCCGGATCGGGCGGCGACCTCGAAGGCATCCGCTGCAGCGGAGATGCGGCCGTCGTTGAAGTGCACCGGCGCCAGGTTAACGGCGATGTGGAAATTCTCGTCGATGCGCAGCCGTTCGCCCATCTCCTCGCCCACCTTGCGCATCAGCCAGCGGGTCATCGGCACGATGTCGCCGGTGTCCTCGGCGAGCTGGATGAAGACGTCCGGGGAGACCACGGCGCCGGAAGCCGGGGTCCAGCGGATCAACGCCTCGGCGCCGACGCAGCGACTGCGCTTGAGGTCGATCACCGGCTGGTAATGGACGGCGAGCTCGCCGTTCTCCAGCGCGTCGCGCAGGTCGTCGCGCATGCGATGCCCGCCGGCCGGCCATGCGCAGCGCCGCGGCCACGAAGGCGACGGCGGCGAACGCGCCGGCCGCAACCGCGATGCCGGCGGCCCGCCGCCAGTCGGAGAACGCCCAGTCGTCCCCGGCGCTGGCTTGCACCGACACATCGAAAGGAGCGACAGAGCGCGTTTCCAGCAGCCCGGGGCCGCGCCGCAGCCGCGCGATCCTCGACATCCTCCGCCAGCACGGTCCCGTCGATGGACACCTCGATCCTGCCGGCGGCGCCCAAACCACTGGCATCGCTTGCCGCCAGCAGCTCGGACGGAGCGATGGCGGCGATGACGGACGAGCCCGCGTTGCGGCCGCGGTCGAGCCGGTGGACGGCGAGGATGGAGTTGCCCGGCAGGTAGGCCATGTCCACCGGGCGGCTGAAGCGCACCGCCCAACCCTCCGGACCGAGCAGCTGGACGTCGACTTCGCGCACCGGGATCGGCGGGTCGAAGGCGCCATAGGAGGTGCAGGCAAGCCGGCCGTCGCGATCGACGAAGGCGAGCGCCCGGATCCAGTCATGCGCGGTGGCAGCCGCCGCGAAGGATGAAACGAGCCGGCCGCTGCAGCCCTCCTCGGCGGCAAGGTGGTGAACCGCGACGAGCGCGCCCTCCGCCGCCCACAGCACCGTGCGCACACGTTCGGCCGTGGCCTCCGCCACGTCGCCCAGCCTCGCCCGTGCCTGGCTGGCCGCCTGCCAGTAGGTGAGCGCCAGAACCAGGGCCGTCGGAACCACGGCCAGCGCCAGCGCCACGGCGGCGTAGATGATCTTGCGCCGGGTGGCGCGTTTCAGCCGCCGGCCGGCCGCCGCTGGCAGCGCCGGCAGCGTTCGGCGGCGGCTCGCTTGTCATGCGCCGAGGACGATGTCGAAGACGCCGACCAGGCCCCCGGTCCCGCCAGCGCCGGCCGGCTCCAGCGGCACAATCACTCGCGCCCGCTCCTCCGGATCGCGGATCCGGCTCAGGATGAAGTCGGTCTCGTTCAAGGCCTCGCCGGCGACGTACATCTGCGTCGTCAGCGAGAAGCCCGGCGCAGCGACGGCGAAGTGGATGTGCGGCGTGCGCCCGGGGTAGGCGACGGGTCGGATGGTGCGAAAGCGATAGCCGCCGTCCGCTGCGGTGACGGTTCGGCCATACCCTTGGAAGCCTGGATCGGCGCGCCCGCCGCGGCGGGCGGCATCAAGGCGATGGTGGTAGTGGCCGAAGGCGTCGCACTGCCAGATCTCCACCAGCGCATCAGCCACGGGCTTGCCCGCGGGATCCAACACGCGGCCAAGGACATCGGTGAGGATGCCGGCCGCCGGCTCCGCCTGACCGGCGACGCGAACCAGATCGGCGTCGCTGTCCAGCGGCTTGACCTGAGGATAGAACGGACCCGCCGTCTGCCGTGGCGTCGCTACAAGCCCGGCGCCGAGGCCGGGGAGAGGCAACAGCGCGAACGCTGTTGCCGCCGAGGAGACGACGGCGCGGCGGCTCAAACCTGTTGCTGGTCGTGCCATGATGCCCTCCTGCGTTCGACGCGAGCCGCAGGCGCCGGCCGTCACTCCACCGTGAATGCCGCCCGGGCAAGCTCGCCCCCGTCGGATCCGACGGCGATCACCGTCCAGGAGCCTGTCTCGTTGCCCCCGATCACCTTCCTTGAGTAGACCCGCCAGCGGTCGCTGCCGATCGGAAACGGCACGCTGGCCATGACGTTGCCGTCGCGTAACCAGCGATGCGTGACGTTCCGCCCGGCCATGCCCCGGACCTCGGTGAAGAAGAAGACGGCTTTCTGGCCCGCGGCAGGAATGTCCATTGTAGCGCCCAGCTCATCGACCGGTTCGCGGTTGACGACGTTGCTCGTGAGCCTGGCCCGGCCGATGCGGCTCTCGTCGAGGATCGTCACCGCCCCGCTGGTCGAGCCGGGCCGCTGCGTCGGGTTCGGGGCCAGCTGCGGCTGGGGCTGCGGCTCCCTCTGCTCGCCGGCCGCCGGTTCTGCCGCGGGCTGCGGCTCCTCCGGCTCCGGTTCTGCCGTGGGCTGCGTCTGCTCCGGTGGCGGTGGCGCAACCGCTGGCGGCGCCGTCGGAACGTCGGTCGATGCCGTCTGCTCCGGCGCCGTCGCCTGCGCCGTTTCGGCCGCCGGCTTGCCGCTGGTCCTCCTGTCGAAGTCGGTCAGGGCCTCATCGAACCGATCCAGGGAGAAGAAGGCATCGCGCGGCGACGGCGGCGGACCGGCGAACGAGCGCACGACCGCCCGCTGTCCCGAGTTCAGCTCGGCGATGATCGTCTCAGCCTCGTCGCCGTTCCAGCGGCCCTCGCCAAAGCGGTTTGGCTGCGTCTGATGCGGGGACTTGGCGTCCACCCGCAGGTAGAGCGGCGATTCCTGCATCAGCGCGCCGCGGACACGGACGATGATGGCATCGTTGTCGCCCTGGCCGTTGCCAATCTCGATCTGGCTGTCGCCGTGCCTATCGGGCGGCGGTGCGCTGAGCGTGCAGTTGTCGCGCCCCGAGGATTCGTCGCGGCCGCAGGTCACGGTCCAGTCGCCGAAGGTCTGCAGGTAATACACATAGCCGACAGGCGCAGCGGCAAGCTTTCCCGCCGACGCCGCAAGCACAAGCGCCGCCGAGGCGGCGCCGGCGAAACGAGCCCAAGGCGGGCCCAACCGGAAGTTAATCATAGACATACCGCACCCTAGACCATCCCCCGGCGTTCGGCCAGACGCTGCTGACGCACCGCCCGGCCACCCGCCGGCGGCCCTTGTTCGGACCTCAATCAGACAGAAGCTCGAGCACGCGGTCCGGCGGCCGGCCGAGGCGGGCGCCGTCCTCGCTGAGCGCGATCGGCCGCTCGATCACCGCCGGATTAGCCACCATGGCGGCGATCAGCGCGGCGTCATCGAGCCCCGGATCGACACCCGCCTCCCGCGCCTCCTTCGGCCGCAACAGCTCGCGCGGCCGCATCCCCAGCAGCGACAGGATCCGCGCCAGTTCGGCGGCGTCCGGCGGCGTCTTCAGGTACTCAACGATCCTCGGCCGGACCCCGCGCTCTTCGAGAAGCGCCAGCGCCGCCCGGGATTTGCTGCAGCGCGGATTGTGATAGAGAGTGATCGGCATGTCGTCCCCGCCCGCTCATACTCCGGGCGCCCCGGCTGATTTCAATCCACTTTCATCCCCGTCACGGCCCTTGGCAAGTGGGAGGCAGTCGATGACCCACCGCGCAGCGCCCCGTTCGCCACGCCTCGGTCGCGGCCTTAGCCGCGCGCTTCTGCTTGCCGCGGCGATAGTCTGTGCACTGTTGCTCCGCGGCGAGCCCGGCGCAGCGCAGGACGCGCCGGGTGCGGCTCAGCCAGCAAGCTTGCCTCAGGCCGCCGAGCTGGAGGCGCTGGCGGCGACGATCTCCGACGAGGGCAAGCGCACCGAGCTTCTGGCGACGATCCGCGGCCTTATCGAGGCGCGCCGCGCCAGCGAGGCGGAACAGCAGCGCAGCCTCAGCGACCGGCTCATCGCCGCCGCCGAGAAGACGGCCATCTCGGGACAGGCCATGCTGGACGGCATCGTCAACGAGGTGGGTGGCGTTCCGGGGGTGGCGGATTGGTTCGCCCGGCTTGCCCGCGACGCCGACGCCCGGGCACGGCTCCTCGCCCAGCTCGGCGCGCTCGCGGTCATCCTCGCCGCCGCCTGGAGCGCCGAGCTCCTCATCTGGGCGCTGCTCTCAGGCGTGCGCCGGCGGCTCTCCGCACCCGAGGGTGCCGGCATCGGCCGGCGTCTGCCGCCGCTCCTCGGCCTTGCCGTGCTCGACCTGGTCCCGCTGCTGGGTTTCGCCGCCGCCGGTTACGGCGCCTTCATCGTCTTCCGCCCCGACGCGCCGGTGGGAGCCATCGCGCTGCGGTTCCTGGTCGCCTACGTCACCGCCCGCGCCATCCTCTCCGCGGCCCGCGTCTTCTCCGCGCCCCGCCGGCCGGACCTGCGCGTCCTGCCGTGCAGCGACCGGGGCGCCAGGTACCTGCAGACGTGGGCGCGGCGCTTCGTCAACGTCGGCGTCATCGGCTATTTTTTCATCGAGGCGGCGCTGCTGCTCGGCCTGCCGCGGGCAAGCTTCGAGGGCCTGGCCAAGCTCCTCGGCGCGATCCTCACCGGTCTCGCCATCGTCTTAATCCTGCAGAACCGCGCCAGGGTCGCCGGCTGGCTGATGGGCGCGGATCGGGCGGAACCGCGACGCTTCTCCGCGGCGCCGCTGCGGCGTGGTTTTGCCGCCGTCTGGCACCTGGTCGCCGTCGTCTACCTCATCGGCGCCTTCGTCGTCTGGGCCTGGGAGATCGAGCATGGCTTTGCCTACCTCGCCCGGGCAACCGCTGTGACCGCCGTCGTCGTCGCCCTCTCCTTCCTGCTCCTCCAAGGCCTGCGCCGCGCCCTGGAGCACGGGCTCGGCACCACGGCGGCCGAGGAGCGGCGGTATCCGCAGCTTCAAGACCGGGCCAACCAGTACCTGCCCTATGTCCACGCCGGCCTGCGCGTCGTCGTGCTCGCCATCGCCGCGTTGGCCATCCTTGCCGCCTGGGGCGCGGACGTCCTCGGCTGGTTGAGCCAGCCCGCCGGCAGCCGCGTCATCGGCGGCGTCATCAGCATCGCCATCGTCGCCGCCGGCGCGGTCTTGCTCTGGGAGCTCGCCAACGTCGCCATCGAGAGCCGGCTTGCCGGGGTCGGCGACGGTGGCGGACCCGGCTCGGCTCACCGGGTCGCCCGGCTGCGGACGCTGCTGCCGCTGATGCGCAAGGCGCTGTTCGCCGTGCTGACGGTGATGGTCGCACTGGTGGCGTTGGCCGAGCTCGGGGTCAACATCGGCCCGCTGCTGGCCGGCGCCGGTATCGTCGGCCTGGCGGTAGGCTTCGGCGCCCAGACCCTGGTCAAGGACATCATCACCGGCGCCTTCCTGCTGATCGAGGACGCGCTGGCGGTGGGCGACGTGGTCACCGTCGCCGGCATCGGCGGCGTGGTCGAGGACCTGTCGATCCGCTCGATCCGGTTGCGCGATCTCTCCGGCAACGTCCACACGATCCCGTTCAGCTCGGTCGACACCGTCACCAACATGACCAAGGACTTTTCCTACTACCTGCTCGACATCGCCGTCGCCTACCGCGAGGACACCGACGAGGTCGCGGCCGTCTGCACCGAGATCGTCGAGGAGCTGCGCCGCGAGCCGGAGCTCGGCCCGTTCATCCTGGAGCCGATCGAGGTGCTTGGGGTGGATGCCTTCGTCGACTCGGCGGTGATCCTGAAGGCGAGGATTAAGACCACGCCGATCAAGCAGTGGGCCGTCGGCCGAGAGTTTAACCGGCGGATGAAGAAGCGGTTCGACGCGCTGGGGATCGAGATGCCCTTCCCGCACCGGACCATCTACTTCGGCACGGACAAGGACGGCGCCGCCCCGGCCGCCCGGGTCAAGGTCGACGGCGGGGCGCCGATGGCGGCGGCGGCGGGGGCTCGCGCCGTCGCCCAGCGCGGTGACTGATCTGCGCGGAACCGCGAGCAGGTGGTTTTCCGGGCGTCATGGCCAGCTTGCCACGGCCATCTAGGCCTTCAGTGGACGCCCCCGGAACAAGTCCGGGGGTGACGAATAAGCGGCTCGAGGGGCCGCAGATCTAACCCGCCCTACGTTGCCGGCCCCGACTGATCCTCGGCGAAGGCCTGCGCGAAGTCGGCGAAGCCGCCGTCCTCGATGGCCCTGCGCATCCCGGCCATCAGCCTCTGGTAGTAGGCGAGGTTGTGCCAGGTCAGCAGCATCGCGCCCAGGATCTCGCCGGCGCGCACCAGGTGGTGCAGGTAGGCGCGGCTGTAGTCGCGGCTGGCGGGGCAGTCGAGGCTCTCGTCCAGCGGCCGCGGGTCCTCGGCGTGGCAGGCGTTGCGCAGGTTCAGCGGCCCGAAGCGGGTGAAGGCCTGGCCGGTGCGGCCCGACCGGGTCGGCAGAACGCAGTCGAACATGTCGATGCCCCGCGCCACCGCGCCGACCAGATCCGCCGGCTTGCCGACGCCCATGAGATAGCGCGGGCGAGCCGCCGGCAGGTGCGGCAGTGTCGCCTCGATCACCTGGAACATCCGCCCCTGGCCCTCGCCGACGGCCAGGCCGCCGAGGGCATAGCCGTCGAAGCCGATACGCGTAAGCTTCCTGGCGCACTCTGCCCGCAACGCCTCCGACACCCCGCCCTGGACGATCCCGAACAGGCCATAGCCGGGGCGGGGCACGAAGGTCTCGCGGCAACGGCCGGCCCACAGCAGCGACCGGCGCATGGCCTTGGCGATCTCGTCTGGTTCCGCTCCGAAGCGGGGGCACTCATCCAGAACCATGGTGATGTCGGCATCGAGATCGTACTGGATCGCGACCGCCCGCTCGGGCGTGAGCAGATGGCGGCTGCCGTCGATATGGGAGCGAAAGGCGACGCCGGCGTCGTCGATGCTGCGCAGCTGCGCCAGCGACATCACCTGGAAGCCGCCGGAGTCGGTGAGGATCGGCCCGGGCCAGTTCATGAACCGGTGCAACCCGCCGAGGCGGGCGACGCGCTCGGCGCCGGGGCGGAGCATCAGGTGGTAGGTGTTGGCAAGGATGATCTCGGCACCGGTGCCGGCGACCATCTCCGGCAGCATCGCCTTCACCGTCGCGGCGGTGCCGACCGGCATGAACGCCGGCGTCTCGATACTGCCGTGCGCCGTCTGCAGCCGGCCGAGGCGGGCCGCGCCATCGGCCGCGAGCAGCGCGAAGCCCGTTCCTGGGGCTCTCACGCGGACGCGACCCGGTGCAAGAGGCAGCAGTCGCCATACGAGTAGAAGCGGTAGCCCCGGCCCAGCGGCATGGGCATAGGCCGCCTGCATCCGCTCGGTTCCGGCAAAGGCTGAGACCAGCATGAACAGGGTGGAGCGCGGCAGATGGAAGTTGGTGAGGAGAACGTCCGCGACCTTCCAGCGGTAGCCCGGGGTGATGAACAGGTCGACGGCGCCGGCAAACGGTTGGAGATGGCCATCCGCGTCGGCCGCCGCTTCCAGCAGCCGCAGCGAGGTGGTGCCGACGCAGACAATGCGCCTGCCTTCGGCCTTCGCGGCGTTCACGACGGCCGTGGCGCCGGCGGAAAGCTCGCCGGCTTCGGCGTGCATCACGTGGTCGGCGATCCGCTCCGTCTTCACCGGCAGGAAGGTTCCGGCGCCGACGTGCAGGGTCACCATCGTCCGCTCGACGCCACGGGCATCGAGGGCTTGGAGCAACGCCGGGGTGAAGTGCAGCCCCGCGGTGGGCGCGGCGACGGCGCCGGGACGAGCGGCGAAGATGGTTTGGTAGTTGTCGCTGTCGCGGACGTCGCCACCGTGCGGGCGCTTGATGTAGGGCGGCAGCGGCATCCGCCCATGCGCCTCCAGCGCCGCGGCCAGGTTGGCGCCGGTGCACGCGAAGGCGAGGATGACGGTGCCGTCGTCGTCCTTACGAGCGACCTCGGCCGCCAGTCCGCCGGCGAAGTCGAGCTTCTGCCCGAGCCGCAACCGCCGCCCCGGCCGGGCCATCGCCCGCCAGCGGCCACCATCCAGATCTTCGATCAGCGTCGCTTCCACCGCCAACTCACCGCGCCGGCCGAACAGCCGCGCCGGGATCACCTTCGTGTCGTTGCAGACGAGCAGGTCACCGGGCACGAGCAGCTCGGGGAGGTCGCGAACGGTTCGATCGTCCAGGCTTCCGCCGACCACGAGCATGCGGGCAGCATCACGCGGCAGGGCCGGATGCTGGGCGATGGCGGACGCGGGCAGGTCGAAATCGAAGTCGGAGAGCTTCATTACGCAGGCTGGTTGCGCGGGGACGGGCGCCTTGACGGCGGCGGAGCCCGGCCCGCAAGATCGAGAAAACAGTGTCGGGGAGGAGCCGGTCATGCACGTGACCCTGGTCAAGGTAACGGTCAAGCCGGAGTGCGTCGATGCCTTCATCGAAGCGACCCGGACCAACCACGAAGCCTCGGTGCGCGAGCCCGGCAACCGCCGCTTTGACGTGCTCCAGGACCCGAACGAGACGACCGAGTTCGTCCTCTACGAAGCTTACGCGAGCGCCGCCGACGCTGCCGCGCACAAGGAGACGGCGCACTACGCGACCTGGCGGGACACGGTGGCGAAGATGATGGCGAAGCCGCGACAGGGAATCCCGTACCTCGGCCTCTATCCCGGGGGATAAGTGGAATGGACGCGTTACACGTCTTCATCAGCGTGGGTGCCACGGCCAATGACCGCCAGGAGGCGTTTGTGCGCGCCGTCGAGGATCGCCTGCGCAGCGAGGGCTTGGTTCCCCACGCGGTCGGTCGAAACACCTTTAGCTCCGACGCGCCCCTAAAGACCGTGACCGAGCTTATGGATAAATGTTCCGGAACCGTTGTGATAGCGCTTGAGCGGACGTTTTTCCCGGATGGGTTCCAGAAGCGCGGGGGACCCCAGGAAAGTCGGATCAGAGACGTCAGGCTTCCCACGCCTTGGAGCCAGGTGCGCTCGCGGACACCCTTTGCTCGTCATCGTGGAGCACGGCTTGAAGAGCGAAGGGCTGCTGGAGTGGGGTTATGATTGGTATGTGCAGTGGGTTGACCCCGATCCAGTCGCACTGCAAAGCGCTGAGTTCAAGGGGGTCTTGGCCGATTGGAAGGAAAAGGTTCGTCGGAGAGAGCCGAAGTCCAGTGCGAAGAAGCCCATGCCGGCAGACATGACCGTGGGGGAATTGCTAGGTACCCTGCGTCCGGTTCATTTCTGGGCCGCCTTGGGGGCCGCTGTGACCGTCGTTGGCGGGGCTTTCGGGCTCGGAGCTAAGTTCTTCCCCTGACAACAACGCGTAGAAATACGTTCGGCAAGAAGGCTTGGAAACGGTGAAGACGATCACTTCCTTCTCCATTGCCAGGCTGCCGCGCATCGTGTTCGGCGCCGGCAGCCTGGCGTCGCTGCCGGCAGAGATGCGCGCCTTCGGCAGCCCGCGCCCTGGTTGTCACCGGCGCCCGCTCGTTCGCCGCCTCGTCGCACTGGCAGAAGCTCGGCAAGGCGCTGGCGGGCAGGGGATCGTCTGGCAGCACGTCGCCATCGACGGCGAGCCGTCGCCGGAGCTGGTCGACGACGCGGTGGCCGCCTTCGCACGCTCCGGGATCGAGGTGGTCGCCGGCATCGGCGGCGGCAGTGCGCTGGATGCCGCCAAGGCCATCGCCGGGATGCTGCCGCATGCGCATTCGGTGGTCGAGCACCTGGAGGGCTTAGGCGATCGAGCGGCCCTACGTCGGCCCGGCCGTACCCTTCGTCGCCGTGCCCACCACCGCCGGCACCGGCAGCGAGGCGACCAAGAACGCCGTGCTCAGCCGGCGCGGCCACGGCGGCTTCAAGAAGTCGTTCCGCGACGAGGCGCTCGTCGCCCGCGTCGCCATCGTCGATCCGGAGCTTCTTGCCGGCTGCCCGCGGGAGATCATCGCCGCCAACGGCATGGACGCCTTCACCCAGCTTCTCGAAAGCTACGTCTCGATCAAGGCCAATCCCATGACCGACGCGCTCGCCTGGTCGGGGATGGACGCCTTTCGCGACGGCTTCTTCGCCGCCTGGCGCGACGAGGAGCCCGAAGCCGCAGCCGGGCGCTCCGCCGTCGCCTACGCGTCGCTGCTCTCCGGGATCTGCCTGGCGCAGACGGGCCTGGGCTCGGTCCACGGCCTCGCCTCGCCGCTCGGCGCCTTCTTCCCCATCCCCCACGGGGTCTGCTGCGGCACGCTGGTCGCGGCGGCGACGGCGGTCAACATTCGGGCGCTGCAGGCCCGCGATCCGGACGCCACGGCCCTGGAGAAGTACGCCAAGGTCGGCGGACTGCTATCGGGTCAGCCGCACGCGGCCGCGGAGGAGCGGCTCGCGGCGCTGGTCGAGACTCTGGCGGCGTGGACAGCGAAGCTGGCCTTGCCGCGGCTCTCGGCCTTTGCCATGGGGGCAGCCGACGTCGCCAGAGTCGTGGCCGAAAGCCGCGGCAGCTCGATGAAGACCAACCCCATCGTGCTCACCGACGCCGAGATCGAGACCATCGTCCGCCAGCGCCTCTGAGCTTGCGCCGCCGGCCTGTACCACGAGCGGACGATACACTGGCGATGCCGTCACCCCAACCCTCTCCCACTTGCGCTTCCGGCGCGCGGGAGAGGGAGAACATCGGCAACATGCCGACCTACTTGCCCTCGCCCGCGCGAAGCGTCGGAGAGGAAGGGCCCGCACCGCGGGAGGGTTAGGGTCTCGCGAAGCGGGAAGGTGAGGGTGAGGGTGAGACTTTCAGACCCGGCCGTGCTGAAGCGTGCCTCAGGCCTCTGCGGCCCGTTCGGCCATGGCCGGCGGTGGAACGAGCTCCAGCCACAAGGCCTTGGGCAGGCGGGCAACAAACGCCGCGTGCGCCTCTTCCTCCTCGGCGGACGGCTCGATCAGGATCGGCGTGCGACGGGCAGGCGCCACTCCGGCCAAAGCTTTCCGCCGCGACCCGATCGCCAGCATCAGCGCCGGCTGGCGACCGCCGACGAGCTCGAGGTAGACCGCGGCGAGAAGTTGCGCGTCCTTCAGCGCCCCGTGCAGAGCCCGGTCGGAGAGGTCGATCTCGTAACGGCGGCAGAGCGCATCGAGGCTCGCGGGCGCGCCCGGAAACATCTGCCGCGCTCGGGTCAGGGTGCAGATCGCCCGCTGCTCGGGCAGGACGGTGCGGCCGCAGCGCCCGAGCTCGGCGTTGAGGAAGCCGACGTCGAAGGCCGCGTTGTGGATGATGAGCGGGGCGTCGCCAATGAACTCCAGCAGGCTGTCGGCGACCGCCGGAAAGCACGGCTTCTCGGCGAGGAAGGCGTCGGTCAGGCCGTGGACCTCGAAGGCGCCCGGTCGGCATCGGCCGCTCGGGATTGACGTAGGTGTGGAAGACCCGCCCCGTCGGAACGTGGTTGACCAGCTCGACGCAGCCGATCTCGACGACCCGGTGCCCCTCGGCCGGGTCAATGCCCGTGGTTTCGGTATCGAGAACAACCTCGCGCATAAAGCCTCTTCCCCTGGCTCTTCCCCTGGCACGTCCGGCGGCTGAGCGTCGCCACGATACCTGCAATTGCCCGCATCGAACAGGCCCGGCCGAGGCCCGTCGGGATGACGAAGTCGGCGCGCCGGCGCTTCTCCGCATCCGGCATCTGCCGGGCGAGGACGGCGTCGATCCGTGCCTCGGCCATGCCGGGGCGCTGGCGCAAACGCTGGCGCTGAACTAGCGCCGGCGCGGAAACCACGGCGACCGCATCGCAAGCCCGCTCGCCGCCGCTTTCGAACAAGAGCGGCACGTCGAGGACGACGATGGGGCGGCGGGCCCGGCGGGCGCGGGCGAGGAAGCGGTGCTGGTCGGCGTAGACCAGCGGGTGGACGATGCGCTCCAGCCGGGCGAGCGCCGCCGCATCGCCGAAGACCCGTGCTCCCAGCGCCCCGCGGTCGACGGCGCCGTTGCTAACGACGCCAGGAAAGGCCGCGCCGACGGCACCGACCGCCGCGCCGCCCCAGGCGAACAGGGCATGGACGACCTGGTCGGCATCCCAGACCGGCACGCCGAGCCGGCGGAACATGCCCGCCGCGGTCGACTTGCCCATGGCGATAGAGCCGGTCAGACCGAGCACGATCACGATTGAGCCAGCCCCTGCTCGACGTGACGGCGGAGCTCCGCCGTCACCTCCGGATCGATCCCGAACCAGGCCTGGAACGCCGGGCGCGCCTGGTGCAGCAGCATGCCGAGGCCGTCGACGGTGGAGTTGCCCCGCGCCGCGGCCGCAGCGAGCAGCGGTGTCGTCAGGGGCACGTAGACGATGTCGCTGACCACCGCGTCGGCGGGCAGGGCAGCGAGGTCGAGGTCCAGCGCCGGCTTGCCGGTCATGCCGAGGCTCGTGGCATTGACCAGCAGGGCGGCGCCGGCAAGGGCTTCGGCGCGCGCGGACCACGGCTGCACATGGACGACAGCGACGTGGCCGAGGTCGGCGGCCAGGCGTTCGGCGCGGCCTCGGTCGCGGTTGACGAGGATCAGGGCCGGAACGCCGGCATCCAGCAGCGCCACGGCGATGGCCCTGGCCGCGCCGCCGGCGCCCAACAGCACCGCCGGACCCGCATCCGCCCGCCAGCCGGGACAGCCCGCCTCCAGGTTGGCTACGAAGCCGAAGGCGTCGGTGTTGGTTCCAAACAGGCGGCCGTCGGGGCGGACGACGATGGTGTTGACCGCGCCGATCCGCTGAGCGAGGACGGAGACCTCGTCGACCATGGCGCAGGCCTCCTCCTTGTGCGGGATGGTGACGTTGGCGCCGGCGAAGCCGAGGGCGGTGAGGCCGCTCAGCGCCCTGCCCAAAGCGCCGGGGCGGACCGCCATCGGCACGTAGGCGCCGTCGATGCCATAGCGTCTGAGCCAGAAGCCGTGCAGCCTGGGCGACAGCGAATGCGCAATGGGCCAGCCGATGACGCCGGCAACTCGGGCCGCGCCGGTCAGTGCCGGCCGCGCATTGGCTTCCGGGCGCGGCGCCCCCATCGCCCTCAGGCAGGCAGGATGCCCTGGTCGCGCAAGTAGGCGAACAGCGCGAGCAGCGGCAAGCCGAGGATGGTGAAGATGTCGCCTTCCGTCGCCGAGAAGAGCTGCACGCCTGGCCCCTCGAAGCGATAGCCGGCGACGGTGTCCAGCGCATCGGTGGCGGCGGTCTCCAGGTAGTGAGCCAGGAAGGCTTGCGAGAACGGTCGCATGGTCATGGTCGCGACATCGACATGGCGCCAGTGACAGTGGCCCGCTTGCGCCACGGCGACGCCCGAGACCAGCCGGTGGCGGCGGTCGCGCAAGGCAAGCAGCGCCGAGCGGGCGGTGGCAAGGTCGTTCGGCTTCTCGAACCAGGCGCCGCCGCACTCGAGGATCTGGTCGGCGCCGACGACCACGGCCTCCGGCCGGCGCCGGGCGATGGCCACGGCCTTGGCGGCGGCAAGCGCCATCGCCGCGGCCTCGGCATCCTCGCCACGCTCGCGCGCATCCGCCCTGAGCGCCCCCTCGTCGAGATCCGCCGCGTCGGCAAGATAGACGATGCCGGCCTGATCAAGCAGCCGGCGCCGCGTTCGGCTGGCCGATGCCAGCACGATCGGCCCCGGCAACAGCCGCGCCGGCGCTGCGGCCTCGCGCGCGTCCTCCGGGCCAGTCTGGGCCGCTGTCCCGGCTGCTGTCTGGGCCGGCTCAGGGCTCACCACATCCACGCGCCCGCCGCCTCCGTACTCGCCACCGATGTGCGGGAAAAACAACCGCCGGGCTGTGGATGGATTGGAGCGCTCGGATGCGGTCATGCCGATAGGCCGGCGAAGCTGCTTGTTGCGCAGCTCTTGTCCGGCTGTTCATAACCCCGACCGGTGGCGGCCAGAGACGCGAAGAGGTGTGCCGCTTCGGACATATCCCCAGCTTTCTGTTGAACCAGCATCGGCTTCATCATCAACGGCCTCTGGCCTGACGCCATCGCTTTGCCCACATCCGACGGGTGCGACCGAACCCGTTCCGGTCCCGACCCTCTTTCTCATCCACAGCCGCTTAATCCCCGACTCTCCCTGGCCCTACTACAACAGCTACCTTTTCTCTTAAAAGAAGTGTTTTGTTGTGAGCGCCGCTGCGACTGTTGAAAACGCAACCCGGAAGGACGATCCGCTGAGCAAGCGCCTGCTGCGCGCCTTCACCGACGAGCCGGCGGATCGGCCGCCGTTCTGGTTCCTCCGCCAGGCCGGGCGCTACCTGCCGGAGTACCAGCGGCTCCGCCGGGAGAGCCCGAACTTCCTCAGCTTCTGCTACACGCCCGCGCTCTGCATCGAGGCGGCGATGCAGCCGCTGCGCCGCTACCGCATGGACGCGGCGATCCTGTTCAGCGACATTCTGGTCGTCCCCGACGCGCTCGGGCGCAGCGTGCGCTTCGTCGAGGGTCAGGGCCCGGTGCTCGAACCGCTCCGCCACGCGGACGAGATCCCGGTGCTCGACATCACCCGGCTCGATGAACGGCTCGACCCGGTCTACGCCGCCGTCTCTGGCCTGGCCAAAGCCATTCCCGGCGAGACGGGCCTGATCGGCTTTGCCGGCGCGCCGTGGACGCTGGCGCTCTACATGATCGAGGGTCAGGGCGGCACCGCCGGCGAGCGCGCCCGGGCCTGGGCGTGGCGGGAGCCGGAGAGCTTCGGGCGGTTGATGTCCGTGCTCGTCGATGCGATCGCGCATTGCCTCTGCCGCCAGATCGACCACGGCGCCGAGGTGGTCCAGCTCTTCGACAGCTGGGCTGGGCTGCTGGCGGAGACGCAATTTCGCGGCCTCGTCATCGCGCCGACCGCGGCCATTGTCAGCCGGCTGAAGGCGCACGCGCCCGAGGTGCCGATCATCGGCTTTCCCCGTGCCGCCGGCATTCTCTACCAAACCTACGTGCGCGAGACCGGCGTCGATGCGGTCGGGCTGGACGCCGGGGTTCCGGCCGAATGGGCGGCGTCGGCGCTGAAGCCCGGCTGCACCCTGCAGGGCAACCTGGATAACCTGCTTGCGGTCGCCGGCGGCGACGCCCTGGAGGCGGAGACGCAGCGGATCCTCTCCATCCTTGGCCCCGACCGGTTCATCTTCAACCTTGGCCACGGGGTACTGCCGGACACCCCGCCCGAGCACATCGGCCGCATCGCCGAGCTGGTCCGCACCTGGGTGCGGCCATGAGCGGGCGGGTTGCCGTCGTGCTGTTCAACCTCGGCGGGCCGGACCGGCTGGAGGCGGTGCAGCCGTTCCTCGCCAACCTGTTCTCCGATCCCGCCATCATCGGCCTGCCGGCGCTGCTCCGCCGGCCGCTGGCGAAGCTCATCGCCCGCCGGCGGGGGCCGGTCGCGCGCGAGATCTATGCCCAGATCGGCGGCGGTTCGCCCCTGCTGGCGCTTACCGAGGAGCAGGGTGCGGCGCTGGCGGCAGCTTTGGCCGGGCGCGGCCTCCAGGCGCGGTCGTTCGTCGCCATGCGCTACTGGCATCCCATGACGGACGCAGCGGCGCGGGCCGTGGCGGAGTGGCGGCCGGACGAGATCGTCCTGCTGCCGCTCTATCCGCAGTACTCGTCGACGACGACGGGATCGTCGCTCGCCGCCTGGGACGAGGCCGCGGCGGCCGCCGGCGTGAGCGCGCCGACGCGGGCGGTCTGCTGCTACCCGGCCGAGGCGGGTTTCGTCGCTGCCGTGGCCGGGCATGTCGGCACGGCGGTTGCCGCGGCGCGGGCGAATGGCGGCCGCTTTCGCCTGCTGTTTTCCGCCCATGGCTTGCCCGAGCGGGTGATCGCCCGCGGCGACCCCTACCAGTGGCAGGTGGAGGCGACGGTCGCGGCGGTGATGGCGGAGCTCGCCGATCCCGGTCTCGACCACGCCATCTGCTATCAGAGCCGTGTCGGGCCGCTGAGGTGGATCGGCCCCTCCACCGAGGAGGAGCTTGCCCGGGCGGCCAAAGACGGCGTCGCCACCGCCATCGTCATCCCCATCGCCTTCGTCTCCGAGCATTCGGAGACCCTGGTCGAGCTCGACATCGAGTACCGCAAGTTCGCCGGCGAGCACGGCATTGCCAACTACATCCGGGTGCCGACGGTCGGAACAACGCCGGCGTTCATCGAGGGGCTGGCCGAGCTGGTGAGCGGTGCGCTAGAACGCCGAAGCGGCGTCGCCAGCGGCGACGGCGCGGCCGGATCTGCGGCGACGGATGGCGATGCTGCCCCTGCCGCTCCCCGGCGGCGGCGGGAGCGTAGGAGGCGGACATGGACGGATACCTCTGGGCGCGGGCGCTGCACGTCATCAGCTTCATTGCCTGGATGGCCGGGCTGCTCTACCTGCCCCGGCTCTACGTCTACCATTGCAAGCAAGCCGTGGGCTCGGAGGCCTCGGAAACCTTCAAGGTGATGGAGCGCCGGCTGCTGCGCGCGATCATGAACCCGGCGATGATCGCGACCTTCCTCTTCGGCGGGATCCTGATCTGGTATCTCGGCGCCGAGGCCTGGAGCATGGGCTGGCTGCACGCCAAGCTCGCCCTGGTCGTCGCCCTGGCCGCCATGCACGGCTACATGGCGAAGTGGCGCAAGGACTTCGCGTTCGACCGCAACGCGCACTCGGAGACCTTCTACCGGGTCATGAACGAGGTCCCGACGGTGCTGATGATCGGGATCGTCATCCTCGCCGTGCTGAAGCCGTTCTGACGAACGCGACGATAGCGCCGGCGACGCCGGCAAGCGGAAAGGCCGCGCGGCCCCGCCTGCTCCCGGCCAAAGTGCAACCCCTACCGCTAAACTCCGTTTGACATGCCCGCGAGACTTGATCCATTCTGCTGCTAGCTTAGTCTTGTTTCAGCCTTCCGCCCCTCGCCGAGATCTCGAAGAAGCGTCCGTTCTGGCTCGGCCGGTTGCCGCTGGCAGCTCGCCATCCGCAATGGCCCGCCCCTTGCGCGTTCCATGGCTCTGGCCTCCCCCCTTCCATCCCCACGAAGAAGCGTCACCACCGATGAATTTGAAGGAACTGAAGTCCAAGCCCCCGGCGGAGCTTCTCAGCTATGCCGAGCAGCTGAAGGTCGAGAACGCCAGCTCGCTGCGCAAGCAGGAGATGATGTTCGCCATCCTGAAGCAGATGGCGGAAAACGAGGTCGCCATCTTCGGCGACGGCGTCCTGGAGATCCTTCAGGACGGCTTCGGCTTCCTCCGCTCGCCGGAAGCGAACTACCTGCCGGGGCCCGATGACATTTACGTTTCACCCAGCCAGGTGCGCCGCTTCGGCCTGCGCAACGGCGACACCGTCGAGGGAGAGATCCGCTCGCCCAAGGACGGCGAACGCTACTTCGCCCTGCTCCGGGTAACCCGGATCAACTTCGGCGACCCGTCCGAGGTCCGCCATCGCATCAACTTCGACAACCTCACCCCGCTCTATCCGCAAGAGCGGCTGGTCATGGAGATCGAGGGCGGCGAACGCAAGGATCTGACCTGCCGTGTCGTCGATCTGATCACCCCGATCGGCAAGGGCCAGCGGGCGCTGATCGTGGCGCCGCCGCGCACCGGCAAGACGGTGATGTTGCAGAACGTTGCCCACGCCATCGCCGCCAACCACCCCGAGTGCTACCTGATTGTGCTCCTGATCGACGAGCGGCCGGAGGAGGTCACCGACATGGCCCGCTCGGTCAAGGGCGAGGTGATCAGCTCGACCTTCGACGAGCCGGCCGCCCGCCACGTCCAGGTTGCCGAGATGGTCATCGAGAAGGCGAAGCGGCTGGTCGAGCACAAGCGCGACGTCGTCATCCTACTCGACTCCATCACCCGGCTGGCGCGGGCCTACAACACCGTCGTGCCGTCGTCGGGCAAGGTCTTGACCGGCGGCGTCGACGCCAATGCCCTGCAGCGGCCGAAGCGGTTCTTCGGCGCCGCTCGTTGCATCGAGGAGGGTGGCTCGCTCACGATCATCTCCACTGCGCTGATCGACACCGGCTCGCGGATGGACGAGGTGATCTTCGAGGAGTTCAAGGGCACCGGCAATTCGGAGATCATTCTCGACCGCAAGCTCGCCGACAAGCGCACCTGGCCCAGCATCGACATCACCCGCTCGGGCACCCGCAAGGAGGAGTTGCTGGTCGACAAGTCGACGCTGTCGAAGATGTGGGTCTTGCGCCGGGTGCTGATGCCCATGGGCGTCGTCGACGCCATGGAGTTCATGTTGGACAAGCTGCGTCAGTCGAAGAGCAACAGCGAGTTCTTCGAGGCGATGAACAGCTAACGGGTCCCGCCTCGCCTGGGCCGCCCTACGGCTTCATCGGCTCACGCGCCGCGCATCAGCCGCGGCAAGTCGCCGACCATGCCCATGGCGTGGCGCATGAAGAAGCGTTTCACCGGCGGCAGAACGTTGACGGCGGCCAGGCCTACGTCGCGGGCGAGCCTGACCGGACCTGAGTCGATCTCGAACAGCCGGTTGAGCCCGTCGGTCAGGGCCAGCATCAGCGTGTTGTCGAACCGCCGCCAGCGCTGGTAGCGGGCGAGGACGTCGGCGGCGCCGAGGTCCAGCCCCAGCCTGCGGGCCTCGCCCAGCACCTCGCCGAGCGCGGCGACGTCGCGCAACCCCATGTTCAGGCCCTGCCCGGCGATCGGGTGCATGGCGTGGATGGCATCGCCGACCAGCGCCAGGCGTGGCGCGATCGCCTTCTCGGCGAACTGCAGCGATAGCGGATAGGACCAGCGCGGGCCGACGATCGAAAGCGTGCCGAGGAAGTCGCCGAAGCGCCGCGCGACCTCGGCGGCAAATCCGGCATCGTCCAGCGCCATGATCGCCGGCGCCCGTTCGGCCCGCTCGGTCCAGACGATGGACGAGCGGTTGCCCTTGAGCGGAAGAATGGCGAAGGGGCCCGCCGGCAGGAACCGCTCATGGGCGATGAAGCCGTGGGGGCGTTCATGATCGACGGCACAGACGATGCCGACCTGGCGATAGGACCAGCCGCTCACCCGGATGCCGGCCTCCTCGCGCAGGCGCGAATTGCGGCCCTCGGCGCCGATGACCAGCGGCGCCCGGATCCGCCCGCCGCCCTCGAGCAGCACCAAGACGTCTGCCTCGCGGCGCTCCACCGAGGCCGCGCGTGCCGGCGCCAGGAAGGTCACGGCCTCAAGTTCGCCGATGCGGGCATAGAGGGCCCGGCGGTAATGCCGGTTCTCGACCATGTGGCCGAAGGGCTCGTCGCCGACGTCGCGGTGGTCGTAGTGCAGATGCAGCGGCGAGGCGCCCTCGCTGACCCGGATCTCGCGCATCGGCGTCGCCTCTCCGGCCATGCCCGGCCAGAGCTGGATTGCTTCCAGCAGGCGGCGGGAGGTGAGCGAGATCGCCGAGGCGCGGCCGTCGAAGCGCTCGTCGAGGGCGGCCGCCACTGTTCCGGCCTCGACCACGACCGTGGCAAGGCCGCCTTCCGCCAGTGCACAGGCGAGCGTGCCGCCGACCAGGCCGCCACCGACGATGACGACGTCGGTGGTTGCGTCCAGGCTCGAGGGCGGCGGCGAGATGATGGTCATGGATCCTCCGGATGGGGCCACTTCGACGCCGGGCCAGGACCGGCAGTATTTCCTTTGGCTCAATATACGGCGCCGCCGCCGGCTGTCCGCGGTTTTCTCGGCAACCGCCGCCGGGTGGCACGGTTCGTGAAAGCCGCGCAGCGCATTCACGGCGTCCGGATCGCCATGCCATGGGTTCTGGCGGTGGAGCGGCCGGCTATGCTATGTGCGCGACCGCAGGCGCGCCGTCGGTTGGTGACGTCGCGCCCAGAGAGGGATCAGGATGATGAAGCTCATTTCGGCGATCATTAAGCCCTTCAAGCTCGAGGACGTCCGCCAGGCGCTGACGTCTCTCGGCGTGCAGGGCATGACTGTCACCGAGGTCAAGGGGTTCGGGCGGCAGAAGGGGCAGACCGAAATCTATCGCGGCGCCGAGTACACGGTTCAGTTCCTGCCCAAGGTCAAGATCGAGGTCGTCGTCACCGACGACATGGCCGAGGGTGTGGCCGACGCGATCCTGAACGCGGCGCGGACCGACAAGATCGGCGACGGCAAGATCTTCATCCTCGAGGTTTCCAAGGCCATCCGCATCCGCACCGGCGACACCGACGCCAGCGCCTTGTAGGGCGCGGGCCAAGCAACAGCAGCGCTCCTTCGGGGCGGGCAGGCCGACGCCCTCACCCGCCCGCACCGCGGGCCTCTCTTACCCGCCCGCCCCGCCTGCCCCCACTCTCCCACCCTTAGCGGGCGAGGGCTGGTAAGGCGGAGATTCAGCCGCTCTGCCCCCTGCTCCCGCGTGCGAAGGGCCACCCGCCTGAGGCTTGCCGGCAGCCGTACGGGCCGTGGACTCCTTGCACGCGACGACGGTTTTCGTGGATGGCCGCAACGAGTGGTCAACATGAGGCCATGACGCAGTGCTGTGCCAACATCCTTTTGCCGTCACGGCCGGACTTGTTGTGACATGTTGGGACTTGTTGTAACTTGTTCCGGCCGTCCCTGGAACCGCCCGTAGCGCTGAAGCGATGACGTCGAGCTCCGCGCGCCGCTCGCCGGCGCTGAGCGATTACCATTTCTTCCCGTCACACGGTTCCTCGGCCCCCGGCCACGACCTGCGGTCGTGCCCAACAATCGGGCAAAGTCGCATCTGCTGCACGGTGCTTGAGCATTCTCCCGGTCCGCGGCCGCCAGTGCCAGGCCGCGCAACCGGAGACGCGCGGTCTGCCGCACGCGATCACCGGTCTGGGGTTGCGGTTGGCACGGAGTTTGAGTTCGCCTCGGTGGTCAGGAAGAGCGCAGGCGGGCGCCGGACCACCCTGACCCGTCAAGCAACACGGGACCGCCCTGGCGGTGGCCGACGAAACTATGCCCTAGGAGAGCCGTGCACATGAGTTTGTTGAAGAAACTGCCCACAGGCCTGGCCCTGGCGGCCATATCGCTTCTCGCCGTTGCCGGCGCTGCCCTGGCGCAGGATGCCGCGGTGGTCGAAGAGGTCGTCGAGGAGGTCGTGCTCGATAGCGGCGATACCGCCTGGATGCTGACGTCGACGGCGCTGGTGCTGCTGATGACCATCCCCGGGCTGGCGCTGTTCTACGCCGGTATGGTGCGAAAGAAGAACGTGCTCGCGACCGCGATGCAGAGCTTCGCCATCTGCTGCCTGGTCACGATCCTCTGGACCGTCGTCGGCTACAGCCTCGCGTTCGGCGACGGCGGCAACCTCAACGCCTATATCGGCGGGTTCGAGCGGATCCTGCTCGCCGGGCTCGGCACCGACACGCTGAGCAAGACCATCCCGGAAAGCGTGTTCATCATCTTCCAGCTTACCTTCGCGATCATCACCCCGGCGCTGATCACCGGCGCCTTCGCCGACCGCATGAAGTTCTCGGCCATGCTGTGGTTCATGGGCCTGTGGGTGCTCCTGGTCTACGCGCCGGTGTGCCACTGGGTCTGGGGCGGCGGCTTCCTCGGCTCCGACGGCGTCCTCGACTTCGCCGGCGGTACGGTCGTCCACATCAACGCCGGCGTCGCCGGGCTGGTCACCTGCATCGTCATCGGCCGCAGGCGCGGCTTCGGCACCGAGAACATGGAGCCGCACAACCTGGTGCTGAGCCTGATCGGCGCCTCGCTGCTCTGGGTCGGCTGGTTCGGCTTCAACGCCGGCTCGGCTTTGGCCGCCAACGGATCCGCCGGCATGGCCATGGCCGTGACCCAGATCGCCAGCGCCACGGCGGCGATGTCGTGGATGTTCCTCGAGTGGATCGTGCGCAAGAAGCCGACGGTGCTGGGCATCGTCTCCGGCGCCGTCGGCGGCCTCGTCGCCATCACCCCGGCGGCTGGCTTCGTCGGCCCCTCCGGCGCTCTGATCATCGGCTTCACCGCCGGCATCGCGTGCTTTTGGGGAGCGGTCTGGCTCAAGCCGGCGCTGGGCTATGACGACAGCCTCGATGCCTTCGGCGTGCACGGCGTTGGCGGCATCGTCGGCGCGCTGCTCACCGGCGTCTTCGCGGTCGAGGCCATCGGCGGCACGCCCGGCCTGATTGAGGGCAACGCGATGCAGGTGTGGCTGCAGCTCAAGGGCATCCTGGTCACCGTCGTCTACTGCGCGGTCGTCAGCTACATCCTGCTCAAGCTCATCGACCTGGTGATCGGGCTCAGGGTCGACCAGGAGACTGAGATCTCCGGCCTCGACCTGGCGCTCCACGGCGAGAGGGTGGTCTAGCCGGCTTTCTCCTCCTCTTCCGCTGCAACCCGAGCGGTATCGGCCGGAGGCTTGGTCCTCCGGCCACTTTTTTTGGCACCGCCGGCTGCGGCCACTGCTTGAGGCAGGCACGCGCCGCCGCTACCCTCGGCCCCGATGCTGAACCCCCACCTCGCCTCGCTGACCGCCTATCCCTTCGATCGCCTCCGCCGCCTCCTCGAGGCCGTTCAGCCGCCACGGGGCCTGGAGCCGCGGGTGCTGTCGGTGGGCGAGCCGCGGCATCCGCCGCCGCCGATGGTCGCCGAAATCCTGAGCCGGGAGGCCGCTGGCTGGGGCCGCTATCCGCCCATCGACGGAACGCCAGAATTTCGCGAGGCGGTCGCCGGCTGGCTTGGCCGCCGCTTCGGCCTGCCGCACGGACTGCTTGCGCCGGACGACCAGCTCCTGCCGATAGCCGGCAGCCGCGAGGGGCTCTACCTCATTGGCGCTGTCGCCCTGCCCAGGCGGAAGGGCCCGGGCGCGCCGGTTGTCCTGATCCCCAACCCGTTCTACCAAGTCTACCAGGGGGCTGCCTTAATGCACGCCGCCGCCGCCGTCTACCTGGACGCGGGGCCGGCGACCGGGTTCCTGCCCGACCTCGACGCCATCGATCCTTCCGTCCTCCAGCGCACCGCCCTGTTCTACCTGTGCTCGCCCGCCAACCCGCAGGGCGCGGTCGCGGATCTGGGTTATCTCCGCCGTGCGATCGCGCTGGCCCGCCGTCACGGCTTCGTCCTCGTCGTCGACGAGTGCTACGCCGAGATCTATGACCGCGAGCCGCCGCCTGGGGCCTTGGCCGCCTGTGCCGCGCTCGGCGACGAGGGCAACGGGGTGTTCGCCAACGTCGTCGTCTTCCACTCGCTGTCGAAGCGCTCCAGCGTCCCCGGCATACGCTCCGGCTTCGTCGCCGGCGACCCGGCGCTGATCGGCGACTTCCGCAAGCTGCGGAGCTTCGCCGGAGCCTCGGTTGGCCTGCCGATTCTCGCAAGCTCCGCTGCGCTTTGGCGCGACGACGAGCATGTGGAAGCAAACCGCCGCCTCTACCGCGCCAAGCTCGACCTGGCGGAACGGCTCCTTGACGGCCGCTTCGGCTTCTACCGCCCGACCGGCGGTTTTTTCCTCTGGCTCGACGTCGGCGACGGCGAGGCCGCGGCGCTGAAGCTATGGCGGGACGCGGCGGTGCGGGTCCTGCCCGGCGGCTACCTCGCCCAGGACGACGAAACCGGCGCCAATCCCGGCCGGCCGTACATCCGTGTCGCCCTGATCGACGACCTCGCCGCCACCGAAGATGCTTTAAGAAGGCTTCTTAAAACACTATAAATGCGAACCCTTCGAGAACTGAGCGGGTGAGCGAACCGATGATCCGCGAGGAAACGCTGGCGGTCCTGCCCGACGGCGCGGTCGACTACATCAAACGCCGGCTGAGCGAGGCCGCCGGGCTCGCCCTGGTTTTCATCGGCGGCCTGCTGCTGACGGCGCTGGTCACCTTCAACCCGGCGGATCCGTCCCTCAACCATGCCACCGCCGCCCTTCCCGCCAACGCCCTCGGCCTGCCCGGCTCCTACTTCGCCGACGTGATGATCGGCAGCATTGGCGCCGCCGCGGCGCTGCCGGTTCTGGCCCTCCTCGTCTGGGGCTGGAAGGTGATGAGCAAGAGCTGGCCCGGGCGCGGCTGGCTGCTGCTCGCGGTGCTGCTGCTGGCGATGCTGACCGCCGGCGTGGCTCTGGCAGCGATCCCGGCGGGTTCCTGGCCGCACAGCGCCGGCCCCGGCGGGCTTGGTCGGCGCCGTCCTGCTCACCGAGATCGCCGCCGCCACCGGGCTTGCGCCGGCGCTGGTTGCGACGCTGGCGGCGGTCCTGGCGCTGCTGGCCACCGCCTTTGGCCTGGGGATCAGCCGCGGCGACGTCGGCGCCTTGGGAATCGGGGCGAAGTCGCTGTTCATCGGCCTCGGCGGCGCCGCCGGCCGGGCGAGCCGGATCGCCGCTCGCTTCGCCTCGGTCCCGTTCGCCCGTGCCGCCGGCCGCGCTCCACGCGCCGCCAGCCGCGCCGGCGCCGAGGAGGACAGGGTGAGGCTCACGAGCAACGGTGCGGCCGGCCCGGAGGCAGCGATCGTCGCGCCGAAGCAGCCGCGGGTCCGCCAGGGGCGGAAGGTCGCTCAGGAAAGCCAGGGCCGGCTGCCCTTTGCCGCCGAAGAGCACGGGCTTCTGCCGCCGCTCGATCTGCTCCATCCGCCGGCGCCCTCCCAGGGCAGCGATGCTTTGAGCCGCAGCAGCCTGGAGGAGAACGCCCGGTTGCTCGCGACGGTGCTCGAGGACTTCGGCGTCCGCGGCGAGATCGTGAAGGTCAGGCCCGGGCCGGTGATCACCCTCTACGAGCTGGAGCCGGCGCCGGGAACGAAGAGCTCCCGCGTCATCGGCCTCGCCGACGATATCGCCCGGTCGATGAGCGCGGTGTCCGCGCGCGTGGCGGTGGTGCCGGGGCGCAACGTCATCGGCATCGAGCTGCCGAACCTCCGCCGCGAGGGCGTGGGCCTGCGCGAGCTGCTCGCCTCCGAAGCCTTCGAGCGCACCGGCGGCCGGCTGGCGCTGGCGCTGGGCAAGGACATCGGCGGCGCGCCGGTGCTGGTCGATCTCGCCCGCATGCCGCACCTGCTCATCGCCGGCACCACCGGCTCCGGCAAGTCGGTGGCGATCAACGCCATGATCCTGTCGCTGCTCTATCAGCACACCACCGAGACCTGCAAACTCATCCTCATCGACCCGAAGATGCTGGAGCTCTCGGTCTACGACGGCATCCCGCACCTTCTGAGCCCGGTCGTGACCGAGCCGTCGAAGGCGGTGGTGGCGTTGAAGTGGACCGTGCGCGAGATGGAGGAGCGCTACCGGGCGATGTCGCACCTCGGCGTGCGCAGCATCGCCGGCTACAACGCCCGCATCGCCGAGGCCCGGCGCAAGGGCGAGCAGCTCAAGCGGCGGGTGCAGACCGGCTTCGACGAGGACAGCCAGCCGGTGTTCGAGGAGCATCCCCTCGATCTGGAGCCGCTGCCGCTCATCGTCGTCGTCGTCGACGAGATGGCCGACCTGATGCTGGTCGCCGGCAAGGACATCGAGGCGGCGGTGCAGCGGCTGTCGCAGATGGCCCGCGCCGCCGGCATCCACCTGATCATGGCGACGCAGCGGCCCTCGGTCGACGTCATCACCGGCACGATCAAGGCCAACTTCCCGACGCGGGTGAGCTTCCAGGTCACCTCCAAGATCGACAGCCGCACCATCCTCGGCGAGCAGGGCGCCGAGCAGCTCCTCGGCCAGGGCGACATGCTGTTCATGGCGACCGGCGGCCGGGTGACCCGGGTGCACGGGCCGTTCGTCAGCGACGGCGAGGTCGAGACGGTGGTGCGCTTCCTCAAGAGCCAGGGCGCGCCGCAGTACATCCCCGAGGTCACCGAGGAGGAAGAGGAGGTCGATACCGTCCTCGACACCGGCGGCGATCCGGAAGAGGACGAGCTGTACGAGGAGGCGGTGGCGCTGATCGCCCGCGACGGCAAAGCCTCGACCAGCTACGTCCAGCGCCGGCTGCAGATCGGCTACAACCGCGCAGCCCGGCTGATCGAGCGGATGGAGGCGCAGGGGCTGGTCAGCAAGGCCGACCGCGTCGGCCGGCGCGAGGTCCTCCTCGGCGAGCGCGCCGATTGACCCATCGCCCTTGTTGGAATGCGGCAGCCATCCGGCTGGTCGCCGCCGCCATGATGTTCTTTGCCGCCGTCGCTGCCGCCGGGCCCGGCCTCGCCGCGGCGCCGGAGCCGGCTCGGCTGACGCCGCCGGAGCGCGCCCTCGTCGGCCGCATCGAGGCGTACTTCAACGGCGTGCGCACCATGCGCGCGCGCTTCCTGCAGGCGGCCTCGACGGGCGAGACGGCGGAGGGCTCGGTCGTCCTGCAGCGGCCCGGGCGGATGCGCATCGCGTACGACGCGCCGGTGCCGGTCCTCATCGTCGCCGACGGCACCTGGCTGATCTACCACGACCGCAAGCTCAACCAGATCAGCTACCTGCCGCTGGGCTCGACGCCGGCCGGCATCCTGGTCGAGGACAAGATCGACCTCGACGGCGGCGGGTTGACCATCACCGACTTCAGCCGGGCCGCCGGGGTGATCCGGATCACCGTCGTCCGCACCGCCAGCCCCGCCGACGGCAGCCTGACGCTTGCCTTCTCGGAAACCCCGCTGGAGTTGAAGCAATGGCGGGTGGTCGACGCTCAGGGGGTGGCGACGACGGTGTCGCTCTCGGAGATCGAGACGGGAATACGGCTTGATCCCGAGCTCTTCCGCTTCATCGACCCGCGAGGCAGGCCGCCTGACTTCCCCGAGTGAGGCCGCTAGGTATGCGCCCCGCGCATGTATGCTATGCAACCGGCGCATTGGCCGTATCACGGCCGAGAACCAATTTAGACGTTATGGAATGGTCGGGGTCTTCGGACACCGGCCATCACGGATGGTTCCCCTGCCATCCGAAAGCTTCCAGCAAGGAAGCTGAAGCGCCCGGTTGACCCCCCTGACCGGGCGCTTTTTTTGCCTGGCTGCAAGCGGAACCGCTGAGCCGCGCGGTTATCCAGAACAGAGGTGTTCATTTAACCGCATCTGCCTGCCGCTCCGGCGCCCTTCTTTCTATGTTGCTGCTTCTCTGCCGTTCTGCCCTAGGGCACGAGCCGATAGCCCCCGGCCTCGGTCACGAGGATCCGCGCCTGCTGCGGGTTGGGTTCGATCTTCTGCCGCAGCCGGTAGACGTGCGTCTCGAGCGTATGCGTGGCGGCGGCGGCGTTGTAGCCCCACACCTCGTCCAAGAGGACGCTGCGGCTGATGACGCGACTGCCGGCGCGATAGAGGAACTTGAGGATCGCCGTCTCCTTGTCGGTGAGGCGGATCTTCTTGTTGGTCGTCGTCTCCACCAGCAGCTTGGCGCTCGGCTTGAACGCGTACGGGCCGATGGCGAACACGGCGTCGTCGGTTTCTTCGTGCTGGCGCAGCTGGGCGCGCAGCCGCGCCAGTAGCACGCCCGAGACGGAACGGCTTGGTGACGTAGTCGTTGGCGCCGGAGTCGAGGCCGAGGATGGTGTCGGCATCGGTATCGGCGCCGGTGAGCATGATGATCGGCGCCTTCACCCCGCCCTTGCGCAGCAGCCGGCAGAGCTCACGCCCGTCCATGTCGGGCAGGCCAACGTCGAGGATGATGACGTCGAAGGGCTCGGTTCTGGCAAGCTCCAGGCCCTCACGGCCGGTGGCGGCGCCTCTTGGCGAGAATTCCTCGTGCAGGCGCAGTTGCTCGGCGAGAAGCTCGCGCAGCGTCTCGTCGTCGTCGACGATCAGAACATGCTTGGCGACGGTCACGACCCTTGTCCGCTCCTGGCCGCGGCTTCTTTGCGCGCTTGCACAATACCGGCGGGTGCGCATTTTACAATCCGGCGCCGCGTAGTCCCGGCGCCTCGGGCCACCGCACGCTGCCGCGGCGGGCGAGGTGGCGATTAGCGCTTTGCGCGCCCGCGCTGGCGGAGCTATCGTCGCAGCCGTCGTGCCTCCATCGGAGCATGGTATGGCGATCCGGCCGTTTCCTCATCTGGTGCAGATCCCGGCGACGCGGGAGCCGTTGTCGTTGCTGTCCGTCGAGCGGGTCGCTTTCCGAGCTGCGCCGCGGCCGCGCCGTCCTCGTCAGTGGCGGCAGCGGGGTGGCAACGCTCACCCAGGCGAGCGAAGGCGTGAGCGAGGCGACACTGAAGCGGCTGGCCGAGATCGCCCAGGCGCAGCCGATCGTCGTCGTCACCGCAAGGCGAGCCGCCGTCCTCGGGCTGACCGGTGGCGGGGTGAGGCGCGTTGCGGTCGCGCGCTCCGGCGGCCTGTCCCCCGAGCTGGTGCAGATGATCGCCGATCCTCTGCTCGAAACACCGCTACCGCGCCGGGAGGAGCTGCGCGTCGCGGAGGTTGCGGAATACGGCTGCGAAAGCGCCTCGGTGACGCTGGCGAAGGCCGCCCGGCTGTTGCCCGCGGCTCTGGTCGCCGAGGTGCGTGATCCGACCGCCGAGGATCAGGCGGCCTGGGCCACCCGCCACGACCTGCTGCATGTCGATGCCGGCGATGTCTTCCAGTACTACGGCACCGCCGCCCGCGGGCTGCACCGGGTCGGCCAGGCGCGGGTTCCGCTGGAGGGCGCGGAGGAAACGCTGATGATCGCCTTTCGCCCCAAGGACGGCGGCTGCGAACATCTCGCTTTAGTCATCGGCGATCCAAGCCCGGACCGGCCGGTGCTGACCCGGCTGCATTCCGAATGCTTCACTGGCGATCTGCTCGGCAGCCTCCGCTGCGACTGCGGCGACCAGCTCCGCGGCGCCATCGCCGAGATCGCGCGGGCCGGCGGCGGCTTGCTCCTCTACCTGGCGCAGGAGGGCCGCGGCATCGGCCTGGTCAACAAGCTCCGCGCCTACGAGCTGCAGGACCGCGGCTTCGACACCGTCGACGCCAATGAGCAGCTCGGCTTTGAGGCCGACGAGCGGCTATACCTGCCGGCGGCGCAGATGCTGCGCGAGCTCGGCTTTCCCAGCGTCCGGCTGCTCACCAACAACCCCGGCAAGGTCGACGGGCTGGTCCGCCATGGCATCGACGTCGTTGAACGGGTGCCGCACCGATTCCCGGTCAACCCGCACAACGCCGCCTACCTGCGCACCAAGGCCGCCCGCGGCGGCCATCTGTTCTAGCCGAGATTTAGCTGAGCCCGGAGGCGACGCTGTCGACACCCTCACCCCCGGGAGGGTGAGGGTCTTGCAGTGGCGGGAGCGCCTTAAGACCCTCTCTTGTGCATGGCCCCCGTGCGGGAGAGGGGTAATCGCGGAGCGAGCTCCGTAGCGGGCGGGCGGGTGAGGGCGAACCATGGACATCCGGGTTGAGCCTGAGGGTTGGCTCGCCTGGCCCGGCGGGCGGGCGCGCTGTGCCGTCGGGCGCGCCGGCATTCGCGCCGACAAGCGTGAGGGCGATGGCGCCACGCCGGCCGGCGCCTTTGCCTTGCGCCGCGTTCTCTATCGCGCCGACCGGGTCGAGCCGCCACGGACCGGCCTCCCGGCGCGGGCGATCGGGCCAACGGACGCTTTGTCGGACGATCCGGTGGATCCCAGCTACAACCAGCCGGTGACGCGGCCCCACGTCTTCTCCCACGAGGCGCTGTGGCGCGACGACGGCCTCTACGACGTCATCGTCGTCATCGGCCACAATGACGCACCCGTCGAGCCGGGGCGGGGGAGCGCCGTGTTCATCCACGTGGCGGGGCCCGGTTACGCCCCAACCGCCGGGTGCGTCGCCTTGGCGCTGCCCGACCTGCTTGCCCTGCTTCGCGACTGCGCGCCGGGCGACCGGATCGTCATCGAGGCAGGCCCCGCTTAACCCGCAAGCGACGGCCGGGCGCCAAAGATGGCGCTGCCGACGCGGACGATGGTGGCGCCGAAGCGGATGGCGGTTCCATAGTCCTCGCTCATCCCCATGCTGAGCTCGCATAGCCCGTTGCGCCTGGCGATCTCGCGGAGCAGGGCGAAGTGCAGCGATGGCTCCTCGTCCACCGGCGGGATGCACATCAGCCCGCGCACCGGCAGCGCCAGGTCCTCCGCGCAGGCGCGGATCAGCGCATCGGCTTCGAGCGGCAGCACCCCCGCCTTCTGCTTCTCCTCACCGGTGTTGATCTGGATCAGGAGATCGGGCCTGAGCCCCGTCTCATCCATGACCTCGGCCAGCGCAGCGGCAAGGCGCAGGCTGTCGATCACCTCGATGATGTCGAACAGGCGGACCGCGCGGCGCACCTTGTTGCGCTGGAGGGGCCCGATCAGGTGCAGGCGAACGTCCGGCCAGGCCTGCTTCAGCGCCGGCCACTTGCTTTCGGCTTCCTGCACCCGGTTCTCGCCGAAGACGTTTTGCCCGGCGGCAATGGCCGTCTCGATCCGCTCGCGGCCGTGCGTCTTCGAGACCGCAACCAAGGTTACATCGCAGGCGCTCCGACCGTCGGCCTTCGCGGCCTCGGCGATCGCCAGCTTGACCGCGGCGAGATTGGCGCGCACATCGACGCCGCTGTCCTCTTTCATGGCAGGCCCTGCAAGGTGTCGAAGGAGAGCATCCGCTGGCGAGCCTAGCAGAGGCGGCGCGGCGCCTCCAAGGCCGCTGCGGTGGCGGCCTGCGTGCCAGCGGCCCGCCGGTCTGCATCCTCATTGTGGAGAGCGTCCGCCTTCCCGATCCCGAGGCCGCCATTGCCGCCCTGCCTCGCGGCTCGGCGGTGATCTTGCGTGACTACGACGCCACCGACAGGCCGGCCCGTGCCGCAAGCCTCGCCCGGCTGTGCCGCAGGCGGCGGCTTCGGCTGCTGGTCGCAGGCGACGCCCGCCTTGCTCTTGCCGTTGGCGCTCAAGGCCTGCACCTGCCGGAAGGGCTTGTCCGCAGTGGCGACCGGCGCTGGCGGCTGTGGCGCAAGCCGGGCTTGCTCGTCACCGCCGCCGCACATTCGCCGGGAGCCATCGCCCGGGCGCAGCGTGCGGGCGTCGATGCCGTCCTGCTTGCACCGGTGTTCGAGACGGCAAGCCACCCGGGCGCCCCGGCGCTGGGGTCCCTCCTTTTCGCCGCCTGGACGCGGAAGACGCGCATCCCGGTTTATGCCCTGGGCGGGATGACCGCGGCGAGAACCCGCCGCCTCACCGGCTCCGGCGCCGCCGGCATTGCTGCCATCGGCGGCTTCGCGCGCTAGCAGGCCACCCTCCCGCTTCGCGGAGCGCCCCTCTCCCACGGGCTTCGCCACGGGCGGGCGAGGAGCAAGACAGCCCCCTCTGCCGCGGGCGCAGCACGTGGGACAGGGAGTGAAGTGAGAGTCCCTGCCTACGACCCCGCTAATCAGCGCGGGTCATGCGCTCGGAGAGGAGCTTCATGATCCTGTTCGCCGTCTGCTCGATCGGCCGGTTGGTGACGTCGATGACTGGCCAGCGGTTGCGGGCGAACAGCCTGCGGGCCTCGCGCACCTCGGCCTCCACCGCCTCGTCGGCGGCATAATCGCTCGCCCGCTCCTCGCTCAGCATGCGCAGGCGGGCGCCACGAACCCGGGTCAGGTGCGCCGGATTGACCGTGAGCCCGACGATGAGCGGGTTGCGGGCCTTGGTCAGCCCTTCTGGCGGCGGCACGCCCGGGACGAGCGGCACGTTCGCCGCTTTGATCCCGCGCGAGGCGAGGTAGAGGCAGGTCGGCGTCTTGGTCGCCCGCGACACGCCGACCAGGATGACGTCGGCCTCGTCGAGATGGTCGGCGGCGACGCCGTCGTCATGGCTCAGCGTGTACTTCATCGCCTCGACCCGGCGGAAATAGTCCTCGTCCATCAGGTCGCGGGCGCTGGCGCGGAAGCGGATGGTCGCACCGTAGTACTCGGCGAGGTCGGGGACGAACGGCTCGAGGACGAAGCGGCAGGGCACGTTGAGGTGGGCGCAGCCCTCCTCCAGGGCGGCACGGACCTCGCGGTCGGCGACCGAGTGCAGGACGTAGCCGCGGCGGGTGGCGATTACGCCGAGGATGTCCGCGGCCTGGCCGAGGTTGCGCACCATCTTCCACAGCCGCATGTCGATCGACACGCCGTCGAGCTGGGCGACGGTGTTGCGCGCCAGCAGCTCGACCAGCTCTCCGGAAGCATGGGAGACGAGGTAGAGGATCGGGGCGCTGGTCAACCTCATGGTTCCTTGTGCATCCCGCCGCTCCAAGTCTCAATGCCGGGCGGCAGGCGCGATAGCCCCGAGCTAGCACTCCGCCGCTGCCCGCGCCGGCGGCCGCGCGGCGATCTAGCGCTTCCGGTTATACCCGCAGGTCGCACGTTCGGATCGGGCTAAATGCGGGCCGGGCCTCCGGCAGCAGCCCCGGCTTTGCGCCGAATGGCCGCAAGGGCGATCCTTCCTGCCGGCATGGGGACGGCGAGCGCCGCTTCCATGCCCCGGCGGCAGGCTGCCGGCGGTGTCTCGCACCGCCGGCCAATCTGCAGAGAACGCTTATGCCGGCGCCGGACTGGCCGGCGACAGGCGGCGCCGCGCCGGGCGACCCTCGTTCGCCAGTTCGTGGACTCAGACCCGCCCGGTCACCCCCGTGTGCTCTTCGGCTGGGCGCGAAAAGAACCCGAAGTAGGCGGCGACGAGTGCAAGCACGGCGTGGAGCCACACGTCATGCCCATAGAGGGGGACCAGGCCGAAGAGGGTGTTCAGGCCCGGGATCAGGCCGAAGACCATCAACGCGGCATAAGCGATGGCCACCACCTTGGCGTAGAGGCGGGCGCTGGAGAAGGTCCGGTAGGCGACGAAGCCGGCGATGCCGAACGCGATGTGCACGAGATTGTGCAGGAAGTTGACCGGGAACAACCCGAAGAGGTGCCCCGAGCTACCGGCCACGGCCAACTCGGGATCGCCCGCCATGGGCGTGACCAAGCCAGGAATGAAGCCGGCAATGCCGACCAACAGGAAAACGATGCCGTAGATCAGAGCGAAGTAACGGACGTTCATGGTGGTTTGCCTTCCGATCCGGTTGCATTGATCGCGAAGGTCCGCGCGAGCCGCCAGCATGCATACCGGGCCCGCGCGGACTCATCCTTGCGTGAGCGAGATCGATGTCCCGCGTGCCGGGGTGCGTGTCGTCCTCACCTGGGATTCGCCTCGATCGCGCCGGATGTCCCGGCCGCTGCACCAGCACGGTCAACAACCCGCGTGCTCCGCCGGTGTTCCGCTCGCCGCGGCATTTTCCCGCCCCCGCCCTGCATGGCGGAGCGGCGTCGGCGACCGTGGGCCGGCGCGGTGCGGCAGGCGGCCTGCGGGGAGCGGCAGAAGGTCCGAGGGCCGGCGCCGGGGCCGGGAGCCTAACGGTGGTAGCCGCCGTCCAGCCTGAGGACGGTGCCGTTGATCATGACGTTGGCAATGACGTGCATGACCAGCATCGCGAACTCAGCCGGGTCGCCGAAGCGGTGCGGGAACGGGATCGAATGGACGACCCTGGAGTCCAGGTTGCTCTCCATGGCGAATAGCGTCGGCGTTCCGAACAGGCCCGGGGCGATGCCGACGACGCGGATCCCGAGCGCGCCGAGCTCACGCGCTGCCGGCAGGATCATGCTGACGACGCCGCCCTTCGACGCGGCGTAGGCCGCCTCGCCGCTCTCGCCCTCGTAGGCCGAGCCCGACGCGGTGGAGATGATGACGCCGCGCTCGCCGGTCGAGCCCGGAGACAGCTTCGCCATGTCCGCCGCGACCAGGCGCATCATGTTGAAGGTGCTGATCAGGTTGACCTCGACGAGCTGACGGAAGTCGTCGAGCGGCATCGGCGCGCCGTGGTCGACGATCTTCTGCGGATGCGCGCGGCCGACGCAGTTGACCAGCACGCGGGCGGCGCCATGGGCCTCGCGGGCCGTCTTTAACGCCGTTTCCGCGGCGCCGGCGTCGGCGACGTCGCAGGGGATGGCGAGGCCGCCCACTTCGTCCGCCACCTTGGCCACGCCCTCCGCATCGATGTCGATAAGCGCAACGCGCGCGCCCGCCTCGGTAAGATAGCGGGCCGTCTCGGCGCCAAGGCCGGATGCCGCTCCGGTGACGACCGAAGCGCAATGCCACAAGTCCAACGTCAAATCTCCGAAGTCACCCACGGGCGGACCGCCCGGCAGGACCATACACCCATGGCCGGCGCGACCAAGGGCAAACGCCTTTTCCTGGGCTGTCTGGGGGCCAGCCTGGCGAAGCCGCCCCTCGGCCTCGATGAACGGCGTTCGCCGCCGGCCGTTGCCGCGCTACGGGAACCCCGCATCTCGCCACGCGTTCCTCTTGAAGTTCAACACCTCATCCTGGGAGAAAGCAACATGAGCGTGTCTCGACTTCTGGCCGGCGTGGCTGTGGTCACGCTGGTTTCGGCGGCAACGGCGCAAGCGGCGCCTAGCTCTGGTACGGACGCCGGCGCCGGCCCGGCGGGGAGCGTGCTTCTTGCCCAGGGCGGTGGCGGCGGTGGCGGCTCCGGCGGCGGTTCGGGTGGCGGCGGTTCGGGTGGCGGCGGTTCGGTGGCTCGGGCGGCGGCGGGGCGAGTGGCGGCGCCGGTGCGGGGCTCGGGCGGCGGCAGCGGCGGCAGCAGCGGTTCGGGCGCCGACGGCTCCGACACCTCCACCGACCCCGACGTGGAGCAGCCGGGGACGGTGGATCGACCGGGGACCACCGACGGACCGACCGGCGGACGATGGATCGACCGGGGACCACCACGGACCGGCCCCGCCAGTAAACGTACCTAAGCGGAGTCCCCTGGACACGTACCAGGGGCTCACCCGCGCCCCGGCCGATCGTGCCGCCGTTGCCCCTCGGGTTGGCGAACTCGGGGAGGGGTCGGCCGGTCGCGCTCGGGTCTTGCGCCGTTGAAGGGGAGTCGCGTGTCCCGCTCCATTTTCAACCTGGCCCTGGTGGCAGGGCTGGCGATTCTGGTTCCGGCGGCGGCCCTTGCCGCGGCCGAGGACTATGCGTTCGAGGCCGTTTCCAAGCAGGTAGACGCGGGACCGGACGCGGCCATCGACGTCCGCCTGATCCACAAGCCGACGGGCAAGCCGGCGGCGAATGCGGTCATCTTCGAAAGCCGGCTCGACAGAAGCCCCGACGGGATGACCGATGTCGTCACCCATCCGACGCCGGCGGACGAGATCGAGCCCGGCGTCTACCGCCTGCGGGCCGACCTCGGCGAACCCGGCCGCTGGGCGCTAAAGCTGCAAGCCAAGGTGCCGGGCGAAGCGTCAACGATCCCCGGCGAGGTGATCATCGTCGCCACCGGCCCGAAGCCGCTGATGCCGGCGCTTCCTGGTCGCACCGCTCCGCCACCTGGGACACGCTGAAGAAGCCCGCGAACGATTGCGGCGGTGCGCGCAGGAGGCGGCAATGAGCGCGGACCGCGTCGAGATCGTCGAGGGCGACATCACCCGGCTCGGCGTCGACGCCATCGTCAATGCGGCGAACGAGTCGCTGCTCGGCGGCGGCGGGGTTGATGGGGCCATCCACCGCGCCGCCGGACCGGAGCTTCTGGCCGAATGCCGGACGCTCGGCGGCTGCCCTACCGGCGGAGCGAAGATCACCAAGGCCTACCGCCTCCCCGCCCGCCATGTCATCCACACGGTCGGCCCGGTGTGGCGCGGCGGCGGCTCGGGTGAGGAGGCGCTGCTCGCCTCCTGCTACCGCCGCTGCCTGGAGATCGCGGCCGAGCATCGCCTTGCTACGGTCGCTTTTCCCGCCATCAGCACCGGCATCTACGGCTTTCCTGCCGACCGGGCGGCGGAGATAGCGGTCGGCGCCATCATCGCCACGCTCGCGCGGCATGAGCACCCGGCCCGCGTCATCCTCTGCTGCTTCGGCGAGCAAAGCGCCGCTGCCCACCGCGCGGCGCTGGCCAAGAGCGGCTATTGGCAGCAGCCGGATCAGGCCTGAAACGCCTTCCTTATCGTTGAGCGACATTATGCAAGTCGTCCTTTCGAGGAGGCGGACGCCCGCGAAGCAGTCCACCGCATCTAAGCTTTCTCTGGATCGCCAAGCGCTCTCCCGGCGCGCGCTGACGGTCCGTTTTTTGTCGCCGTCATCGCCGCATTTGTTGCGACGATCCACGTCTTTAGTGGACCCCGGGGGCAAGCCTGGACAAGCCCGAGGGTGACGAACTGCGGGTTCAGAACGGCGGCTTCACAATCGAGTTGATGACGGCATTTTTGTTGATTCGCCGAAACGGAATGGCTGACGAAATAGAGGGGAGGGCCAACGATGCGCTTCATCAACGAGCAGCTGCTTCAGGGTAAGCGCCGACGCGCGGTGCTGGCAGCAGCGGCGCTATTCGTTGCCGCGTGCACGCCGCAGGCGGACAGCTACTACCCGCTCGACGCGGGGCGAAGCTGGACGTACGCGATGGTCATCCAGCCAGCGAGTGGGCAGGCCATAACGGCAACCAACGCAGTCACGAACCTGCAGGAGCGAAGGGTGGCGGGGCAGACGGTGACGCCGCAGGCAACGGAAGCGCTGGGTCAACGTCGGCTCCGCTTCATCAGCGCCGACAGAGCGGGGCGTTGTTGAGATCGCCGACCAGGACAGCGAGGCGGCCGAGCCGCAAATCAAGAGTCCTCCGAACACCATTCTCAAGATGCCGCTGACCGTCGGCGGGGTCTGGGAGACCACCTGGGAAACGAACCAGTTCGGCCAGCGAACGCTGTTGCCGATAGCGAAGACGGTCGAGAGCACCGACCGCCCGTGCACCGTCGCGGGGCGGACTTTCAGCAACTGCCTGCATCTGCGGCTGGCGGGATCGGGGCTGGTGAGCGTTGGTGACCGTTCGGCGACGGTCGATGTTGCGGGCGAGGAATGGTTCGTGCCCGCGGTGGGTTACGTCAGCGGCCTCTTTGCGGAGAGCGTTCGCGGCGTGCCGCAGAAAACGACGTCCGCGTCGAGGTGACGCTGACCAACAGCACTCGCTGAGCGGCTTGCAGCAGACGGGATGGCTCATCCTCTGCTTCGGCGAGAAAAGAGCACCGCCCCCGCCCACCGCGCCGCGCTGGCCAAGGCGAGAGCGACAGAGCCGGGCGGCGGTTGATCACTTCGGCACGCTGCGACGACGATGGAGCTTGTGGCGCTCTCGTGTAAAGTTCAGGCCGCTGCGGTTTTCTGGTCGGTCCCCCGGCGCAATGGCCAGTTCTCCCACTTCTCCAGCACGCCCTCGGTCCACAGCCCGCAGCGCTTGTCCTTCCAGGTTACGTAGCCGGAGTAAGGGTAGCCCTCGCCGAGGTACCTGTACGTCCCGGCGCTGATGTACTCGAAAATACGGAAGTCGTAAGTCGCCGAAAGACCGGCGTTGGTGATGTTGTAGCACTTGTCCGAGAGAAGGATGCTTCCCTTCTTGGTCTGGTTTGGGAACGCCTCGAGCACGGCCGAGATGATGTCATGCCCGTTCATGAGGCTCCCGGGCTCAACTCCGGTCAGCACCGAGCGCAGCATGCCAGCGATTGAGGGCCTCGTGGTTCCCGCCGTGGCGGTGGCTGATCCTGTCACGATGCCCGGTGGCGCGGCGGCCGCCCGCCAGGATGCGGGAGAGCAGGGGGAGGGTGCCCTTTCGTCTGCGTCGGCCGGAGAAGACCTCCACATCCGCACGATGCTCAACATGTCCTGGTCGTGGAACTCCAGGGCGTGCTGTTCCAGCCTCGCGAGCGACAGCCCGAGACACTCGAAACCGTTGAAGCCAGCGGCGCCCCGGATCTCGGCTGTCACGCGCGTGCCGATCAGCATGCCCCGGGGCCGCGCCCCGTCCCGCTGCAGGACGTAATGGCCGTACACGCTTAACTGCCGATGTCGGGTCGGCAAAGCGAGCCAATCTTCACTTCGACCACCAGCACCCGTCCGCTGGCATCGCGAAATAGCAGATCGACCCGTTTCCTGTTTATGCGATGCTGCCGGTCAATCAAGACAAGACCCGGCTCGATGAGCTCTGGATGACGAGCAAGGAAGTTTTCAAGATCGTTCTCACGCATGTTCGCCTGTCTCGTCCGCTTTGGCAGCAGCGACACAGCATAACCAATGCACTTCAGCCGCGCTGTGCGCCCGGTCACACGTGGAGCGGCCCGGCATTTGACCCTCCACACCGGGCAGATCAAAAGAACGCTTGCCACGGGGCCGGGGGACGCTTAAGTCTACAACACGAAAAAAAAGTGAAATTAAACCGGACGGGTCGTGCTCGCGGGTAAAACCATCCTGCTCGTCATTGCGGGCGGCATCGCCGCCTACAAGTGCCTGGAGCTGATCCGCCGCCTGCGCGAGAAGGGTGCGTCCTGCCGCGCCATCCTGACCAAGGCGGGCGCCGAGTTCGTCACCCCGCTGTCCGTTGCGGCGCTGACCGAGGACAAGGTCTACATGGACCTGTTCTCGCTCACCGACGAAAGCGAGATGGGCCACATCCGGCTGTCGCGGGAAGCCGATCTCGTCGTCGTCGCCCCGGCCACCGCCGACATCCTCGCGCGGATGGCGACCGGCCAGGCGAACGACCTCGCCACCACCGCGCTGCTCGCCACCGACAAGAGCGTGCTCTGCGCCCCGGCGATGAACGTCAGGATGTGGGAGCACGCGGCGACCCGGGCCAACATCGAGACGCTCAGCGGGCGGGGGATCCGCTTCGTCGGGCCCACCGAGGGCGACATGGCCTGCGGCGAATGGGGCTTCGGCCGGATGGCCGAGCCGGACGACATCGTTGCCGCCATCGAGGCACATTTCGCGGGCGCGAAGCCGCTCGCGGGCGCACGGGCGCTGGTCACCAGCGGCCCGACCATCGAACCCATCGACCCGGTGCGCTTCATCTGCAACCGCTCGTCCGGCCGACAGGGCCATGCCATCGCCGCGGCCCTGGCCGCCGCGGGGGCGGAGACGACGCTGGTTTCCGGGCCGGTGGCGATGGCGGACCCACCCGGCGTCCGGGTGGTTCGGGTGGAGACGGCGCGGGAGATGCTGGCGGCCTGCGAGAACGCGCTACCGGTGGACGTCGCCGTCTGCGCCGCGGCGGTGTGCGACTGGCGGGCGGTCCGCGAGGCGGGCGAGAAGATCAAGAAGGCGGAAGGTCTTGCGCCACCGCCGCTGGCGTTGGAGGAGAATCCCGACATCCTGGCGACGCTGAGCCAAAGCCGGGAGCGGCGGCCGCGGCTGGTCATCGGCTTCGCCGCGGAAACGGGCGACCTCGTCGCCAACGCGCAACGGAAGCTCATGCGCAAAGGCTGCGACTGGATCGTCGGCAACGACGTCTCCGTCGCCACCGGGACCTTCGGGGGCGCGGACAACGCGGTCGTGCTGGTCACGGCCGAGGGCGTCGAACCCTGGCCGCGCATGTCCAAGGAGGCCGTCGGCCGTCGGCTCGCGGACGCGATCGCCCGGCGGCTGGAGCAGGCCTTGTGAGCGCCGTTCCCGTGCCGATCCGAAGGCTTGCGCATGCGGCCGACCTGCCGCTGCCGGCGTATGCCACGGAACACAGCGCCGGCCTCGATCTGCTCGCGGCCGTCGCCGAGCCGTTCGATCTTGCGCCGGGCGAGCGGGCGCTGGTGCCCGCCGGCATCGCCATTGCGCTGCCCGACGGCTACGAGGCGCAGGTGCGGCCGCGCTCGGGCCTCGCCCTGCATCATGGCATCGGCGTGCTCAACGCGCCCGGGACCATCGACGCCGACTACCGTGGCGAGGTCGCCGTCATCCTGATCAACTTCGCCGCCAAGCCGTTTCGCATCGAGCGCGGAACCCGCATCGCCCAGCTCGTCATCGCCCCGGTGGCCCGGGCCGTCTGGCGCGAGGTCGACGAGCTGGCCGGCAGCGCCCGCGCCGAGGGTGGCTTCGGTTCCACCGGGATGGCCCTGCCCGAACAGCGTGCGCGGAAAGGATGACGGGATGCTGCGTCTTTCGAGGAAAACGCTGTTCGCGATCGAGGCCGTCCTCGACATCGCCTACCACGCCGGCAGCGAGCCGGTGCAGAGCCGCGAAATCACCCGGCGTCAGGGTATCCCCCGCCGCTACCTGGAGCAGGCGCTGCAGAGCCTGGTCCGCCATGGCCTGCTCGTCGGCGTTCGCGGCCCGCGCGGCGGTTATCGCCTCGCCAAGGAGCGCCGGCGGATCACCATCGGCGACATCATCCGGGTGATCCGGCAGGTGGAAACGGCGGAGGACCCGCTCCAGGACGGCGCCGGCTCGCCGCTGGCGCAAAGGGTCGTCCGGCCGCTGTGGCTGGAATTGCAGGGCGAGCTGATGGAGCGCCTCGACCAGGTCACCATCGACGACCTCTGCGTCCGCGCCAACGGCGCCGGCATCACCAGCGAGGGCCGGACCAACCTTGACTTCTCCATCTGAAGCCGCTCCATGGCAAGAACAGACAGGATTGAGGGACGATGAGCCAGCAACCGACGCTCGTCCACGATGAGCCCGAGACCGCCGCCGAGAAGGCCGAGGTTGGCCGCGGCCGCATCTACGACAGCATCCTCGATACCATCGGCAACACGCCGCTGATCCGCCTCGCCAAGCTGGAGGCGGACACGGGCTGCCGCGGCCGGCTGCTCGGCAAGTGCGAGTTCTTCAACCCTTTGAGCTCGGTCAAGGACCGCATCGGCCTGGCCATGGTCCTGGCCGCCGAGGAGAGCGGGCGCATCCGGCCGGGGGCGACGCTGGTCGAGCCGACCTCGGGAAACACTGGCATTGCGCTGGCCTTCGTCTGTGCCGCCCGCGGCTACCGGCTGATCCTGACCATGCCGGAGAGCATGTCGGTGGAGCGGCGCAAGATGCTGGCGCTGCTCGGCGCCGAGATCGTGCTCACCCCGGCGCAGAAGGGGATGCCGGGCGCCGTCGGCAAGGCCGAGGAGCTGGTGGCGAAGACGCCCGGCGCGATCATGCTGCAGCAGTTCAGCAACCCGGCCAACCCGAAGATCCACCGGCAGACCACCGCCGAGGAGATCTGGCGCGACACCGGCGGCGTCATCGACGCCTTCATCAGCGGCGTCGGCACCGGCGGGACGATCACCGGCGTCGCCGAGGTGTTGAAGCCGCGCCGGCCGGACTTGCGGATCATCGCCGTCGAGCCGGAGGACAGCCCGGTGCTCTCCGGCGGCATCCCCGGTCCGCACAAGATCCAGGGCATCGGCGCCGGCTTCGTCCCGGCGGTGCTCAAGCTCGACGTCATCGACGAGGTGATCAAGATCGCCAACGAGACCGCCTTCGCCATGTCCCGCAAGGCCGCCCGGCTCGAAGGCGTGCCCGGCGGCATCTCGTCGGGGGCGGCGCTGGCCGCCGGCATCGAGGTGGCGCGGCGTGAGGAGATGGCGGGCAAAACCGTCGTCATCATCCTGCCGTCGTTCGCCGAGCGCTACCTGTCGACGCCGCTGTTCGATGGGCTCGGCGCCGAGTGAAGCGAGGACGACGCGCGAACGCCGTCGCGCGCGATGAGGCGGGCGGGAGCCGACGAAGCAACTCCGTCAAGGCGCGCTGGATCGCACGCTGCTTCGCGGCCCGGGATGACGGCCTGGTAAAGAACAGGTGTTTTCTGGTGTCATGGTCGTGTGCTCGTCACGGCCACGCCTTTAATCGACCCCCGGAACAAGTCCGGGGGTGACGAAAAGGGTCCGGAGAGGACGGTCCCGCACAACCGGATTGACGACGACCCCCTTCGAAGGGCAGCCGCGAACGTGGAGTTCAGTGACGCCGACATCACCCGTTACGCCCGCCACATCCTCCTCGACGAGATCGGCGGGGCGGGGCAGGCGCGGCTGCGCCGGGCCAAGGTGCTGGTGGTCGGCGCGGGCGGCCTGGGCTCGCCGCTGCTGATGTACTTGGCCGCCGCCGGCATCGGCACCCTCGGCATCGTCGACGACGACGTGGTCGACCTGAGCAATCTCCAACGGCAGATCGTGCACACGACGGCGCGCATCGGCGAGGCCAAGGTGGCGAGCGCGAGGACGACGCTCTCGGAGCTCAACCCGGGAACCAAGGTCGTCGAGCATCGGGAGCGCCTGGACGCTGGCAACGCCCTGGCGCTCGCCCAAGCCTACGACATCGTGGCGGACGGCAGCGACAACTTCCCCACCCGGTTCCTGCTCAACGATGCCTGCTTCTTCGCCCAAAGGCCGCTGGTCTCGGGCGCGGTGCTCCGCTTCGAGGGCCAGGTTTCGACCTTCAAGGCCTATGCGGGCGCCGCGCATGGCGTGCACGGGCCGTGCTACCGCTGCCTGTTCCGCAGCCCGCCGCCGCGGGGCGAGATCCCGTCCTGCGCCGAAGCCGGCGTGCTCGGCGCCTTCTGCGGCGTCATCGGCTCGCTGCAGGCGACCGAGGTCCTCAAGGAGCTGCTGGGGATCGGCGACAGCCTGTCGGGCTCGCTGCTGCTGGTCGACGCGCTCGGCGCCCGCTTTCGCAAGGTCCGGGTTAAGGCTGACCCCGGCTGCCCGCTTTGCGGCACCGCGCCAACCATCACCGACGTGCGCGCCCATCCGGAGCCCGCCCTCTAATGAACAGCGACAGCCTCTCCATGGTCGTCTTCTCCGGCGACTTCGACCGGGTGCACTATGCGCTGGCCATGGCCGCCTCGGCGGCGGCGCTGGGCAGGCCGGTGACGCTGCTCTTTACCGGCGCGGCAGTGCGGGCTTTGGCCGCCGACATCGACGGCGAGGCCGGATGGCGGGGGCTGCACGCCAGCGACGGACGCGCCGCCGGCCAGGTCGATGCCGATTACCACACCCGCGGCGTTGCCGGCTTCGAGGAGCTGCTTGCCGCCTGTGCCGAGCTCCGCGTGCGCCTGATCGCCTGCGAGATGGGGATGCGCGTCGGCGGCCTGGACCGCTCGGCCTTGCGGGCGGACATCGCCATCGAGCAGGCCGGCCTAGCCACCTTCCTCGCCGATGCTTCCGCCGGCGTCACCTTCGTCTGAGACTGGGGAAGCGACCACCGCGCGGACGGCCGGGACAAGCGTCACCCTCACCGTCACCCGCGGACGTGTCCCGCGGGTCCATGACGACGTGCGCGCTAGTCGTTCGCCCGGAGCCCGAGGTGGTGGCGGTCGAGGCGGCCGACGGCGGCCAGCAGCCGGTAGGTGGCCAAAGCCGCGTCTGCCTCGGCCGTCGTCTGGGCGATGAGCGCCCTGGTCAGCTCGTCCTCGGCGTCGAGCACGTTGATCGCCGTCTCCCGGCCGGCGGCGCGGAGCTTGCGGCGCATCTCGAAGACCTGCTCGGCGATGACCACGCCGTTGTGCAAGAGATCGCGCCGCTCCCTCGCCGTCTCCAGGCCGTACCAGGCGACGCGGACGGCCTCGATGACCCGGCGCTCCAGCGCCTCGTGGTCGCTGCGGCTGCCCTGGTAGCTGGCCGCGGCCGAGGCGGTGGCGGCGCTGGTAGCGAAGCCGTCGAACAGGGTCCAGGTGGCGCGGACTAGCACCGAGACGTCGGTGCGGACGCCCTCGACCAGGTCGGTGTCCTTCTCGTAGTTGGCCCCGGCAACGAGGTCGAGGCTCGGGTAGTGGCCGGCGCGCGCCAGCCTGCGCCCCTCGCCGGCCTCGGCGACGGCGGCGAGGCTCGCGTTCACCGCCGGGTTGTCGGCGCGGGCGACGCCGATGGCGGCGTCCAGGTCCGGCGGCACCAGGTGCAGCGGCAGCGCCGGCAAGGCCATGGCGTCGACCTCGGGCGGCCGGCCGAAGATCTGCAGGTAGCGGCCGATGCCGGCGCGCAAAGCACCCTCAAAGGCGATCCGCTGCTCCTTCGCCACCTGCAGCCGGGACTTGGCCTGGAGAACATCGACGGCGATGCCGGCGCCGCGCTGGACGCGCTCGTCCTCCAGGCGGAGCTGGCGCTTGATCGTCTCCTCGCTGCCGCGGGCGAGTTCGACCAGCCGGCGCTGCCGCAGCACCTCCAGGTAGGCGGCGATCCCCTCGAACAGGACCTGCTGGCGCGTCGACGCCAGCGAGAAGACCGCCCCCTCCTGGTGCAGCGTTGCCGCCTGGACCTGTGCTGGGGTGGCGAAGCCATTAAACAGGTTTTGCGAGACGTGGACGCCGCCGAGCTGGGCGACGGACACCCATTCGCCGCCGCCGGCGCGGCTGGTCACCGGGCTGTCGATGTATTGCGGGCCGATGCCGGTCGAGACCTCAAGCTTGGGGAGGTAGCCGGCGGACGCCCGGTCAATCTCGCTGCCGGCGGCCGCGACCGCATGACGGCGCCCGGCGATCTCCGGATGCGTGTCGGCGAGGGTCTGCAGCTCGTCGTTCAGCGACTGCGCCGCTGCCTCGCCCACCGGGGTCAGCAGAGCGAGTACGAAGACGAGGAGCGCGAGCGTGAAGCTGCCGGCCAAGGACCCCCCGTCGGCGATGGACCGCTTCGCGCGCTGCTCCCGTGGCCCGAGTCGCGTCATTGCGAGGAGGCGAAGCCGACGCGGCAATCCATAGTGGCGCTGCTGGATCGCCACGCCGCTTCGCGGCTCGCGATGACGCAAAGGGGAATCCTTCTGGAGCGGGGCGCGCTAGATCACCACGCCACTCTACCACGGATCCACACCTTAATTAACCCATATAGGGGTAATCCGCCGCGGCCTCAGCGCTCGCTCCGGCCGTAGCCGCCGCCGCCGGGCGTGGCGATGACGAAGGCATCGCCCGGCTGCATCGTCGTTGCGTCGGTGGCGGCCAGCTCCTCGACCCGGCCGTCGGCGCGCACCACCCGGTTGGTGCCGCAGGCGCCGGGTTCGCCGCCGGCCATGCCGAACGGCGGGATGCGGCGGTGGCCGGAGAGGATCGCCGCGGTCATCGTCTCCAGGAAGCCGATGCGGCGGACGACGCCGCAGCCGCCCCGCCAGCGCCCCGCCCCGCCCGAGCCGCGGCGGATGGCGAAGTCCTCGACCAGCACCGGAAAGCGCCATTCCAGCACCTCCGGGTCGGTGAGGCGCGAGTTGGTCATGTGGGTTTGGACCGCGTCGGTGCCGTCGAAGCCGGGGCCGGCGCCGGAGCCGCCGCAGATGGTCTCGTAGTACTGGTGGCGGGCGTTGCCGAAGGTGAAGTTGTTCATCGTCCCCTGCGAGGCCGCCATGGTCCCGAGCGCGCCGTAGAGCGCGTCGGTCACGCACTGCGACGTTTCGACGTTGCCGGCGACCACCGCGGCGGGGTAACGCGGGTTGAGCATCGAACCCTCGGGCAGGACGATGTTCAGCGGCTTCAGGCAGCCGGCGTTCAGCGGGATGTCGTCGTCCACCAGCGTCCGGAAGACATAGAGGACGGCCGCCTTGGCGACGGCCGCCGGAGCGTTGAAGTTGCTGGGGCGCTGGGCCGAGGTGCCGGTGAAGTCGATCACCGCGCTCCGCGCCGCCCGGTCGATGCGGATGGCGACGCGGATCAGCGCGCCGTCGTCCATCTCGTAGGCGAACTTGCCGTCGCCGAGCACGTCGATCACCCGGCGGACCTGCTCCTCGGCGTTGTCCTGGACGTGACCCATGTAGGCCTGGACCACGTCCAGGCCGAAGTGCTCGACCATCTTGCCGAGCTCGCGCACGCCGGTTTCGTTGGCGGCTATCTGGGCGCGCAGGTCGGCGAGGTTCTGCTCGATGTTGCGGACGGGGTACGGCCCGGCGGAGAGCAGCGCCCGGATCTCCGCCTCGCGAAACGTGCCGGCCTCGACCAGGGCGATGTTGTCGATGAGGATGCCTTCCTCCTCCACCGTCCGGCTGTCCGGCGGCATGGAGCCTGGCGTCTTGCCGCCGATGTCGGCGTGGTGGCCCCGGGAGCCGACGAAGAACAGCACGTCGTTGGCTTGGGCCGCGAACACCGGGGTGATCACGGTGACGTCGGGAAGGTGGGTGCCGCCGTTGTAGGGGGCATTCAGGGCATAGACGTCGCCCGGGCGCATGGTCCCGGCCCGCTCGCGGATGACGGTCGCGATGCTCTCGCCCATGGAGCCGAGATGCACCGGCATGTGCGGGGCGTTGGCGACGAGCGCGCCGTCGGCGGCGAAGACGGCGCAGGAGAAGTCCAGCCGCTCCTTGATGTTGACCGACTGGGCGGTGTTGGCGAGCGAGGCGCCCATCTGCTCGGCGATGGACATGAACAGGTTGTTGAACACCTCGAGCATCACCGGATCGGCGCGGGTGCCGACGGCCTCGCGCGCCGGGCGGGGGACGATGCGGGTGAGGACCAGGTCGTCGCGGCCGGTGATCTCGCCCCGCCAGCCGGGCTCGATGACGGTCGTCGCGTTGGCCTCGGCGATGATGGCGGGGCCCTCGACGGCATGGCCGGGCCCCAGATCCTCGCGGCGATGGACCGGCACCTCCGACCACCGTCCGGCGAAGCGCGCGCGGACTCTGGCAGCCGGCGCCGGCGCAGGCCGCGCGCGCGCTTCCAGGAGCCGGCCGGGTTCGCCCTCGCCGGTCGCGCCGACGGCCTCGACCGCGATGGCCTCGGCGATCAGCCCCCGCCCGGCCATGACGAAGCCGAAGCGCTGGCGGTGCAGCTCGGTGAAGGCCGACGTCATCTCGCCCGCGGCGGCGAAAGCCACCGGCAGCGCCGTGTCGGTGCCGGCGTAGCGGAGATGCACGCGGCGCAGCAGCGTGACCGCCGCGGCGGCGACGCCCTGCGCCTCCACCTCGCCGCGCGCGGCCGCGGCCAGCGCATCGAGCCCCGCCGCGAGCACGGGCAGGGCGGCGTCCTCCAGCGGCGCCTCGACGGCCTGCTCGCGCAAGCTGCGGATGTCGGCCAGCCCCATGCCGTAGGCCGAGAGCACGCCGGCCAACGGGTGGATCAGCACCCGGGTCATCCCCAGCGCATCGGCGACCAGGCAGGCGTGCTGGCCGCCGGCGCCACCGAAGCAGTTCAGCACGTACTCGGTGACGTCGTAGCCGCGCTGGACCGAGATCTGCTTGATGGCGTTGGCCATGTTCTCCACCGCGATCTTGAGGAAGCCCTCGGCGACCTCCTCCGGCGTCCGCCGCTCGCCCGTGGCTTTCGCAATCTCGTCGGCGAGGCTTGCGAACTTCGCCGCCACGACCTCGCCGTCCAGCGGTTCGTCGCCGCGTTCGCCGAAGACCGCGGGGAAGAACTTGGGCTGGATGCGGCCCAGGGCGACGTTGCAGTCGGTGAGCGTGAGCGGCCCGCCGCGCCGGTAGCAGGCCGGGCCCGGCGAGGCGCCGGCGGAATGGGGCCCGACGCGGAACCTCGCGCCGTCGAAGCCGAGGATCGAGCCGCCGCCGGCCGCGACCGTGTGGATGCGCATGATCGGCGCGCGCATCCGCACCCCGGCCACGACGGTGTCGAAGGCGCGCTCGAACTCGCCGTCGTAGTGGGAGACGTCGGTCGAGGTGCCGCCCATGTCGAAGCCGATAACCTTGGCGAAGCCGGCGCGCTCGGCGGTGCGCACCATGCCGACGACCCCGCCGGCAGGCCCCGACAGGATCGAGTCCTTGCCCTGGAACAGCCGGGCGTCGGTCAGCCCGCCGTTCGACTGCATGAACATCAGCCGGACGCAGCCCACAGCGCCGGCGACCGCATCGACGTAGCGCCGCAGGATCGGCGAGAGGTAGGCATCGACGACGGTGGTATCGCCACGCGAGACGAGCTTCATCAGCGGGCTGACCGCGTGCGAGACCGAAACTTGCGTGAAGCCAACCTCTGCGGCGATCTCGGCCAGGCGCTGCTCATGGGCGGGAAAGCGGTAGCCGTGCATCAGCACGATGGCGATGGCGCGGATGCCGCCGGCGAAGGCCTCGGTGAAGGCGGCGCGGGCCGCGGCCTCGTTCAGGGGCGCGCGCGTCGCGCCTGCGGCGTCGATGCGCTCCTCGATCTCGACGACCCGCTCGTAGAGGAGCTCGGGCAGGACGATGTGCCGGTCGAACAGCCGCGGCCGGTTCTGGTAGCCGATGCGCAAGGCGTCGCGGAAGCCCTTGGTGATGGCGAGCAGCACCCGGTCGCCCTTGCGCTCCAAGAGCGCGTTGGTCGCGACCGTCGTGCCCATCTTCACCGCCTCGATCGCGTCGGCGGGAACGGCATCGGCCGGGCGGAGGCCCAGCACCTCGCGGATGCCGGCCGTTGCCGCGTCGGCGTAGCGTCCGGGGTTTTCGGACAGGAGCTTGACGGTGACGAGGCTGCCGTCCGGCCTGCGGGCGACGACGTCGGTGAACGTCCCGCCCCGGTCGATCCAGAACTGCCACCCGGCCACGATCGTTTCGCTCATCTTCCCGTCCGGACGCGACCGACATCCCATGCCGTCCGACCGCAGCCTAGCCGCTTTCGGACGACGCAGGCAGGGTGGAAGCGGGCGAGTGCTTCATGCGTCGTACCGGCCGGCGCGGCCATGACGCGATCTGCCGGATGCGCTACTGTTTCGAGAAGAATGGAGTAGCGCTCCGCAGGAAGCAGGAGACACGAATGAAGCTGACGGCCATCATCGAGCGCGAGGGCTCGGGCTACGTCTCCCTCTGCCCCGAGCTCGATATCGCCAGCCAGGGAGACACCGTCGAGCAGGCGCGCGAGAACCTCGAGGAGGCCCTCGGCCTGTTCTTCGAGTGCGCCTCACCCGGCGAGATCAAGGCGCGCCTCAAAAGCGAGCTTTACGTAACTCAGGTTGGGTAGGTCCGAGCGGTGCCCGGACGGCCGGGACGGTCCGGGCTGGAAGCAGCCTCAGCGCTTGGGCTGGCCGGTGACGGGGTCGAGCTTGACCTCCACCTTGCTGCCGTCCTTGCGGACGTAGTCCACCTCCCAGTAGCCCTTGTCGTCCCACTCGACGTCGGCCACGTGAGCGACGTCGGCGTTGGCTTCCAGCGTCTCGATGATCGCGGAGAGCGGCTTCGCATCCGCCGGCGGCGCCGCCGTGGCGGGTTGGGCAGCCACGAACAGGCCGAGCACGGAGAGGGCGGTCGACGATACGCAGCATCTTCGGGTTCTCCTCAGGATAATGAACGGCGTTAGCGCCAGATGGTCCCTGGCATCCACCCAGGCCAGCCGCCCGCGGGACGTCACCCGGCAGGACCCGATTATCGCCTGATGTTCGAGTTCCGGAATGGCTCTTGGAGGCTGGCCCTGACGCAGACCCGCGCGTTACTGTCCGGGAAAGGGCTGAAGCGGCACGCGAACCTAGATCGAGCAAGGGGCCTTGGGCGCCAGCGATCAAGGTGTGGCGCAGGCTCGGGGGACGGAAGGAGAACGATCTGTGCAGCTCACGACCATCGGATATGAAGGCGCCACCACCAGAGATTTTCTCGCTACGCTGCGCGTAGCGGGGGTTACAACCCTCGTCGATATTCGGGAGGTTCCGGCCTCTCGCCGGGCGGGTTTCTCCAAGTCGCAGCTGCGGAGCCTGGTTGAAAATGCGGGCATTCGGTACATCCATCTAGTCGGTCTTGGCGATCCCAAGAGCGGGCGCGATGCAGCTCGTCAGGGCCGCATGACCGAGTTTCGCCAGATCTTCGCCCGGAAGCTGAAAAGTGCTGAAGCGCAAGCCGATCTGCAAAGTGCAGTTAATCTTGCTCGACAGGGGGTAATATGCCTGCTGTGCTACGAACGGCAGCCAGAGTTCTGTCACCGGTCAATGGTGGCTGACGCGTTGGCGGATATTGCTGGCGTAGAGGTCTGCCATCTGGGAGTGAGAGTGGGGCTCGCCAAGCATGACGGAGACGAGCGGTCGGGAGCGCGTCCTGGTGCTAATCAAGGCGCTGCCTCACGTCGGTAAACATGGCGAAGCGGTCTGCTGCGCCGGCGTGACACCGTATCGGATGTGGCGCCGCCAGTTCCCCATCCACTACCGGACGCTAGAACAAGGGTTCACTCGGTGGCAATGGATCACCTACGATTGGCGAAAACCAGTTGGTGACACTCGCCCCGAGAGCCGCCGTGTTCAAGAAGACACCATCGTTGGGGGAGGGGTAATGCCGGAGGTGGAGCGAGCTGACTTCCTCAACCCGCTTGTAGTACCAACGATAGAGCATGCAACAGCGAAGGGGCAAACGCTGGCATTAGTAAGACCCATAAACTCGCAATTTAGCTATACGAAAAAAAACCTGGATCAGATGAAAATCGAGCGAGAAGCGTACGCTTCCGTCGCACGCCAAGCATCGTTTTTTGACAAAGAGCTAAAGGCGCTTGAGCCATGTCCCTACGCTTTCCGGTTCAGCTATACCACTGCAGACACTAAGACTCACAGCAACGTCTGCGACGATTGGGAAACCGCCGCGATGTTCTACAACTTCAATCGGCGCTACGGCGAAAAACAGGCGCTAGAACTCATGGATAAGACCTTCAATCGAGTGTTTCCAAGCAAGGGCGTGGTTTTTGCCCTTGGAACGCACTCCCGCTACCCTAGCACGTGGCTGCTCGTTGGCATCATTCGCTTGGACCCTGTCCAACAGTTTAGCATGCTTATGTAACCCGTGCCGGCCTGCGGAGGTAGTCAAATGTCTGCCACTGGAGCGAGAACGACCACCAACATCCGCCATCCTATGCCGCCCCTGCCGCGGTGATCAGGCGCAGGGGGCCTATCCGCCGAACCAGGTCCATCTCCACCCCGTCGCGAACGAACAGCGAGCCGGCGTAGCCCAGCGCGTTGACGCCGATGCCCTCGACCGTCTCGCGGCTGCGCGGGACGATCAGCATCCAGCGGCGGGTCATGAGCAGGTTGTAGGGAGCGGCGGGACGGACTTCCGCTGACGCCGCCTCGTCGGGTGCGGTAAGGCCGGCGGCGGCGAGGAGCCGCCGGTAGGCCCGGACGAGCTCCTCGGCCGAAGGCGCGCCGCCGAGCCGCAGGAGCGCGTGGCGGAAGGCGAAGCCCGGAACCGTTCGCGGCGCCCCCGACTCCGCCTGGGCCAGCACCGGCGCCAGCAGCGGCTCGATTGGCACGGCCGGCACGGACGGGGCCTCGGGCGCGCCGCCGCCCAGTTGGTCCGGCTCGAGCGGCAGCGGCACGAGCTGGAGATGCTTGTGCGGCTGGCTGGCCCCGGCAGTGGGGCCACTGTTGAAGAAGCCGAGGCCGTCGATCTCGGCCAGGCACACCGCCATCGCCTCCAGGTCGGCCGGCGAGAGCAGCCGCTCCTGGTTCTCGAAGGCGCGGGTGACGAGCAGCAGGTGGCCGTCCACAACGTTGAACTTGTTCAGGAGGCAAAAGTGCGTCGGCGTCAGCTCGGCGACGAACAGGCGCGGATCGTGCGGCAGGAACGGGTTTGCCGGCGGTGCGTCACCACCGGCCGCCGCCGCCCGGGCGGCGGCCTCGCGCTCCTTCTGCGCCAGGCTTGCCAGCACCCGGACGAGGAAGCGGACGCCGCCGTCGTCGATATGGTGGAGGTCGGTGGCGATGGATTGCAGCGCGCCGCTCTCGCGTGCGGTTCGAGCACGCGCCGCCGCCAGCGCCGCCAGCGTCCCGGCCGGGAAGGGCGTCGCTGGCGGTCAACTCGCCTGCTGGTCGCCCACGGCCAGGCGCATGCGCGCCAGCGCCAGCCGCACCCGCGACTTCACCGTGCCGAGCGGCACGTTTAGCGCCTCCGCGACCTCGCGGTGGGACTTGCAGCCGAAGTAGACCTCGCGGAGCACGATGGCCTGATCCTCAGGCAGTGTTTGCAGGGCTCGCCGCAGCGCCCGGCCGGCGACGTTGATCTGCGCCGAGGCCTCCGGATCGGCCCCATGATCGGCGACGTGCACGGCCTTGTCGAGGTCGATCTCGCGGACCGCGCCTTTGACCGCCGCCGGATGCGCCACTATGATCGCCGGAGCCGATCGGCAACCCGCAGGCGTGACGACATGGGCGATCTGGGCGCGGCGGCAGCAGGGCCGCTGGTCGCCTGCCAGGACTGCGGCTTGCTCTACAAGGCCCCGCACGAGGGGGGTAGCGGCCGCGTCCGCTGCCGGCGCTGCGGCGCGGAGCTCTATCGGCTGGGCCGGGGCGGCATCGATCGCGCCCTCGGGCTGACGCTCACGGCCCTCATCCTGCTGGTGGTGGCCAACGTCTTTCCGTTGATGACCTTCCGCTACGAGGGCCGCGAACAGGGCAACATCCTGATCTCGGGCGTGTTCGAGCTCTACCGCCAGGGCCTGTGGCCGGTGGCGGCGCTGGTCCTGCTGGTCACCATCGCCATCCCGGCGGCGAAGCTTACCGGCTCGCTCTGGGTGCTCCTGCCGCTTCACCGCGGCCGGATCCCGGCGCACGGCGCCCGCGTCTTCCGCTTCGTCGAGACGCTGCACCCCTGGGCGATGACCGAGGTCTACCTGCTCGGCCTGCTCGTGGCTTACGTCAAGCTCGCCGACATCGCCGACGTCGAGCTCGGCGCCGCCCTGTTCGCCTTCACGGCCCTCATCGTCGTCATGATCGCCGCCGAGATGACGCTTGAGCCACGCGCGGTCTGGGAGCGGCTGGCGCCGAGCCCGGCCGTGCCGCCGCCGGACCCGGCACTCCGCCAGAGGCTCGGCCCGTGCCACCGCTGCGGCCTGGTCAGCCGCATCGAGTCCGCCCACCGAACACAACGCTGCCCGCGCTGTTACGCCGTGGTGCACCGGCGCAAGCCCGGGAGCATCAGCCGCACCTGGGCGTTGGTGCTGGCCGGGACGATACTGTACGTGCCGGCCAACCTCTATCCGATCATGACCGTCATCTCCTTCGGCCGCGGCGAACCCGACACCATCCTCAGCGGCGTCGCTCGCCTGTTCGAGGCCGGCATGTGGCCCTTGGCGTTGCTCGTCTTCTTCGCCAGCATCACCGTGCCGGTGCTGAAGCTCGCGGGCTTGAGCTTCCTCCTCGTCTCGGTGCAGCGGCGCTGGCGCTGGCGGCCGCGCCAGCGCACCCTGCTTTACCGCGTCATCGACGCCATCGGCCGTTGGTCAATGATCGACATTTTCATGATCTCGATCCTGGTCGCGCTGGTGAAGCTGGGCTCCATCGCCACCGTCGAGCCGGGCATCGGCGCCACGGCATTCGCCGCGGTCGTCGTCGTCACCATGTTCGCCGCCACCGCCTTCGATCCGCGCCTGATCTGGGACGCCATGGAGGGGCCGGTTGAACGATCGCGCTGAACCGCCGGCAGCAGGCGAGCTGCCCGAGGCGGTCGTCGATACCGGCCGGCGCTTCCCCGTCATCTGGCTGATCCCGCTGGTGGCTCTCGCCGCCGCCCTTTGGCTGGCGGTCGTCACCATCCGCGAGCAGGGGCCCGCCGTCTCGGTGCGCTTCGAGAATGCCGAGGGCCTGGAAGCCGGCAAGACCAAGGTCAAGTACAAGAACGTCGACATCGGCGTGGTCGAGAGCGTGCGGCTGCTGCCCGACCTCTCCGGCGTCGTCATGCGCGCGGCCATGTCCAGGGACGCGGTGCCGCACCTGCGCGAAGGCACGCGCTTCTGGGTGGTCAAGCCTCGGCTCTCGGCCGGCGGCGTCTCCGGCCTCGGCACCCTCGTCTCCGGCGCCTACGTCGAGATGGACCCGGGCTCGGGCGACGCCCAGCGCGCCTTCATCGGCCTGGAAATTCCCCCCGTCGTGCGCGCCAACGTCGCCGGCAGCGAATACATCCTCACCGCCGAAAGGCTGGGATCGCTCACCCCGGGCTCGCCGGTCAGCTACCGCGGGCTCGCGGCCGGCGAGGTGCTGGGCTACGAGCTCGCCGGCGACAAGCGCACGGTCGACATCTACGTCTTCGTCCGCGAGCCGTACAACCGGCTGGTGCGCAACGACACCCGGTTCTGGAACGCCAGCGGCATCGACGTCGCCATCGGCGCCGAGGGTGTGAACGTCTCGACCGATTCGCTGCAGGCGATCCTCACCGGCGGCATCGCCTTCGACACGCCGCTGGTCGCCATGGACCGGCCGCCGGCCCCCGCGGGCGCGGTCTTTCCCCTGTTCAAGAGCCAAGCCAGCATCAGCGAGGCGATGTACACCGAGAAGGTGCCGTACCTGATGTACTTCGAGGGCTCGGTGCGCGGCCTTGCCGCCGGCGCGCCGGTGGAGTTCCGCGGGCTGAAGGTGGGCACGGTCGAGGACGTGAGCCTGGTCTTCGATCCCGACCCGGTCACCGTCCGGGTGCCGGTCATCGCCCAGCTCGAGCCGCAGCGGATCGCGGTCATGGGCGAGGTCGAGCCGATGCCGCCCTACGCCGTCATGGACAAGCTCGTCGCCCGCGGCCTGCGCGCCCAGCTCAAGCCGGGGAACCTGCTGACCGGCCAGCTCGTCGTGGCGCTGGACTTCTATCCGGACAGCCCGCCGGCGGAGCTGAAGCGCGGCGGCCGCTATCCCGAACTCCCGACCGTCCCCTCGGATCTCGAGACCATCACCCGCTCGCTCACCGATCTTTTCGCCAAGATTGGCGAGCTGCCGCTGGAGCCGCTCGTCGCCGACGCCCGCGGCGCCGTGAAGGCGATGGAGACGCTGATGACCTCGAGCGACTTCCAGCGCTCGGCGACGTCGTTGCGCCAAGCGGCCGATGCGGCCAAGGACGCGCTGGTCCAGGTCGAGGCGACGATGGGCGCCGTCGAAGGCATGGTCGGGGAGAACTCGGCGTTGCGCTACGACCTCGCCGCGATGCTGACCGACATGCGCGATGCGGCGCGCTCCTTGCGGGTCTTCACCGACTATCTCGACCGCCATCCCGAGGCGCTCCTGCGCGGCAAGCCCGGAGGCGAGCCTTGAGCGCCGGGGTGGCGTCGCGCGTGGCTGCTGGCTGGCCGTGCTGGCGCTGCTGGCGGGGTGCGCCGCGAGCGAGCCGAGCCGGTTCTACACCCTCTCGCCGCAGGCGCCGGCCGAGGCGGCTGCCGGCCGCGCCACCTCCGCGTCGGCCGCACGAGCCCGACCGCGGCAACATCGCGCTGTCCCCGGTTCAGGTGCCGCGCTACCTCGACCGGCCGCAGCTGGTGACGCGAACCGACGCCAACACCCTGGAGCTGGCGGAGTTCGACAAGTGGTCGGAGCCGCTGGCCGACATGATCGGGCGCGTCCTCGCCGAGGATCTGACCCACCGGCTGCGGGGCGATCGCATCTTTCTCCTCCCGGTTCGCCAGGCTGTCCTGATCGACCGGATCGTCGACGTGCAGATCATGCGCTTCGACGCAGACGCCGGAGGCCACGTCACGCTTGACGCCGGCTGGCAGGTCTTCGGCGACGGCGGACGCAGCCTCATCGCCGCCCGCGACACGCTGGTACAGGAGCCGGCCAGCGGTGCCGGCAAGGCCGCCATCGCCGCCGCCATGAGCCGGGCGCTGTCGCGACTCGCGGCCGACATCGCCGACGCCATCGCCAGCGGCGAAGCAGCGTCGCACCGTAGGGCGGGATCGTCGTAGGCGTATCCCGCCGAAGACTTGCAGCCGCCAGGTCCGGCTTCGTCTGACCGGCACGCCCCGCGCCTGCCGGTGCCGGTTGACATGCGGGGCCGCCGGGGCAGAGTGCCCGCATGGACGGTGACGACGACTTCTGGGTCTTCGGCTACGGCTCGCTCATGTGGCGGCCGGGCTTTCCGCACGACGGCGCCATGCCGGCGCTCTTGCGCGGCTACCACCGGTCGTTCTGCGTCTACTCCCACCACTACCGCGGCACCCCGGAGCAACCGGGCCTGGTGCTCGGCCTGGCGCCGGGCGGCGTCTGCCGCGGCCTCGCCTTCCGGGTGCCCCGCGACCAGGAGGCGGCGGTGCGCGACTATCTCGATGAGCGCGAGCTGGTGAGCTACGCCTACATCCCGCGCATGCTGCCGGTGGAGATCCCGGGCGGGGAGGTCGACGCCTACACCTTCGTCGCCGACCCGGCGCACCGCCAGTTCGCCGGCGACCTCGGCGTCGAGCGCTCGGCCGAGATCATCATGGAGGCACGCGGCATCGCCGGGCTGAACCGCGACTACCTGATCAACACCGTCCGCCACCTGGAGCGCGAGGGCTTCGCCGACAAGAGCCTGCATCCGCTGCTGAAACGGGTCGAGCACCTGACGGGCGTGATCGAGGCCGGCGGCGGCATTTAAAGCACATTTCAGCCGTCACCCCCGTCACCCCCGTCGCCCCCGCCACCACGCCCAGCCGTCACCCCCGTCACCCCCCGCCGTCACCCCGCCGACCCCCGCCGCCACCCCAGCCTCCGTCACCCGCGGACTTGATCTGACTTGATCCGCGGGTCCACGATGACGCGCGGTAGCGGCAGACGTGTGGATCGCCGCAACGAGTGCGGCGATGACGGGGGTGAAGAGGCGGCCGAAAGCCGCTACGCCAGCATGCGGCTGCATCCAGGCCGGCGGCGGCATCTGAACCCGGCCGTGGCGGCGCGGAGGGATCTACTTGCGGCAAACACCGTTATTAGCGATCGGCGCAGCGGTCGGCGGTAGAGGTCGGTGGTTGCGCGCCTTGCCGCGTGGTCGTTATCGTTATCCTCGATCGGCCGCGTCCTGCAACGGATCCGGGCGGCGGCAGGGGCGGCGATGATACGGCGGGACGCGGTGGAAGCGAGCCTCGGACTGACGAATGGCGAACCTGATCACCCTGGGCCGGTTTTTGCTGCTGTTCGTCCTCGTTGCCATGACCTACTGGGCCCCGCCCACGTGGCAGCTTCTCAGCGCCCCGCTCCTCGTTCTCATCATCTCGCTTGACGGCCTGGACGGTTATGTCGCCAGGCGGCGCAACGAGACGACGGTGTTTGGCTCGATCTTCGACATCGCCGTCGACCGGGTGGTCGAGAACGTGCTGTGGATCGTGCTCGGCAACCTCGGCCTGATCCCGATCTGGGTCGCCATCGTCTTCATCGTCCGCGGCGCCATCGTCAACTCGATCCGCTACGCCGCCATCTCCGGCGGCAAGACGGTTTACGGCATGATGGCCTCGCGCTGGGGCCGCGCCCTGGTCTCAAGTCGCTTCATGCGCGCCTTCTACGGCGCCCTGAAGGCCGTGACCTTCGCCTGGGTGCTGTTGATCCAGCCGTGGCCCGAGCTCGACGCCGCGAGCTGGGCCGAGTGGGCGGTGCCGGTGCAGGCCATCACCATGGCCCTGGTCGTGGCCTCGGTGATCGTCTGCCTGCTGCGGGGAGTCCCGGTGGTCTGGGAGTTCGTCGCCGACCGCCGGGTCTTCGTCCCGGAGGGAGGCAGCGCAGCCCGGGAGCGGCCAATGCCCGCCGCCCGCGCGTCGGCGTAAAGCCGTGGCCGTACGCGACCGCGCCAGGGTGTAACGCCGGCGCTACAGGATCTCCGGCGCGCGCACGGCGCCTTTCCCCTAAGCCATTGAAAAACTTGGGTGCGGTCTCTGGCACAGGCCTTGCGAAGATGCCGGCGGCGATCGTTGCGATCGCATGGCGCTTCAGGGACGCTCGAAGATGGACGCGCGCAGGCGCAAGTCGGGAGAGGGCGGCCCCGCGGGCGGACGAACCCGCCGGCCGCTGCTTCCTATCGCGGGCATCTGGCTGGGCATTTGGTCGGGCATCTGGCCATGAGCCTGCGCCAGGACATCTACTGCGCCGCGCACGTGCTGATCGCCGTATACGGCGAGGACGCGGCCATCGACGCGTCGATGCGGGCCACCGAGCTCGCCGCCGCGGGTGACGGCGAGGGCGCGGCGTTGTGGCGGCAAATCGTGCTTGCCATCGACGATCTGATCGCCGGCGAGCTGCCACAGCGGCAGGCGAAGCAGTGATCATAACGGAACGGCTTGGTCCCGGACAGCCGCGCCCCGGGTTGTCCCCGCAACCGTCATTGCCGCACGTGTTGTCACGTGTTGCGGCGATCCCTGGACCCACGGGACGAGCCCGCGGGTGACGGAGGGAGGACGGGGTGGCGGCAGGATGAGGACGCCGGCGTGAGGACTCGGCCGCCTCTTCCCGGCCGTCATCGCCGTGCTCGTTGGGCGTCCACGTGCCATGTCGGCTCTTCGTGGACCCGCCAACACGTCCGCGGGTGAGATGAGGGGTTGGGGCCTTACGCGAATTGATGACGCGGCTTGCCGGTTCTGGTCCGTCAGCCTAACCAAAAGTTGCTCTACCGGCCTCCGGCCTTCCCGGCGACCTGCATGATCATGGCCTCGACCGCCCGGATCTGGACGCCGCTCTTGACGTGGAAGTCGGAGCCGGTGAAGCCCCACCAGTCCCAGCAGCCCAGCGGGTTGGGCCAGGGCATGGGAAAGATGCCGAGGAAGCGGTAGCGCAGGGCGGCGGCCTGCGGGTAGAGGACGGCGATGCGGTTGGCCGCAGCCCAGCGGTTGTAGCCGGCGCCATCGACGAAGTCCTGGCCGATGTCGTCCGCCGACTGCTGACAGCCGTGAAAGACGACGTGCAGGCGGCAGGGCGAGCCGTCGGCGCACTCGTCCGGGACGAACAGATACCCCTCGGCGGCGAGGCTGTGTGCCGCGGCGTCCGAGTCGAACGCCGTCTGATCGAAGCGGAGGGCGCGCCCACTACCCCGGCGCGGCGGCTTCAGCGGCCCGTAGAGGTGGGCGAGGATAGCGCCGGCGGCGTCGAAGTCGCAGTCGTTGATGAACGGGTCCTTCGATGTGGCGCAGGCGTTGCCGAAGTTTTCGGTGACCATGGCGTGGCCGGCGTCCACGTCGGTGACCGTGGCAACGTTTTCGGCCCGCCCGAACCGCTCGTAGTACTGGCCGACGACGGCGGCGATGGAGGCCGGCACCTGCTCGTCGCTGCGGCCGGAAAAGATCCACACGCGGTCGTCGCGAAGGCCCGCCGGATCGTCGATGCGGCCGCGCCGGGCTTCCTCCTCGGTCTGCTCGACACTCGGCTGCAGGGCCGAGGGCCCAAGGAACGGGACCAGGTCCGGTGCGTCCATGCAGGTGTTGGTGGTCCTGATCAGGTTGAACGGATAGCCGCCGCCGGCGCAGTGGTAGGGCGAGCCGGCCAGCAGCCCGACCCCGGATATGCGCGAGGAGTGGGCGACGTGGAGCTGCTGGGCGATGTTGGCGCCGGAGGAGACGCCGGACACGGTGACGCCGTCAGCCTCGATCGTGAGCGCCGGCAGCGCCTCGAGGCCGGGCGGTCCCGCCGCCGGGGCCGGCTGAGCGGCCGCCGCGGCAGCAAGGCCGGCGGAGATGACAACGACGAGGAGCGCCCGGCGATGCCAGGCGCGCCGTCTCGCGATTTGCCGCAACCGGAGCGTCAGGTGCCTTCCTGCCACGACGCCAGGTACTTCTCCTGCTCCGCGGTGAGCACGTCGATGGTCGTGCCCATGGCACCGAGCTTCAGCCTGGCGACCTCGCGATCGAGCTCCTTCGGCATCGTGTAGACCTTCTTTTCCAGGCTGTTGTGGTTCTGGCGGATGTAGACCGCCCCCAGCGCCTGGTTGGCGAAGCTCATGTCCATGACCGACGGTGGGTGGCCTTCGGCGGCACCGAGGTTGACCAGCCGGCCTTCGGCCAGTACCCGCACCCTGCGGCCGCTGTCGAGGCGGAACTCTTCGACCGAGGTTCGGGGCTCAAATCGGTCGACCGCCATCTCGCGCAACGCCTTGAGGTTGATCTCGACGTCGAAGTGCCCGGCGTTGGCGATGATGCAGCCGTCCTTAAGCGCCTCGAGGTGGTGGCGGTCGATGACGCTCTTGTTGCCGGTGACGGTGATGATGATGTCGGAGAGCGGCGCCGCGTCGATCAGCGGCATCACCTGGAAGCCGTCCATGGTGGCTTCCAGCGCCCGGACCGGCTCGACCTCGGTGACGATCACCTTGGCGCCGAGCCCGTGCGCGCGCATGGCGACGCCACGCCCGCACCAGCCGTAGCCGCAGACGGTAAACACCTTGCCGGCGATCAGGACGTTGGTCGAGCGCATGATGCTGTCGATGGTGCTTTGGCCGGTACCGTAGCGGTTGTCGAACAGGTGCTTGGTGTCCGCGTCGTTCACCGCGATGACCGGATAGCGGAGCGCGCCCTCCTCGGCCATGGCGCGCAACCGGATTACGCCGGTCGTCGTCTCCTCGGTGCCGCCGAAGATGCCGTCGAGCAGCTCGGTTCGGTCGGTGTGGATCTGGCTGACCAGGTCGGCGCCGTCGTCGATGGTAATGTTGGGCTTGATGTCGAGGGCGGAGGCCAGTCGCTTGTAGTAGTTCTCGTGATTGTCGCCGCGGTGGGCGAAGGTCGAGATGCCGTAGCGGTAAGGGAGCGCCGCGGCGACGTCGTCCTGGGTGCTGAGCGGGTTGCTGGCGCAGAGCGCGAGGTCGGCGCCGCCGGCGACGAGAACGCGGGCGAGGTTCGCCGTCTCGGCGGTGACATGCAAGCAGGCGCTGATGCGCGTGCCTTGCAGCGGCTGCTCTTCGGCGAACCGGTCCATCAGGGTGCGCAGGACCGGCATCTCGGTAAAAGCCCACTCGATTCGACGGGCGCCGGCCTCGGCCAGGTTCGGATCCTTTACGTCGTGTCTTGGCGTATCCATGCTGCTCCGTCGCAAGGCTTGGGTTGTCTCGGATCATCAGGCGCGGCGGCAAATCCCGCCTCGGGCGCGTCCGCGCCGGCAGGGCCGCCAACGCGGTTGCAGCAACAGCCTTAAACGGCTGCTCCGCCGGGATCAAGCGCTTCACGCGCCCTCGACCGGCCCCGGCTATCTCTCGATCGGTAGCGACAGCAGCCCGTCGGCCAGTTTCGGCTCGAACCAGGTCGACTTCGGCGGCATCACCGCACCGGCATCGGCCACCGCCATCAAGTCGGCCATGGCGGTGGGGTAGAGCGAGAAGGCGACCGCCCAACCGTCGGCATCGACCCGGCGTGCGAGATCGCCGAGGCCCCTCCCGCCGCCAACGAAGTCGATCCGCTGGTCGGTGCGCGGATCGACGATGCCGAGGATAGGCGTGAGGATCCGCGCCATTAGGATGCTGACGTCGAGCCCGTCCACCGGACCTGCGTCTGGCGGCGGCTCGCGCAGGCTGAGCGTGGACCACCGCCCGGCGAGATAGAGCCCGAAGCTGGAGGGCTGTCGGGGCGAGACCGGTTCGCTCGACGGCGTGACCGCAAAGGCCCGCGAAACCTCATCGAGAAAGCCCTGCGGGCTCAGCCCGTTCAGGTCGCGGACGATCCGGTTGTAGCCGAGGATCCGCATCTGCTCCGCTGGAAAGCTGACGATGAGAAAGCGGCCGCCGCTTTGCGCCGCGACCCTCAGCGCCGCCGCCGAACGGTGGTGGCCGTCGGCGATATAAATCGCCGGCATCGCCTCGAAGCGGGCCGTCAGGCGGTCGATGTCGTCCGGGTCGACGATCGGCCAGACGTGGTGGCGCGTCCCATCATCCGTCGTGGCGTCGGCCACGGGCTCCGCCGCCGTCACCGCGGTGAGCACGGCCTCGACCTCCGGATCGTGCGGATGCGCCGTCAGCACCGGACCGGTATGGGCGCCGACTGCAGCGATCTGCCGGGCGCGGTCGAGCTCCTTGTCGGGGCGGGTGTGCTCGTGGCGGCGGATGTGGTTGGTCTCGTAGGCGCGGGTCGAGCCGGCTGCGGCGAGGCCGGTCTGGACGTGGCCGTCCGCGGCGGTCATGCGGTAGGCGTAGTAGCGGGGCGCCGCGTCGCGCACCAGCACGCCGTCGGCCTGCATGGCGGCAAAGGCCTTCGCCGCCTGGTCGTAAACCTCGGGCGCGTGCGGGTCCGTCGCACCGGGCAGATCGATCTCGGCCCGCGAGACGTGGAGGAAGCTCCAAGGCCGGCCGCGAGCGCCCGCCTCCGCCTCGGCCGGGCTGAGGACGTCGTACGGCCGGGCAATGATGTCCTGCGCCCGGCCGGGCGCAGGCCTGATCGCCGCGAAGGGCTGGATCAGCGGCGTACTCACGCCGCCGATCTCGCGGCGGAACGCCTGCCGACGCGGCTAGCCATTGGGCAGGCGGAGGGCGACGAAGCGCATGCCGCCCTCGCCTTCGACGAGGAGCAGCACCGACTTCCGGCCGGCGTCCTTGGCCGCCTTGATCTTGGCGGCGACGTCCGCCGCCTTCGTCACCTCTTCCTGGCTCACCTCGACGATAACGTCACCGACGCGCAGGCCCTTTTCGCCAGCCGGACCGGCCGCATCGACCTCGGTGACGACCGCGCCCTTGGTCTCCGGCCCGATCTCATAGCGCTCGCGGGCCGCGTCATCGACCCCCGCGACCGAGAAGCCGAGGCCCTCCACCTTCTGGCTCTGTGGTGCCGCACCCTTTGCCGGCTCGTCCTGCGCCGCCATCTGCGCCTCGCCCTCGTCCAGGGCGCCGACCTTCACCGAGAGCGTCCGCTCCTTGTTCTCGCGCCAGACCTTCACCTCGGCCGACTTGCCAACCTTGGTGTCGGCGACGATCCGCGGCAGCCGGCGCATCTCCTCGACCGGGCGTCCGGCGAACTCCAGGATCACGTCGCCGGCGCGGAGGCCGGCAGCGGCCGCCGGGCCCTCGTCGATGACGCTCGCGACCAGCGCGCCGGCCGGATCCTTCAGCCCCAGCGTGTCGGCGATCTCCTTGGTGACCTCCTGGATCCGCACGCCGATCCAGCCGCGCTGGACCGGCCGGTCTCGATCAGCTGCTTGACGATCGGCCTGGCGAGGTTGGACGGGATGGCGAAGCCGATGCCGATGCTGCCGCCGGACGGCGAGATAGATCGCCGTGTTGATGCCGATCACCTCGCCGTCAGTGTTGAACATCGGGCCGCCGGAATTGCCGTGGTTGATCGAGCGCATCGGTCTGCAGGAAGTCGTCGTAGGGCCCGGAGCGATGTCACGGCCGCGGGCCGAGATGATGCCGGCGGTCACGGTGCCGCCGAGGCCGAACGGATTGCCGATCGCCATCACCCAGTCGCCGACCCGCATCTTGTCGGAATCGCCGAACGTGACGGTCGGCAGCTTGCATCGTCGGGCTCGACCTTGAGCAGCGCCAGATCGGTCTTGGCGTCCGTGCCGACCAGCGTGGCCTGAGAGTCGGTATCGTCGTGCAGCGTCGACGGTGATCTCGTCGGCATCGTCGATGACGTGGTTGTTGGTGACGACATAGCCGCCCGCATCGATGATGAAGCCCGAGCCCAGCGACGTTGCCCGCGGCTGCTGCTGATCGCGCGGCTGGTTCGCTCGAGAACTGCTTGAAGAACTCCTCGAACGGCGAGCCTGGGGAAAGCGGCATCTCGACGCCGGGCTGCCCCTCCTGCGTCTGGGTCGTCGAGATGTTGACGACGGCCGGGAGACCGCGTCGGCCAGGTCGGCAAAGCTCTCCGGCGGCGCCTTCGCCTGCGAAGGCGTCACCGCAAGCAGCAAGGCGAGCGCGACAGTCAGCACCGCAAGGGCGCTGGCGGCAGGAGACTTCCGCGGCGAGGGTCAGTCTGCATCGTCGTATTCCAAAGAACCTAGTTGACCGCCCGGCAGACCCCGCCTGCTGGAGGCTGCCGAGAACGACAGGATTGAAGATGGCGAGCGCCGGCGTTGGCCGACGCTGGCCTTGTTACGGCTACTTCGACCCTCCCGAGGTCTGCCCGTTCTCCTGGTTGAAGAACCGGAAGAAGTCGGAATCGGGCGTGAGCACCAACGTCCTGCCCTCGCCGCCGAGGGCGGCGTAGGCCTCCAGCGAGCGGAAGAAGTCGAAGAACTCCGGGATCCTGGCCGTAGGCGTCGTTGAGCGCCCGCGTGCGAAGCGCGTCGCCTTCGCCGCGCAGCGTCTGCGACTGCCGGGTCGCCTCGGCGATGATGATGGTCCGCTCGCGGTCGGCCTCGGCCTGGATGGTCGCCTTCAGCTGCTCGCCCTGGGCGCGGAAGCTGCGCCGCCTGGGCGACGCGGGCCGATCGCATCCGGTTGTAGACGGCCTGACTGGTCGCGTCCGGCAGATCCGTCCGGCCGAGCCGCACGTCCATGACCTCGACGCCGAAGTCGGGCGCCTGGCGGCGCAGCTCGTCGGCGATCTTGCCCATGATTATTGCCCGGTTTTGCGACAGCATGTCGGCCAGCGAGACGCGGGCGACCTCGGTGCGGATGATGGAGTTCATTCCGCGCCGAAGATCTGTTGGAAGTTCGCGTTCGTCACCGCCGCTTGAACTCGAGCGGATCGACGATGCGGTAGCGGGCGAAGGCATCGACGTTGATGCGCTTCTGGTCCGAAAGCAGGACTTCCTGGACCGGCGGATCAAGGTCTAGAACGCGCTTGTCGAAGAACTCGACGTTTTGAATGAACGGCACCTTAACCTTCAGCCCAGGCTCACGCTCGACGCGGATGGGGTTGCCGAACTGCAGGATCAGCGCCTGCTGCGTCTGGTGGACGGTGAAGAGCGCGCTGAAGGCGACAAAGGCGACCAGGAGGAGGAGGCCGCCGATGAGGAGAAGGGACGGGCGGTTCATCGGTTAGCCTCCGGGGCGCGCTTTTGCAACTCCGAGAGCGGCAGGAAAGGCACCACGCCCTGGCCGTTGGCCCTCTGGTCGATGACGAAGGTCTGGGTCCGGCCCAGCAGGTCCTGCATCCGCTCCAGGTACAGCCGACGGGTGGCGGTGACATCCTTGCCGGTGCGGAAGGCCCCGAGCACGGAGTTGAACCGGTTGGCCTCGCCCTCCGCCTCGCGGATCACCTGCTCGCGGTAGGCGCTGGCCGCCTGAATGAACCGCTCCGCTTCGCCGCTGGCGCGCGGGACAATGTCGTTGCGATAGGCCGTCGCCTCGTTGACCGAGCGTTCTTTGTCCTGCAAGGCCCGCTGTACATCATTGAAGGCGTCGATCACCTCCTGCGGCGGATCGACCTTCAGCTGCTTCACCTCGGCAATAAAGATCCCGGCGCCGATCACATCCAGG
>CAVVAX010000019.1:0-23358 GCA_963746275.1 uncultured Alphaproteobacteria bacterium
CCGCCCCTCCAGCGGGCGAGCTCAGGCGGCGTGCCTGCCGCCGTCGGCTTTGCCGACCTCGATCTCGAGCATGTCGAGGCCGCGGAGGACGTCCTCCATGGCGCGCTCCAGCGGCCGGCATGCCTCTCGTGCCGCGTCCCGGCCTTTGGTCTGCAGCGTCTCGAGGACGTGCATGCCGGCGGCATGGACCCGCTGGTGCGGCTCGGCGATCCTCGCGAACGCCGGAAGTGTCCGCACGGCGTCGCCCGCATGCAGGTACCAGTGGCCGAAGCGGCAGTGCTCGTGGTCGGATAGCTTCTCCGCCTTCAGCGAGACCTTGCCCTCGACCGCGTCCTTGACCTTCTGGACGAAGGCCTTGTGATCGCCCTTGGCGATGACCAGCATCTCCCGGTCGCTCCGCCCCGCCAGCCGCATCTCGGCGGTGAAGCCGCCGACCAGTCGCTCGATCGAACGGGTGGAGTCCGCGACCACCTCGGCGACGTGCAGGACCTGGCTGGCGGCGCTGCCGGTTTCGTCGGCGGCGCTGGTGACGCCGGCGATGTTGCCGGAGACCTGCTGGGTGCCCTGTGCCGCCTGCTCGACGTTGCGGGCGATCTCCTGGGTGGCGGCGTCCTGCTCCTCGACCGCGGCGGCGATGGAGGCGGAGATCTCGTTGATCTTGCCGATGGTGGCGACGATCCCCTCGATGGCGCCGACGGTGCCGTTGATCTCGGAGCGGACGGCGCCGATCTGGGCGGCGATCTCGTCTGTGGCCTTGGCCGTCTGGTTGGCCAGCGACTTCACCTCGCCGGCGACCACGGCGAAGCCCTTGCCGGCGTCGCCGGCGCGGGCCGCCTCGATGGTCGCGTTCAGCGCCAGCAGGTTGGTCTGCCCGGCGATGGCGTTGATCAGCTCGACCACCTCGCCGATCTTCTCGGCGGCGCCGGCCAGGCTGCGCACCGTCGCCTGAGCCTTCTCCGCCTCGCCGGCGGCGTCGCGGGCGATCGCGCTCGAAGCTCCCATCTGCCTCGCGATCTCGCGGATCGAGCTCGACAGCTCCTCGGCCGCCGAGGCCACCGTCTGGACGTTGCTCGATCGCCTGCTCCGAGGCCGCCGCCACCGCGGAGGCCTGCCGGCTGGTCTCCTCGGCCGTCGCCGACATCGTCTGCGAGGCCTGCTGCATCTCGCCGGCCGAGCCGCCAAGCGCCGCCAGCACCGCCGCCACCTCGCCGTCGAACGCGCCGGCCACCTCCTCCAGCCGCTGCGCCCGGACGAGCTGCTTCTCCCGCTCGGCCGCCTGCTCCGCCTCCAGCCGGCGGCGCTCGATGGCGCCGTCCTTGAACACCTGCACCGCCGCCGCCATCTCGCCGAGTTCGTCGCCCCGCCCGACGCCGGGAACCGCAAGGTCAAAATCACCTTCGGCGAGGCGCGCCATGGCCCCGGTCATTGAACGGAGCGGGCGCACCACGGAGGCAATGACCATCACCATGATCGCCGCCCCGACCAGGGCGCCGAGGATGGCAAGGACCAACACGATGTTGATCGACGTGTGAACCATCTCGTTGGCCGCGTCGCTGACCTCGCTGACGGACTGGTCGGAGATCTCGTGGATCGCGTCCATGGCCTTAACGAGTGCTTCCTCGGAACCATCCAGCTTCGCGACGGCGGCTTCCACACCGGCGGCCTCGGCGCGCGTGGCGCGAAGTTTCATGATCGACCGCACGCCGCCGCCGAACTCGACCAGCCTGGCGCGCGCGGCGTCGACGGACGCGAGTGTTCCGGGATCATGCGCCAAGGCTTGGAGCTCCTTGAGTTGCTCCATGGACGCGGCCTCGAACTTGTCGAGGCGCTGCGTCAGCCGCGCCAACTCCCTTGCATCGTCGAGGGTCGACACCCGCTCTCCGATGTCGATGACGTGCTCGATACTGCCACCGAGATGATCAGCCATCTCCATAACTGGCATGGCCCTCTCGGTTATCGCGTCGAGCTCGGACTCAATCGCTCGGATCGAGATCACGCCAGCGGCACTGGTGCCAGCAAGCGCGACCAGGACAACCGACACGCCGGTCAGCAAGCGGGTCGAAAGCTTCATATTCGAGAGCCATGAGATAACCGACAAGTTCATCTCCTCGGACAAGCGGACGCGTTGCCACCGGCGGCGCGACGCCACCCGGCACGCATGACACCGCTCATCTTTCCAGCAAAGGTTTAAGGAAGCCTTAGAACCGGGCGCCGTCTGGCTCGATGGGACTTTGGCGCGGATGAGAGGGAGTTGGCCGACGCTCCGCGAGACGGGTGCCCTGGAGGAGTACGCGCGCACTCCTCCAGGCAATCGGCGGTAACGGTTACGCGGCGCGGACGTTGGCGAGGAAGCCGTCCACCGACCGGCGCATCTCCTGAGAGCGCTCGGTCATGAGCCGTGCGGCCGCGAGCACGTGGCTGGCGGCGCTGCCGGTTTCGTCGGCGGCGCTGGTGACGCCGGCGATGTTGCCTGAGACCTGCTGGGTGCCCTGCGCCGCCTGCTCGACGTTGCGGGCGATCTCCTGGGTGGCGGCGTCCTGCTCCTCGACCGCGGCGGCGATGGAGGCGGAGATCTCGTTGATCTTGCCGATGGTGGCGACGATCCCCTCGATGGCGCCGACGGTGCCGTTGATCTCGGAGCGCACCGCGCCGATCTGGGCGGCGATCTCGTCGGTCGCCTTGGCCGGTCTGGTTGGCCAGCGACTTGACCTCGCCGGCGACCACGGCGAAGCCCTTGCCGGCCTCGCCGGCGCGCGCCGCCTCGATGGTGGCGTTCAGCGCCAGCAGGTTGGTCTGCCCGGCGATGGCGTTGATCAGCTCGACCACCTCGCCGATCTTCTCGGCGGCGCCGGCCAGGCCGCGGACGGTCGGCCTGGGCCTTCTCCGCCTCGCCGGCGGCGTCACGGGCGATGGCTGCTCGATGCGCCGATCTGCCGGGCGATCTCGCGGATCGAGGCGGACGAGCTCCTCGGCCGCCGAGGCCACCGTCTGGACGTTGCTCGTCGCCTGCTCGGAGGCCGCCGCCACCGCGCTCGCCTGCCGGCTGGTCTCCTCGGCCGTCGCCGACATCGACTGCGAGGCCTGCTGCATCTCTCCGGCCGAGCCGCCGAGCGCCGCCAGCACCGCCGCGACCTCGCCGTCGAACGCGCCGGCCAGCTCCTCCACCCGCTGCGCCCGGACGAGCTGCCTCTCCCGCTCGGTCGCCTGCTCCGCCTCCAGCCGGCGGCGCTCGATGGCGTTGTCCTTGAACACCTGCACCGCCTGCGCCATCTCCCCCAGCTCATCACGCCGGCCAACACCAGGGACCTCGGCCTCGAGATCGCCCTCGGCGAGGCTGGCCATCGAACCGGTCATGCGCGAAATCGGCCGCGTTATGGACCGGGCAAAGAAAATGCCGGCGGTGGCCATGCCCATGGCAAGCAGGCTGCCGGCGATGAGTATGAACTGGCGCATATCATTCACCGGGGCCATCAGCTCGGCCTCGTCTATCTCGCCGAGCACGGCCCACTCGACGCCGGCGAACGGCAGGAGGCTGTAGGCCGAATACACCTTCACTCCGCGCTCGTCGCTGATCAAGCGCAAGCCAGTCTCACCGTTCAGGGCAAGGCGGACAGTCTCGCTGTCGACCTTCTTCTTCAGCAGCGTCGGCTCCTTGGACAGGCGAGCGTTGGTCCGCATCAGCCCGTCCCTGCCGACGAGGTAGATCTGGCCGGTCTCGTGGAGCCCGGTCGGATCGACCATGATGGCGTTCATCTTGTCGACAGGCATCTGCACCGCGAGGACACCGGCGAGGCGCCCATCGGAACCAAGAACCGGTGTCGACATGAAGCTGGCCGGCGCGCCATTACTCGGAGCGTAGGACGCGAAGTCGAAGAACGCCCGGTGGCCGGCGACGGGGTTGCTCCGCGCCGCTCTGAAGGCGTTGCCGAGATCGGTGTCGCGCCACGGCCCGTTGATCACGTTGGTCGCGAAGTCGTGCTCCTTGTGGACGCTGTAGACGAGGTTGCCCTCGGCGTCGAACAGGAAGAGGTCGTAGTAGCCGCGGACGCGCAATAGGGTCCGCAGGAACGGGTGGTATGCAGCATGGGCACGGCTGTAGTCCGAGCCGTCTGAGGCCGCGTCGTAGTTGTCTTTGTGCCCTTCCGGGTTCGGGTTCTCGGTGATGTACAACCGCTGCAGCGTCTCGGTCTGGCGGCCGTCGAGCGCCTTCCAGGCTGCACCGAAGTCTTTGAGCGCCGTCAGCACGAGAGGATTTGTAGACTGGATTTGCAGATCCTGCTCTATGACTTTCAGGTATTCGGAAATAATCACTATCCTCTCGTCTACCAGCGCGCTGAGCTCGGCCTCCATATCGTGTTCGTGTTGTGTCTTTGACTTCCAGTAGCTCACAGAGCCGGCCATGGCGGTACAGGCGACGGCAACCGAAGCGATGGTTAGCGGAATCTTGTGGGCGATGCGAAACGCCCGGAACTTCAAGCTTGAAGCTACGCCCATGGCTTTCCCTCCTAGCAATGGCTGCCGTCCAGTCGCGCTCATCGGCCGCGCCGGTATGGTCTCAGCGGCGGCTTAAGACCGGCTTAAGATCGCCCACGAACCGCCGGAAAGAGGAGCCGGTTAAAATTCGATGGATCGACAGGCCGGGGCGGCAGCTCCCGCCAGCAGTCTTATGCGCGGCGCACGACGCCGGTGAACATGTAGCCGGCGTGGCGGACGGTCTTGATCAGCTCAGGGGCATTGGGATCGTCCTCGATCTTCTGCCGCAGCCGGCGGATCCGCACGTCGATGCTGCGGTCGAACGCCGGCGTCTGGACGCCGTGGAGGTAATCCATGAGCTGGTTGCGGCTGAGCACCCGGTTGGGATGCTCAACGAAGATTTCGAGCAGGTCGTACTCGCCGGAAGTGAGGTCCGCGGTGGAGCCCTTGTCCGAGACGACACTGCGCCCGGCGGGGTCTAGGGTCCAGCGGCCGAAGCGATAGCACCGGTTCGGCGCATCCGCCTGCGGCTCTTCCTTCGCCGCCGCACCCGCGGGCAGCCGGCGCAGGACGCTGCGCACCCGCGCCAGCAGCTCGCGCGGCTCGAACGGCTTGGTCAGGTAGTCGTCGGCGCCGATCTCGAGGCCGATGATCCGGTCGGTGGTGTCGTCGCGCCCGCTCAGGATGATGATCCCCATTTCGGTCAACACCCGGAGCTCGCGGGTCAACGACAGGCCGTCGATGCCGGGCAGGCCGATGTCGAGGACGGCGAGGCGCACGTCCTGGACAGCGGCGAGTTCGGCGCCACGCTCACCGTCGGCCACGGCCGTGACCCGATAACCGGCCGCTTCGAGGCAGTGGGAGACGATGGCGCGGACGGCGGGATCGTCGTCGACAACGAGAATGTGCGCTGGAGCATGCATGGCAGCCTCGCCGTTTCGCTGCCGAAATCTCCGGACATCTTCCGAAACCGGGCGGCAACAGCGCCGACACTACCCGGCAACCTCTAACGAATAGTGTGCGGGCACGTCCGGCGGCTGGCCCAAACAGGCCCGAGCCGGATCCGGGGGATGCTCTCGCCCAGGCGCGCTGGTCGCATCCGGGAGAGGTGGCCGTGCGTGCCGACCGCCGAGTCCATGCCTGGGCTGTGCGGGCATCGCGTGTCGGCGGCAGGCAGGCCCCTGGCTTTGATCGTCACGAACCTGAGGCCGCCATGGACGACCTGCTGCAAGAGTTCCTCGCCGAAACGCTGGAGAGCCTGAGCCTTCTGGACGGGGAGCTGATCCGCCTGGAGGAGACGCCGAACAACAAGGAGATCCTCAGCAGCATCTTCCGCGTCTTCCACACCATCAAGGGCACGTGCGGCTTCCTCAGCCTGCCGCGGCTGGAGAAGGTCGCCCATGCCGGCGAGGATCTGCTTAGCCTCTTCCGCGAGAACGCGTCGCTGGTGACCCCGGAGGCGATCAGCCTGATCCTCCGCTGCGTCGATGCGATCCGCGACCTTCTCGGCGGCATCGAGGCGACCGGCGCCGAGCCGGAGACGGACCACTCCGGCCTGATCGCCACGTTGAAGGCGGCGGTCGCTGCCGGAGAGGCGCAGGCCCGCGCCGGCATCCACGCCCAGCCCGCGGCCCCGGCAGCGGAGGCTCAGGCAGAAGAGGCGCCCGGCGTTGAGGTGGATATCTTCGAAGCTCTCAGCCTCGACCTGCCCGCCGTGGACGCGGTTGCGATGCCGGAGGTCGTGGCCGTGGCCGCGAAGGAGCCTACCTTGCCCGTCGCTCCGGCTGCGCCCATCGCTCCGGCGGTGCCGGCGGTTCAGCCTTCGGCTAAGCCTCCGGCCGAGGCGGCAGGGAACCACGACGCCGGCGCCGGGGCCAAGACCATCCGCGTCAACGTCGATGTGCTGGAGTCGCTGATCACGCTGGTGAGCGAGCTGGTGCTGACCCGCAACCAGCTCCTGCAGCTGGCCCGCGGCCGCGACGAGGGCGCCGACTCGTTCCAGCGGCTGAGCCGGATCACCACGGAGCTGCAGGAAGGCGTGATGAAGACGCGGATGCAGCCGGTCGGCACCGCCTGGGCGAAGCTGCCGCGGATCGTCCGCGACCTGGCGATCGAGACCGGCAAGCAGATCGAACTCAAGATGATCGGCGCCGAGACCGAACTCGACCGGCAGATCCTGGAGATGATCCGCGATCCGCTGACCCACATGGTCCGCAACTCCGCCGACCACGGGATCGAGCCCAAAGACCAGCGCCGCGCCGCCGGCAAGCCCGAGACCGGCACGATCACGCTCAACGCCTTCCACGAAGGCGGCCACATCATCATCGAGATCCGCGATGACGGCCGTGGCCTCGACGTGCCGCGCATCCGCGCCAAGATCCTCGAGCGTGGCCTGGCAACGCCTGCGGAGCTGGAGCGGCTGACCGATCAGCAGGTCCGCCAGTTCATCTTCAAGGCCGGGTTCTCCACCGCCGAGAAGATCACCAGCGTCTCCGGCCGCGGCGTCGGCATGGACGTCGTGCGCAGCAACGTCGAAAAAATCGGCGGCGTCGTCGAGCTCAGCTCGGAAGCCGGAAGGGGCTCGACGTTCACCATCAAGATCCCGCTGACGCTGGCCATCGTCTCGGCGCTGATCATCGGCTGCGCCGACCAGCGCTTCGCCATTCCGCAGATCTGCGTCCGCGAGCTGGTGCACGTCGCACCGGGTGGCGCCCACCGGGTCGAGATGCTCAACGCCACCCCGGTGCTGAACCTGCGCAACCGGCTGCTGCCGCTGGTTTCGCTGCGCGAGCTGCTCCGGATCGCTGGCGGCGAAGGCGGCACGGGAACGCCGCGCGCCGACTATTACATCGTCGTCGCCCAGATCGGCAGCCGCCACCTCGGCATCATCGTCGACCGGGTGTTCGACACCGAGGAAATCGTCGTCAAGCCGGTGGGGCGGGCGCTGCGCAAGATCCCGTTCTTCTCCGGCACCACCATCCTCGGCGATGGCAGCGTGATCATGATCCTCGACCCCAACGGCATCGCCGCCACCGTTGGCGAGGCCCAGGGGGCCGCGCCAGGCCAGGTCGAGGCGGCGGCCCAGGGCGAAAGTCGCCGCTCCAGCCTGATCGTCTTCCGCGCCGGCGACCGCTCGCGCAAAGCGGTGCCGATGACCCTGGTCGAGCGGTTGGAGAACATCGACGTGAGCGCAGTCGAGCGGGTCAATGGCCGCGACGTCATCCAGTACCGCGGCCACATGATGCCGCTCGTCAGCCTCGCGCCCGACTGCGCCCTGCGCTCGGACGGGCGCCAGCCGGTGCTGGTCTTCGCCGAGCGCCATCGCACGGTCGGCCTGATCGTCGACGAGATCCTCGACATCGTCGAGGACGACATCAACGTCGAGTTCGCCGGCTCGCAGGAGGGCATCCTCGGGAGCGCCGTTATCGCCGGCAAGGCGACCGACCTCATCGACGCCGGCCCGTTCTTGACCGCCGCCTACCCGGACTGGTTCGGGCTGGAGGACGAAGCGGCCTCGCCGGCGAGCGATCCGGAGGCGCCGAGGAAGCGGCTTCTGCTGGTCGACGACAGCGCCTTCTTCCTCCGCCTGCTGGCGCCCAAGCTCGCCATCTCCGGCTACGAGGTGATCGAGGCTTTGGGCGGCGAGGAGGCGCTGGCGCTGCATGACCGCGGCGTCGACGTCGACGTCATCGTCAGCGACATCGAGATGCCGGAGATGAACGGCTACGCCTTTGCCGAAGCCGTCCACAGCGGCAGCCGCTGGGCCGAGGTGCCGATGATCGCCCTGTCGTCGCGGATGACGGAGCAGAACCTCGAACGCGGCCGCAGCGTCGGGTTTACCTCCTTCGTGCCCAAGGCGCGCCGCGACGAGCTGTTCGACGCGCTGCGACAGGTGTTGCAGCAGCCAGGAGAAGCCGCATGAACAACAAGCCGAGGGCGTCCACCCGCCACGCGCCCTCATCCGTGCCAGGCGAGAAGCGCGAGTTCCTGACCTTCACCGTCGAGACGCAGATCTTCGGCCTGCCGCTGGCCGGCGTCAGCGACGTGCTCGACGCCCGGCCACTGACGCCGGTGCCGCTGGCGCCGCCGGAGGTTGCGGGCTCGCTGAACCTGCGCGGACGGATCATTACCGCCATCGACGTCCGCCGCCGGCTCGGCCTGCCGGCGATGACGCCCGGCGCCGAGCACATGAGCATCGTCACCGAGAGCGACGGCGAGTTGTTCAATCTCATCGTCGACGCGGTCGGCGAGGTGATCGCCGTGAGCGACGACCAGTACGAGGACAACCCGGTCACCCTCGACGCCGCGTGGCGCCGCTTCTCCGCCGGGATCTACCGCCTCGATGAAGGGCTCATGGTCGTGCTCAACGTCGAGCCCTTGCTCGACTTTTTCGCCGAACCAATGCTGGTATGAAGAGGCCGCGCCCGTGACCGCAACGCAGAAGGTTTGCCTGGTCGTCGACAACTCGCGGGCGATCCGCAGTATCGCCCGGTGCATGCTGCAGGAGCTCGGCTTCGTCACCGAGGAGGCGACAAACGGGCACGAGGCGCTGGAGGTCTGCAGGCAGCGAATGCCGGACATGGTGCTTCTCGACCGGAACATGCCCGGGCTGGACGGTATTGGCTGCGTTCGGGCGCTCAGGGCGTTGCCGGACGGGCACCGGCCGAAGGTGATCTTTTGCACCAGCGAGAGCAGCACCGACGGCATCGTCGAAGCGATCGCCGCCGGCGCCAATGAGTACATCATGAAGCCGTTCGATCGCGAGATCCTGGAGCTCAAGCTGGAGATGGCGGGGGTGCTGTGACGCCGCCGCTGCCAGCCGTGCTGCCGCCGCTCAAAGCGGTGCGGGACCGCCGCGGCGAAAGCCCGATCCGGGTAATGCTGGTTGATGATTCCGCCGTTGTTCGCGGCTTGCTGTCGCGTCTGATCGGCGAGCAGCCGGACCTCGAGGTGGTGGCGACGGCGGCGAACGGGCAGATGGCGCTGAACGCCCTTGCCGATCGCACCGTCGACGTCGTCGTCCTCGACATCGAGATGCCGGTAATGGACGGCATGACGGCGCTGCCCCGGCTGCTTGCGGCCGACCCGCACCTGCGCGTCATCATCGCTTCGACGCTGTCGACGCCGGGGGCGGCGGTAACGATGCGCGCCCTGGCCGCCGGCGCCGCTGATTACGTCGCCAAGCCAACGGCCAGCCGCGAGATCACCCAGGCGGGGTCGGCGAACAGCGACTTCCGCCGCGACCTCGTCACCAAGATCCGCAGCCTCGGCGAGGCCGGGCGACGCCGCCGCGGCAGCGTCTCCGCGCCGGCCGCTGCCGCGACCGCGACCGCCGGAGCGCTGAAGCCTGCTGCCGCGTTCCCGCTGCGGCCACTGCGACCGATGCGGCCGGAGGTCATCGTCATCGGCAGCTCCACGGGGGGGCCGCAGGCGCTGTCGACGCTGATCGCCGGCCTCGGCCGCGACCTGACCCAACCGGTCCTGGTCGTCCAGCACATGCCGCCGATGTTCACCACCATCCTGGCCGAACATCTGGCGCGGGCCTGCGGCCGGCCGTGCGCGGAGGGCAGCGACGGCGAGGCGATCCAGCCGGGCCGGATCTACGTCGCCCCCGGCGACCACCACATGAGCATCGCGGTCGAGGGCCGCCGCCGGCTGATCCGGATCAACCAGGAAGCGCCCGAGAACTTCTGCCGTCCGGCCGTCGATGCGCTTTTCCGCGCCGCCGCCCGGGCATACGGCTCAGCGACGTTGGCCATCGTGCTCACCGGCATCGGCGCCGACGGCACCCGTGGCGGGCGCGACATCGTCGAGGCTGACGGCACGCTGCTGGCGCAGGACGAAGCCTCCAGCGTCGTCTGGGGCATGCCGGGCTCGGTGGCCCGGGCCGGGCTTTGTAGCGCCGTCCTGCCGCTCCCCGCCCTTGCCCAGCAGATCAACCAGATCGCCGGCGTCGCCCTCTCATGAGCCCCGAAGACTTCACCACCATCAGCGAGCTGCTGAAGCGCCGCTCCGGGCTGATCCTGCCGCCGGAGAAGGCCTACCTGCTGGAAAGCCGGCTGCGCCCGGTGATGCGCAAGCATGCGCTCGCGGACCTGTCCGCCGTTGCCGCGGCGCTGAACCACCGCGATGCGAAGCTCGCTGCCGACGTCATAGACGCAATGACGACCAACGAGACGCTGTTCTTCCGCGACGTTCGTCCGTTTGCGGCGTTTCGCGAGGTCGTCCTGCCGGCCTTGCTCGCCAACCGGGCGGCGGAGCGCTCCTTTCGCATCCTCTGCGCCGCCGCCTCCACGGGTCAGGAGCCATACTCGCTGGCCATGATCCTCGCCGAGGAGGCGGCGCAGCTCAGAGGCTGGAGCTGCGAGATCATCGGCTTCGACATCTCGCCGACGGCGCTCGAACGCGCCCGGGCCGGCGTCTACACCCAGTTCGAGGTGCAGCGCGGGGTGCCGACGGCGCAGCTGCTGCGACACTTCCGCCGCGTCGGCGCCGACTGGCAGATCGCGGCCGAGCTCCGGGCGATGGTCCGCTTCCGCGAGTTCAACCTGCTCGACGACCTTGCCCCCTTCGGTTGCTGCGACGCCGTCTTCTGCCGCAACGTGCTCATTTATTTCGACCCGGCGACGAAGGCTCGGACGCTGGCCAACATCGGCCGCAGGCTGCCCGCCAACGGTTACCTTTTCCTCGGCGCCTCCGAAACCGTGATGGGACTGAGCAACGGCTTCGTCCCGACGCCGGGCTGCAGCGGCGTCTATCAACCGGTTGCAGTGTCGGCGCAAGCCAGCCAGGCGGCTGGAAGGAGGCTGGCGCCGTTGGCGCCGCTTCCCGGCCAAGCCGTGGCCTAGCCATGGTCGGCTGCCGAAGCTCGAGGCGCGCGCGAAACATGCCGCAACATGCCGACGCATTTGGACATCCCAGCCGCCCGCGGCGACATCGTCCGACAATGCGGCCGGCGTAGCCTCCCTCCAGTTTCGCGCCGCCGGCGGCCAGCCGGGGGTTTGCAAGTCCGCCTTCCGCACCATCCGCCAGGGAGCAACCCGCCGATGAACAAGAACATGAGGATCCTGATCGTCGATGACTACAAGACCATGCTGCGCGTCATCGGCAACCTGCTCCGCCAGCTCGAGTTCAGCCACATTGACGAGGCGCTGGACGGCTCCGAGGCGCTGGCGAAGCTGCGCCAAGGGAAATACGACCTCGTCATCTCCGACTGGAACATGGAGCCGATGAACGGCCTCGACCTGTTGAAGGAGGTGCGCGCGGACCCGAAGCTCAGCAGCATCCCCTTCATTATGGTGACGGCGGAGAGCAAGACCGACAACGTCATCGCCGCTAAGCAGGCCGGGGTCTCCAACTACATCGTCAAGCCGTTCAATGCGGAGACCCTTGGCAAGAAGCTGGCCACCGTCTTCGCCAACGCCTGAGCATGGCTTGTGCGATGACCCACGCCATAAACGCAGCCGCGCCCAGATCCGCCGCGGACATGCAGAGCCTGATCGAGCAGCTCATCACCGTGCTGCGCGCGAGGCGGCGCGAGGCGGAGGCGACGCTGGTCGCCGAGCTGCAGGGCATCCTGTCGTACATCCAGGGTGTGCGCACCGACCTGTCGCAGATCGGGCCGGAGCTGAAGACCCACTACATCCCGACCGCCACCGATGAGCTCGAGGCGATCTCCGAGACCACCGCGGAGGCGACCAACCGGATCATGGACGCGGCGGAGGCCATCGATGCCATGGCCGACGGCCGCACCGGCGCCAGCAAGGAGGCGTTGAGCGCGGCGGCGACGCAGATCTACGAGGCCTGCACATTCCAGGATCTAACCGGCCAACGGGTCCGCAAGATCGCGACCGCCTTGCATGAGACTGAGGTCAAGATCGACCAGTTGATCGCGACCTTCACCAGCCGGCTCGGCATCGCCACCGTGGACCTAGCGGCGGTGGCGCCGCAGCCGCCGCAGCCGCGCGAGAGCGTGGACGACGGCGAGGTCCGCGCCTGCGGGCCCCAGCTCCCCGGCATTGCCAAGACGCAGGCCGAGATCGACGCGCTGATGGAGGAGCTGGGGTGACAACGGGCGTGGCCGCCGAGCCGGCCCTGCGCAAGCAGGGCGAAGACGAGCGCTTTCACATCGAAGTCAGCGACGTCGACCGCGACTTGCTGCACATCCTGCCCCTGTCCATCATTCCAATGCAGACGCGGGCGCTGCGCCACGCCCGGATGATCAAGAACTCAAGGCTCGATGGCGTCGTCGAGCTGTTCGAAGGCCCCGCCTCGGGCAGCGGCCAGGTCGAGGTCGATTCCATTGTCAACGTGTTCGGCTGGCCGGTCGTGCCGCCGCACCCGGACCTGGTCCTGCTGCGCAAGCTCGCGGCCCTGCCCAGCTACGACGTCTACAGCCTGCGGATCATGCTCCGCCACCAGGGCATCGCCGTGAACGAGGTCGAGGCCCTGCGCCTGTCGCCGCGCAAGGTGAAGGAACTCACCTCGTACATGAGCGCCTTCACCCACCCGCTGATCCAGCGCATCTACGGGCACGGCGACGTCTCGGTAAAGTCGTTCGACGACATCCTCGCCCTGTTCCGCAATCCCGACGTCAAGCAGGCCCAGGCGAAGCTGCAGCAGATGGCGGACGGCCTCGGGATCGGGCTTGTCGGCATCCCGCGCTTCCTCGAGGACTACGGCGACATCTTCCTCTCGCTTGCCTACTACCGGAACTGCCTCGACCAGATGGTCCCGGCCATCAGCGAGTTCCTGAAGAGCCTGGAGATGATCCGCCAGCTTCGCCAGCTCGCACACGACGAGCAGCTCATGGGCACCTGCGCCGACATGGAGGCGACCATCAACGGCCTGATGGTGTCGATCGCGGGCCGCTTCGAGAACTTTGAGCGCAGCACCAAGGACATCTGGCAGAACATCTCGGCCGAGCGGTTCCGCCGGGTCGAGTCCCTGATCAAGAGCTACCACACCACCATCGGCGGCGTGCTCTGCTCGCTGGCGGTGAAGATCGACGCCTGGGCGACGCGCTTTCCCCGCGGCAGCGCCGCCAGCGCGCTCAAGCAGTCGCAGTTCATCATGTTCGAGTTGCGCCACGGCTTCGAGAAGATCCAGCAGATCGAGGACTTCGGCGCCCATGCTGTCGGCCATCTGAGGGGCACGAGGGTGATGACGAAAGAGCCGCGCCGCATGACCGCCGGGGCGTCGCTCAGGCTCACGAGCCTGGTCCTGGTCATCGCCTTCCTCGCAGCGGCGCCGGCCGAGGCCGGGCGGATGACTTGCGTCTCAGCGGCCGAGGAGATCGCGCTGAACGCCCGGGTCCTGCAGACCGAGCTCATGGTGGCGGCCTTGGCCTGCGGCGAGCAGGAGCGGTACAACGCCTTCGTCACCACCTTCCGCCGGGAGATTGCGGCGCAAGGCTCATCGCTGCGACGGCTGTTCGCCCGCGCCTATGGCCACGCCGGCACCCGGGAGATGAACGCCTTCGTCACCCGCCTCGCCAACGACGCCTCGATCCGCAACGCCAACGCTGGCCGGGGCTATTGCATCGCCGCCGCGACGCTCATGGCCGAGGCCCTGGCGGCCAAGCCCGGCGACTTCGAGCGCCTCACCCGCAGCAACGGCTTGCCCGCCCGCCACGGCGTTCCCCGCTGCCGGTAGGCGCAGGTCGGCTTCCGCCGTGCGCGCCTTCCCTTCAAAGCATCGGTGCACATCCACCCGTCCTCACCGTATGCTCGCCGGCGATTTGGCTGAGCGGCGCGGCATGGCCGTTCATGACGCCAGTGGATGGAACAGCGGGCCAATGTCGAACCGGACCATCGGGCTCTCCGACGAGCTCTACGACTACCTCCTCGCCGTGTCGCTGCGCGAACCGGAGCTCTTGGCCGAGCTGCGCGCCGAGACTATGGCAATGGCGCAGCGCTCGATGCAGATCGCCCCGGAGCAGGGACAGTTCATGGCGCTGCTGGTGCGCCTGCTCGGCGCTCGGCGGATCCTCGAGGTCGGCACCTTCACCGGCTACAGCGCGCTCGCCATGGCGCTCGCCCTGCCGGAGGGCGGCCGCATCGTCGCCTGCGACGTGAGCGAGGCGTGGACCCGGGTCGCCCGGCGCTACTGGCAGCGCGCTGGCGTCGGCCACAGGATCGACTTGCGCCTCGGACCGGCGCTCGCGACCCTTAACGGGCTGATCGCCGCAGGCGAGGCCGGCACGTTCGACTTCGCCTTCATCGACGCCGACAAGGAAAGCTACCGGGACTACTACGAGCGTTCACTAACGTTGTTGCGCCCGGGAGGGCTCATTGCCGTCGACAACACGCTCTGGGGCGGCAGCGTCGTCAATCGGGACAAGACCGACCCCGACACCCTCGCCATCCGCGCCTTCAACGCCGCCCTGCACGAAGACCCCCGCATCGACCTGTCGCTGGTGCCCATCGGCGACGGCCTGACGCTGGCGCGGAAAGTTTAGAGCAGCGTGATACAACGGTGAATCCCGGCAACGGCGTCATTGCGAGGAGGCGCAGCCGACGCTGCAATCTAGTGCCTCCAGTACTGGATCGCCACCCGCGTCGCTTCGCTCGCGGTCGCGATGACGATGTGTGACCTGGCACATCAAACCTGAACGCGAGCTGCTGTCGCCCGCGGCACTGCCGGCCCAGCCGGTCTCCTCGTGACCCGCGGGCTTGTCCCGCGGCTCCATGGATCGCCGCAACAAGTGCGGCAAGGACCGCTCGGGGCGGGCGCCCCCCCCCGGCGCTGCGCCTCCGCTACAGTCCGCGGAGCGACTGTTGCACGGGCGGCTTGTAGGTGTCGAGGTAGGCCGGCACGATGGCCTCCACTGCGGTGGCCGGAATGCCGAGATCCTTCAGCCCCAGGGCGTTGGCCGAGACGACGTTGTCGATCCCTAAAAGCTTGACCTGGTCGCGGGTCAGCATCGGCGACGGCAGCTTCTCCAGGAACCAGGCCTGGATCGAAGCGACCGACAGCGGCAGCGGCAAGAGCAGGCGCCGGCGGCCGGTCTCCTTGAGCACGATCTCCATGACCTCGCGGTAGGTCATCACCCTGGGCCCGCCGAGCTCGTAGACCTTGCCCTTGGTCGCCGGGTCGTCCAGCACCTTGATCGCGGCGTCGGCGACGTCGCCGACGTAGACCGGCTGCACCTTGGTCTCGAACGTCGGCAGCACCGGCAGCATCCGCGCCATTCGGGCGAAGCGGTTGAAGAAGTCGTCCTCAGGGCCGAAGACGACGCTGGGCCTGAGGATGGTCGCGTCGGGGAAGGCCGAGCGCGCCGCCTGCTCGCCGGCCGCCTTGGTCCGGGCGTAGACGGAGGGCGAGTCGGGGCTGGCGCCAATGGCGGAGAGCTGGATCAGGCTCTTCGCGCCGGCGTCGCGGGCGGCGGCGGCGACGTTGGCCGCGCCCTGAGCGTGGACGGCATCGAAGGTGTTGCGGCCGCCGGGCGCCAGGATGCCGACCAGGTTGATCACCGCGTCGGCGTCGACCACGGCCGGGATCACGCTCTCGGCGCGGGTGACGTCGGTGATGATCGGCACCACTTGGCCCGGATCGCCGTAGATCTTGAGGAACAGCGCGCGGTCGCGGTCGCGGCCGGCGACGCGGATGATCCAGCCGTCGCGCGCCAGCCTGCGGACGATGTGGCGGCCGAGGAAGCCCGCGCCGCCGAACACGGTTATCAGGCGCCGATCCAACACGTCCTCGCCCTCCACTGCGCCCGGGCCGGTCCGACGACGCGGCCAGAACCCGGAAATTCCGCCGCTTAGCTCAGATGCCCGGCGCCGTCAACCTCGGCAAGTGCACAGCTATTTGTCACTGCGGCACCGCAGGACACGCCGCCCGCCAGAAACCTGACCGGGGAGGTAAGAGAAGCGAAGTGACCGAACGCAGTCCGGTCACTCACTCCTGCTAGCTAGCTTTCAGAGCGCCAAAGTGAACGGTACAATTTGCAAACGAATAGGCCCATATATCCCAAACTCTGAGCCAGCGAAACATCACCACTTAGCGCAGCGACTGCCAAGATCAAATAGGATAACAGCTGTAGATTTTTAGCAAACAAATGAATCATTATATTTTACTCCATACGCTCCGCAATAGTACTGAATTCGAAGCATATACATCTTGGTCGGAGCGTAACGTCCCACCAAAATCGGGGGATATCGTCGTGCACGCTCTAAGATAAAACTGTGTCTGCATCAGTCAAGAGACGTCCTCTGACGTCGAGGCATTTTTTTAATTGATCAATTCTGTAGTTCAATCAAACAGGGACAATAGAGCATTAGGCAATGCCCGATTAATGAAGAAGTGCTTCGCCAGCGCTTTCGTGGCCGCACGAGAGCCCCACGATGGACCACGTTGGCAAGCCCATTGACAGCGGGCGGGGCGGGGCGTACCTACCCGCCGTGGGACGCGGCGGCGCCGTGGCCTCCTTTCCTGCGCCCAGGTGGCGGAATTGGTAGACGCGCAGGTTTCAGGTACCTGTGGCCGCGAGGCCGTGGAAGTTCGAGTCTTCTCCTGGGCACCATCATCGACACGTAGGGCATGACCAGCATCGGCGGCGGGGTGAAGTTGGACGGCGCGTCCATCGAATTGCACCGCGGCGACCTCCCGGACGGGCTCTCGTTCGGCGACGTGGTCGCCGTCGATACTGAGGCCATGGGCCTGCGCTGCCACCGCGACCGGCTGTGCCTGGTGCAGCTCTCCGCCGGCGACGGCACCTGCCATCTGGTCCAGTTCCCGCCGGGGGACGACTACGCCGCGCCCAACCTCAAGGCGCTGCTCGCCGACCAGGGCGTCACCAAGCTGTTCCACTTCGCCCGCTTTGACATTGGGTTGATGTACCGCTACCTCGGCATCCTCTGCGCCCCGGTCTACTGCACCAAGGTCGCGTCGAAGCTGGTGCGCACCTACACCGACCGCCATAGCCTGAAGGAGCTCTGCCGCGAGCTCCTCGGCGTCGACCTGACCAAGGAGCAGCAGAGCTCCGACTGGGGCCGCGACCACCTCACGCCGGAGCAGCTGATGTACGCGGCCAGTGACGTGCTCTACCTGCACGATCTGCGCCGCCGCCTTGACGAGATGCTGGAGCGTGAGCGGCGCACGGAGCTCGCCGAATCCTGCTTCCGCTTCCTCCCGGCCCGAGCCCGGCTCGACGTCGACGGCTGGGCGGACGAGGACATCTTCGCCCACTGAGGCTCAGCGTTGTGGGCACGGCGTGGGGCGCCCGCTGCCGGCGGATTCTGGTATCGCATTGCGAGGGAGGTTGTTTCCAGCCGTCATGGCCGTACTTGTTACGGCCATCCATCACGCCCTAAGTGGACCCCCGGAACAAGTCCGGGGGTGACGAATGGGGGGTTCTCGAGCGCCGCAACGCCGGGTGAATGACGCCGCGTTCGGGCTCGGATGCGTCCCTGATCGAAAGCGTCTCTAAAGGCTCTCCCGCAGGAACGAAAGCGTCCGTGACCAGGCCAGGGCCGCGTCGGCCTGGTCATAGCGGCCGCCGGACGGATTGGCGAAGGCGTGGTCGGCGTCGTACCAGTGGACCGTGACCGGCTTGCCAGCCTCGGCCATGGCCTTCTCGAATGACCCGACCATGGCTTCGTTGATGAACTCGTCGCGGGTGGCGAAGTGGCCGAGCACCGGTCCCTGCAGCCGGGCGAGCTGGTCGGCCGGTTTCTCGACCCTGCCATAGTAGACGACCGTCGCGTCCACCGGCTCGGCGATGGAGGCGTTCAGCGCCCAGCCGCCGCCGAAGCACCAGCCCATGACCGCGACCTTCCCGGTCGCCTTTCCGTGGGTCTTCAGCCAGCCGAGCCAGGAGACGAGCGTGTCGGTCGCGGCCTCCGGATCGACCGCCTGCATCAGCGCTTGGGCCGCCTCGGGACGGTCGCCGCTCTTGCCGCCATAAAGGTCGACCGCCAGCGCTACGAAGCCCTGGCCGGCCAACTCCGCCGCCATCGTCTTGATCTGGTCGTTGAGGCCCCACCACTCGTGGATCAGCATCACCGCCGGCGCGGGCGTCGTCTCCGGCAGGGCAATGGCGGCGGTGACCTTCCTGCCGCCGGCGGTCGTTAGCGTCACCTCCCGCAGCGACCCGGCGGCGGCGCGCGCGAGCGCCGGATCGGCGAGCACCGCAGCCAGTGGCAGCGTGCCGAGACCCTGGATGAGATGTCGGCGGCTGAACGTCAGCGTCATGGCGATCCTCCCTGGAACCTTGGTTCGTTCGCGACATGTGGGGCCGCACGGCCCGCGCACAAATGCAGCCGCCGCTCCGCCGCCCGCTGGATTGGCTTAGCTATCGCTGCCTGGCCGGTCCCCCTATATCTTGCCCTGAATGATCCGATTGCCCCCGCTCCCGCCCTCGTTTGCGCCGTTCCGGCGCCGCTCCATCGTCGCGCCGATCCTCGCCCTGGTGCTCGTCGGCGGGTGCCGCAGCCTGCCGGCCGAGGAACTGCGCCAGGAGGTCGCGGTCGAGGTCACCGCCCGCGCGGTGCCGCTCAACGCTCAGGACCAGGGCATCCTCGGCGCCGGCAAGCTGCGCTACCGCGGCGGTTTGGCGCTCAGCGCGGGCGAGCCGCACTTCGGCGGGCTTTCGGGGCTGATCGTCGCCGCCGACGGAGGCGAAATCACCGCGATCTCCGACATGGGCTACCGGCTCCAGGCCATGCTCGGCTACGACCGCGGCGGCGACCTCGCCTCCGTGAGCGGCGTCCGCATGGCGCCGCTGCTGGCCCCCGACGGAACGAGGACCGTGGGCAAGCTCAAAGGCGACGCCGAGGCGATCGCGCCGGACGGCCGCGGCGGCTTTCTCGTCGGCTTCGAGCAGGACCATCGGCTGTGGCGCTACCCGGCGCTCACCGGCCGGCCGAGCAGGGTTGAGGCGCCGGACGGATTGGCGGAGGCGCCGGCGAACGGCGGGCTGGAGGCCCTGGCCAGGCTCGACGACGGCCGGATCCTGGCGCTGACGGAGCAGTTGGCGGCGCCGGGCGGCACCCGCGGCTGGGTCGGGGGGCCTGGACGCTGGCAGCCGCTGGTGCTCGCAACCGACGGCGGCTTTGCCGCGACCGCGGCGGCGGTCCTTCCGGACGGCGACGTGCTGGTGCTGGAGCGCCGCTTTCCGCCGGTGGGCGCGCGGGTGCTTCGCGTCGATAAAGCCGCGATTAAGCCGGGGGCAACGCTCCACGGCGAGGAGCTGGCGCGGCTGGAGGGTCTGGATACGGTCGACAACATGGAGGGCATCGCCGCCAGGCGCGGGGCGAACGGCGAGACGCTGATCTATCTCCTGTCCGACGACAACTTCAGCCCGCTGCAGCAGACCCTGCTGATGATGTTCGAGCTCGCCCCATGAGGCGAGCGGCACCGCCGCTCCCCGATGCCGAGGCCCGGCGTGGCAGCTGGCGGGCAGACCTCGCCACCATCCGGACGCTGCTCCCCTACCTCTGGCCTAGGGGCGAGGCCGGGCTGCGGGCGCGCGTCGTCATCGCCGTCGTCTTTCTCATCGCCGCCAAGGGCTTCAACGTCGCCGTGCCCTGGTTCTACAAGGGCGTCGTTGACGCGCTGAGCCCGAAGGAGGCGGCAGCGGCGGTGGTCGTTCCGGTGGCTCTGCTGGTTGCCTATGCCGGCGCCCGTGTCCTCTCCCAGGCCTTCGGCGAGCTGCGAGACGGCGTCTTCGCCAAGGTGGCGCAGCGGGCGATCCGCCAGGCGGGCGTGCGCACCTTCCGCCACCTCCAGGGCCTGAGCCTGCGCTTCCACCTCGACCGGCGCACCGGCGCCATCAGCCGGGCGATTGAGCGGGGTACCAAGGGCATCGAGTTCCTGCTCAGCTTCATGCTGTTCAACGTGCTGCCTACCCTCCTCGAGGTGCTGCTGGTCTGCGGCATCCTCTGGAGCTTGTTCGGCATCTGGTACGCGGCGGTGACCTTCGTCTGCATCGTCGGCTACATCGCCTGGACCGTGGTCGTCACCGAGTGGCGGACCAAGTTTCGCCGGACGATGAACCGCTCCGACAGCGAGGCCCACACAAAGGCCATCGACAGCCTGCTCAACTTCGAGACGGTCAAGTACTTTGGCAACGAGGGCCATGAGACCCGCCGCTTCGACCAGGCGCTCAGGGACTACGAAGGAGCGGCGGTCAAGAGCAAGGTGACCCTGAGCCTGCTCAACGTCGGCCAGGGAGTGATCATCGCCATCGGCCTGATCGTGCTGATGCTGATGGCCGGCCGCGGCGTCGCCTCCGGCGCCTTGACCATCGGCGACTTCGTCATGGTTAACAGCTACCTGATCCAGCTCTATCTGCCGCTCAACTTCTTGGGCTTCGTCTACCGCGAGATCAAGCAGTCGCTGACCGACATGGAGCAGATGTTCACCCTGCTCGACGTTTCCCCGGAGGTCGAGGACCGGCCCGGTGCCCGGCCGCTCGCCGTCGGCGCTGGCAGCATCGTCTTCGAGGACGTGCGCTTCGCCTATGACGCCAGGCGCACCGTGCTGGATGGCATCTCGTTCACCGTCGACGCCGGGCGGACGCTCGCCATTGTCGGTCCCAGCGGCGCCGGCAAGTCGACCATCTCCCGGCTGCTTTACCGCTTCTACGACGTCACCTCGGGGCGGATCCTGATCGACGGCCAGGACATCCGCGAGGTGACGCAAGGCTCGCTCCGCGCGGCCATCGGCATCGTCCCCCAGGATACGGTGCTGTTCAACGACACCATCTTCTACAACATTGCCTACGGCCGGCCAGGCGCCTCGCCCGCGGAGGTGGAGGCGGCGGCGAGGCTCGCGCGCATCCACGACTTCGTCATGGCCCAGCCCGACGGCTATTCGACCACGGTCGGCGAGCGGGGCCTGAAGCTTTCCGGCGGCGAGAAGCAACGGGTCGCCATCGCCCGGACCATCCTCAAGCAGCCGGAGATCTTAGTTTTCGACGAGGCGACCTCGGCGCTGGACACCCATACCGAGAAGGAGATCCAGGCGTCGCTGCGCGAGGTCTCGGCCGGCCGGACCACGCTGGTCATCGCGCATAGGCTCTCCACCGTCGTCGATGCCGACGAGATCGTCGTCCTCGATGCCGGCCGCATCGTCGAGCGCGGCCGCCACCTCGGTCTGCTGGCGGCAAGCGGCGTCTACGCGGCGATGTGGACCCGCCAGCAGCAGGTTGAGGAAGCCCGCGAGGTGCTGGAAAGCGCCGGCGAGGATGAGGAGCTGCTCGGCCGTCTTGTCGTGGATGAGAACGGGGACTGAATGGCGACTACCTCTACCATCCCAGCCGTCGGCAAACGCCTCCGGCATTAGCGGCCTTGATCGCCGCGTTATGCAACCGCGCCTATAAAGCCTGAAGGCTTCTCCCTTTCGCTCCGGTCGTCCGACATGTTGTACCCCGTGGCGGGGCGCTGAGTGGCGACTTTTGCGGGCGCGGCGACGGCGGCGACGAACGGTCTGAGTGTGGTCGCGGAGAAATCGGCGAGCGGATCGTCCTTGCCGCGCAGGGGGATCTCGGTCTCGTCGATCTCGACCACGCCCTCGAGCAGGCCGCGCCCGGGATCGACCATGGCGCGGCGCAGCTTCTGCAGCAGGAGCCACGCGCTCTTGTAGCTGCCGAGGCCCAGCTGGGCCTGCAGCTGAAGGGCGGAGACGCCGTCGGAATGGCTGGTGACGATGTGGATGGCGGTGAACCAGACCTTCAGCGGCAGATGGCTGGCGTGCATGATCGTGCCCGCGGTGACCGAGGTCTGCCGCCGGCAGGCGGCGCACTCCCAGGTGAACGCCTTGGTCTTCAGCGCCCAGCCCTTCGCGCCGCCGCAGCCCGGGCAGACGAAGCCGTTCGGCCAACGACGGCGCGCCAGATGGTCGGCGCAGGCCGCATCGTCGGGAAACCGTTCTTCGAACTGGGCGCGCGAGAGCGCTCGGTCATGCTCCAGCGGCTCGACATCCAGGAACATTCCGGAACACGCGTGCCACCGCAAGCTGCCCCACATCCTGTGCCGCCGGAGCGAACGGGAGAAGCCTCAGGATGAAATTCGGCGGCTGACGGCGGTATTTGGTGCGCCCGGAGGGATTCGAACCCCCGACCCCAGGATTAGGAATCCTGTGCTCTATCCTACTGAGCTACGGGCGCGGCGATCGCATCGCGGCCGGCAGATCCATGAGCCACAAGCTCCATGGTCCGGCGGACCTAACAGCCAGCACGTTGTAGCCAACCACAGGGCCGGCTGTCAGCCGCCGTGGAAATGGCCGTAGATCGTCCATGCGCCAATGGCGACGAAGCCCGAGCCCGCGATCAGCTTCAGCGGGATCATCGCCAGGTACTGGCTCGCCGCCGTCCCCAGTGCGACCGCGACCGCCGTCGAGGTGACCAGCGCGCCGGCGGCGGCGAGGAAGATCAGCACCGGGTGCTGCCCGCCAGTCGCGTAGAGGAGGGTGGCAAGCTGGGTCTTGTCGCCGAGCTCGGCGAGGAAGACGGTCACGAAGATCGCAAGAACGTGCTGCATCGGAGGGACGTCCGGGGAGCCTATATTCGCGGGAGGCCTTCAGGCCGAGAGGGAGCCATGGCTGCCGGCCTCCGGGACGGCCAGGGCGCCGGCGGCGGCGTGTCCGCTCATGAATACACGCCTCGGCCGCGCGCCTGAAGCGTCCTCGCCCGCTGCGGCCCCGGGCGCGGCCCCGGGCGCGGCCCCGGGCGCGGCCCGGTGCAGGTCCGATGCCGCCCCCATGTGCGGCTCCCATGGGCGGCTCCCATGGGCGGCCCCCATGTGCGGCCCCCATGTGCGGCTCCGGTTGCGGCCGGCGGCGATCGGCGTCCCGGCGATCCAGGCTCGCACGAAAGGCGTACGACCCTCCGAAACGAGCGACTGTCCAGGACGAAACCGATCCGTCGCCTCTCTCCCCTTA
>CAVVAX010000020.1:0-22097 GCA_963746275.1 uncultured Alphaproteobacteria bacterium
CACCCGCTTCGCTAAGCGCGCGGTCGCGATGACGTCCTCTTAGGCTTGTAAACCCGAAGCTAGAGCGCTCTAGCGGGCGGGCGCGGCAACCTCAGCGGGAACCGACCGCAGGATCTACACCGTCATGTTTCACGTGAAACATTTCGTGAACAGTCCGCCGCTGGCCCGCGTCGGCCTGGTCCGCTCTCCGCCTCAGTACGACCGCGGCAGGCCGAGGACGTGCTCGGCGAGGTAGGCCAGGATCAGGTTGGTCGAGATCGGCGCGATCTGGTAGAGCCGGGTTTCGCGGAACTTCCGCTCGACGTCGTACTCGGCCGCGAAGCCGAAGCCGCCGTGGGTCTGCAGGCACATGTCGGCCGCCTGCCACGAGGCATCGGCGGCGAGCAGCTTGGCCATGTTCGCCTCCGCGCCGCAGGGCGCGCCGGCGTCGAACAGGCCGGCGGCGCGCTCGACCATCAGGCTCGCCGCTTCCGTCGCCGCGTAGGCGCGGGCGATGGGGAACTGGATGCCCTGGTTCTGGCCGATGGGCCGGCCGAAGACGACCCGCTCGCTGGCGTAGGCGCTGGCCTTGGCGATGAACCAGCGGGCGTCGCCGATGCACTCGGCGGCGATCAGGATGCGCTCGGCGTTCATCCCGTCGAGGATGTAGCGAAAGCCCCTGCCCTCCTCGCCGATCAGGGTGTCGGCCGGGATCCGCAGGTCGTCGAAGAAGAGCTCGGTCGTGTGGTGGTTGATCATGGCCCGGATCGGCTTGATCGTGAGGCCCCGGCCTGCGGCCTCGCGCAGATCGACCAGGAACACCGACATGCCGTCGTGCGGCCGCGCGACCTGGTCGCGCGGCGTCGTCCGGGCGAGCAGCAGCAGCAGGTCGGAGTGCTCGGCCCGCGAGGTCCACACCTTCTGGCCGTTGATGACGTAGTCGTCGCCGTCGCGCACCGCCGTGGTGCGGATCCGGCTGGTGTCGGTGCCGCTGGTCGGCTCGCTCACCCCGAACGCCTGCAGCCTGAGCGAGCCATCGGCGATCTTCGGCAGGACCGCCCGCTTCTGCGCCTCGCTGCCGTGGCGCAGCACGGTGCCCATGGTGTACATCTGCGCGTGGCAGGCGGCGCCGTTGCAGCCGCTCTTGTGGATCTCCTCCATGATCGCCGCCGCCGCGGCGAGCGGCAGGCCGCTGCCGCCGTAGGCCTCCGGGATCAGCGCGGCGAGGTACCCAGCCTCGGTTAATGCGCTGACGAAGGCACTCGGGTATGCGCGCTCCTCGTCGAGCCGGCGCCAGTAGTCGCCGGGGAAGCCGGCGCACAGCGCACGGACACCTTCGCGAATATCTTCAAATGTTTCCCTCATGAGCCATATCCAGTAAAAGCTGGCTACCTCAGTTTTAGCGAGCGCCGCGGCACCGCCGCCAGGGGCGAATATCAGGGCGAGAGATGGACAGGCGAAGCAGCACCGAGATCATGGGGGAGACCCTGAACCTGGCCAACGCCACCGTCATCGACGTCGGTTGTGGTGACGGCTGGCTGACGCGCTTCCTGGCGGCCGGGGCGCCCACGTCACCGGCGTCGAGGTCAGCCCGAAGGCGCTCGCCCGCGCCCGCGCCATCAAGCCGGTGGCCGACGAGCACTACATCCAGGGGCTGGCCGAGGACCTGCCGGTTCCCAGCCGGTCGGCCGACATCATCATCTATTTCAACAGCCTCCATCACGTCGATGCCGAGGGGTTGATGAAGGCGCTGCGCGAGGCGGCGCGGGTGCTGCGCTCCGGCGGCATCCTCTACATCTCCGAGCCGATGCCGGAGGGGCCGTATTTCGAGCTGATGCAGCCGGCCCATGACGAGACCCTGGCGCGACAACGGGCTCAGGATGCGCTGCGCTTCGCCCCCGAGTTCGGCCTGCTGCTGGAGAAGCAGCTCACCCACCTCGACACCGTCTTCTTTCCCGATTTCCAGGCCTTCCACGACCGGCTGACCTCGATCAACCCGCACATCCGCGATCTCTTCGAGGAGCAGGAGGAAGAGATTGCCGCCAACTTCCGCCGCCTCGCCATCCAGCGCGAAGACGGCTGGGAGTTCGAGCAGCCGATGCGGGTGACGGTCCTGCGCCGAAGCTGAGGCCGCGGATCGGCCCAATCTGGCGGCTGCGTGGACCGGCCGCCGCTATCCCCACAGCGCCGGGTCCGGCGGATGGACCAGGCCGCGGGCGTAGGAAAGCGCCGGCTCGCGGTCGCGGGCGAGCCACAAGGGCCCGTCGAGGTCGACGATCAAAGCCCCCTCGCCCAGCAGCGTCGCCGGCGCCATGGCCAGCGAGGTCGAGACCATGCAGCCGACCATCACCGCGAGGCCCCGTGCCCGCGCCGCCGCGGCGAGCGGTAGCGCCGCGCTCAGCCCGCCGGTCTTGTCGAGCTTGACGTTGACCATGCGGTAGCCTTCGAGCCGGTCGAGCTCGGCGATGGTGTGAAAGCTCTCGTCGGCGCACAGGGCGACCGGCGAGGCGAACCCGGCCAAAGCCCCATCCCTTCCCGCCGGCAACGGCTGCTCGATCATCTCGACGCCCAGCTCATGCAGCGGGCCCACCAGCCGCTCCAGCATCGGCAAGGTCCAGCCTTCGTTGGCGTCGACGACCAGCCGGGCATCGGCTGCTGCCGCCCGAACCGCGGCCACGCGCTCGAGTACGGCCTCGCCGCCGACCTTGACCTTCAGCAGGCTCGCACCCCCGGTCACGGCGTTGGCGGCCGCGGCGGCCATCCGCTCCGGCGCGTCCAGCGACAGCGTCGTCGCCGTCGGCAGCGGCTTCGGCGAGCCGCAGCCCCGCCAGGGCCCAGACGCGCACGCACGCCCGTTTCGCCTCGAGATCCCAGAGCGCGCAGTCCAGCGCGTTGCGGGCGGCTCCGGCGGGCAGTGCCGCCTGCAGCGCCTCGCGGTTCATGCCGGCGGCGATGGCATCGGCAAGCGCCTGGATCGCCGCGATGACGCCTTCGACCGTCTCGCCGTAGCGGGCATACGGAACGCACTCGCCACGGCCGATCCCGCCCTGGTCCTCGATCTCGGCCACCACCACCTCGGCCGCAGTCTTCGTCCCCCGGGCGATGGCGAAGGGCCTAGCCAGCGGCCAGGTCTCGTGGCGAACCGTGAGCCGCCGCATCAGTCAAGCAGGCGGTCGACGATGGCGGCAACGCCGGTCTTCAGCGGATCGACGCAGGGCAGGCCGAGCTCGGCCTCGAGCCGGGCGAGGTAGGCTTCGCCCTCCGCCTTCGGCATCTCGCTGGTGTTGACGGCGACGCCGACGCAGCGGACCCGGGAGCTGGTCAGCCGCGCCGCGGCGACGTTGGCCTCGATGCAGGCCGCGACGTCCGGAAGCGGCCGGTTGGGCAGGCCGCGCATGTGGGTGCGCACCGGCTCGTGGCACATGACCAGCGCGTCGGGCTGGGCGCCGTGGAGCAGGCCGAGGCTGACGCCGGCAAAGGACGGGTGGAACAGCGAACCCTGCCCCTCGATCAGGTCCCAGTGATCCTCTGCCGCCGCCGGAGCCAGCCATTCTGCGGCGCCGGAGATGAAATCGGCAACCACCGCGTCGACGGCAACGCCGGCGCCGGCGATGAAGATGCCGGTCTGGCCGGTGGCGCGGAAGTCGCAGGCTAGCCGGCGGGCGCGCATCTCCCGCTCCAGCGCCAGGGTTGCGTACATCTTGCCGACCGAGCAGTCGGTGCCGACGGTGAGCAGCCGCCGGCCGGAGCGCGGCTCACCCGTGCCGACGCCGAAGGTGCGGAGCGGATGGCGGACATCGTGCAGGTGGCAGCCGTTCGCCGCCGCCAGGGCGACGAGGTCGGGGATGTCGGTGAGCCGGTCGTGCAGGCCGTTGGCGAGGTCGAGCCCTGCGCGCAGGGCGGCCGCGAACGTCTCGATCCAGTGCCCCGGGATGGTCCCGCCGGCATTGGCGACGCCGATCAGCAGCGTTCGCGCGCCCGCCGCGGCGGCCTCTTGCACGCTCATCACCGGCAGGTCGAGGGAGACCCGGCAGCCATCGAGCGGCACCTGGCCGACGCAGAGTTCCGGCCGCCACTGCAGGACGCCGACGGCCGACTTCGCCGCCAGCTTGTCGCGGGCGTCGCCCACGAACAGGAGGTAGGGATGCTTCAGCATGTTGCTCCCCGAGCGCCAGCGATGCGCGCCGCGAGTGTAGCCGAACGCCAGCGGGCTTAGCGAGAAAGAGGTCGAAAGCGCGCTGCCGGCGAACCGGCCCACCCGCCGGAATGGCGAGAGGCAGCGACGCGAAATGCATCTTCGGAGGCCGGAAGATGTTGACACCGCCGGTGAAGTTGTCTTTGTTGAAGGCGCAATTGTTGCCCGGGGCGCCAGGATCCTCGCCGATGCTGCGGGGATCGACGTTTCGGATCCGTATTCAGATGTTTATGAGCTCTCATGACCTTTTGTTCTTATACTTTCATCCTGGCGCTGCCGACTGTGGTGCCACTCCTTTTTGCTTCCGTGGCGCCGGCGCATGGCGAAGAAGACGCCACCTCCGGACGCTTCGGGCTGCACCGGATGGTCCTGGCCGCGCACGAGTTCCCGCCGCCGCCGGCGGTGGCCCCCGCGCCAGAGCCCGGGCCCGCGGCCCGTATGACCATCGCCGCTATGCCGATGCCGCCGCGCGACCCTTACATCTTCGACGAGCCGCGCACTCCGATCCTGTCGCCAGCGCCGGGCGAAGACGCGCTGGCGCGAGCGGCCATCCGCACGGTGGCCGCGTTCGCCACGCCAGGGTGGATCGCCACGCCGCCGGCCAAGACCGGCCGCTGGGCGCGACGGGTCGGCGATGATCTGGAGGCTGAGCTTCGCTGCCTGGCGCTGAACGTCTACTGGGAGGCGCGCTCGGAGCCGGCGCTCGGCCGTCTGGCGGTGGCGGCGGTCACCCTCAACCGGGTGGCGAACCCTAACTTCCCAAACACCATTTGCGGCGTCGTCCGCCAGGGCGAGGAGCTCGGCTTGCACCGCTGTCAGTTCTCGTGGGTGTGCGACAGACGGGGCAACGAACCTGGTCATGACGCGGCCTGGCGGGATGCCGAGCACGTCGCCTTCTCGGCGCTGTTCCTCAACCTCCCCGATCCGACCCAGGGCGCGTTGTGGTATCACGCCGACTACGTCTCGCCGCCTTGGGCCAGCACCATGGCCCAGGCGATGCGGATCGGCCGGCACCTGTTCTACCGCGGACCCGCCCGAACGATCGAAGCCCACCGTGGCGAAACCGGCTAGGCGACGCCGGACGCTTGGCGTATCCCGAGCCGGGCCGAGGCCCTGGATTGCTGAAGGCCGTAGCCGCGCAGCGGTGCGGGCGCGGCGGTCTGCCTCCTGCGACGGCCGCGCTTGCTCCGGCCGTGCGCCGAAGCCACGGCGGCGCCGACCCCTACTGCTGCGGGTAGAGTTCCTTCAGCGCTGCCTCGATCTCGGCGAGGTTCGCCCTGACCACAGCCTTGTCCGCTTCCGGGGCCTGCTGCGCGCCAATCATGGCCGTCGTCGCGGCCAACTGGTTGAGCAGCTCGGCCTTCTGCTCCGCTGAGAGGTTCGGCGCCAATTCGATCTGCTGGCGGACCTCGTTCATCTTCTCGCGCCACTGCGGCTCCTCAGCGTCGAGCTTCACCGCCGCATAAGCCGCAGTGACCCGCTTCGCCGTTCGGCACCATTGTTCGCCGGTCGTGAACCCGTGCTTGCGCACAACCGTTTCGAGCTCGGCGTAGGCATTGGACGCCTTGACCTTCTCCGGCGGGTTGCAAGGATCCAGGCCCTCCCGCTCCTCCTCGGGGATCATCGCCTCCAGCGCTTCTTGATGCTTCTCCATGACCGGGCGCAGGTCACCCATGGCGGCGATGGTCGCACGGATCAGCTCTCCGGTCAGCGCCGGCTCGGCCGCGGCCGGGGCGCGGGCCACGAGCGCGAGCAGCGCCAGGGCCGCGAGTGCAAGAACGATCTTCATGGCGATCTCCTCCCGGCGGGTGGCTCGCTGCCGGGCGTTCGGCCGAAAAAAAGGCCCCGGCAGCGCCGGGGCCGGTGGCATGGCATCCGCCTTCGCGCGCTGGTCAGTGCACGTCGGCCCAGATCTTCCGCTTCAGGGCGTAGAGGAACGCGGTGAGCACGATCAGGAACAGCAGCACCTTGACGCCCATGGAACGGCGCTGCTCGGTCTCCGGCTCGGCCGCCCAGGCGAGGAAGGTGGTCACGTCGCGGGCCTGCTGATCGACCGTCGCCTCGGTGCCGTCGCTGTAGGTGACGACGCCCTCCGACAGCGGCGGCGGCATCCCGATCTGATGCCCGGGGAAGTACTTGTTGTAGTACATGCCCGGCATCAGCGTGACACCCTCCGGCGGCGTCTCCTCGTAGCCCGTGAGCACGGCGTGGACGTAGTCCGCGCCGCCGATGCGCGCCTTGTTGATCAGCGTCAGATCCGGCGGCAACGCCCCGTTGTTGGCGAAGCGCGCCGCCTGCTCGTTCGGATAGGGCGAGATGAACCGGTCGGCTGGCTTCGCCGGCCGGGTGAACGATTCGCCCTCCTCCGTGCAGCAGGCCTGCACCTCGTAGCTCTCGGCCAGTGCCTCGACCTGCTCAGGCGTGAGGCCGATGCCGGTCAGGGCGCGATAGGGCAGCAGGTCCATCCCGTGGCAACTGGCACAGACCTGCTTGTAGACCTCAAGGCCACGCTGCGCCGACGCCCGGTCGAAGGTCCCGAACAGGCCGTTGAAGCTCCAGTCCAGCTCGGGCGGAGCGGTCGCCTCCGCGGCTTCACCGGCGCCGGCTGCCGCCAGTGAAAGCCCGAGCGAGACGGCAGCGGCCGAAAGCAGGTGCTTCATCGGGCTCATTCCGCGGCTCCCCGTGCCGGAATGCCAAGACCGCCGGGCGTCACCGCCGCGCTGATGCTGGACGGCAACTGCCGCGGCCGCTCCAGGTAGCCGAGCAACGGCATGATGATCAGGAAGTGGGCGAAGTAGTAGGCGGTCGCGAGCTGCCCGATCCAAATCCAGTGGCCCTCCGGCGGATTCCCACCGACCACGCCGAGGACGATGCAGTCGATCAGGAACAGCCAGAAGAACTGCCGGTAGAGCGGCCGGAACTTGGCGCTGCGCACCGGCGAGCGGTCGAGCCACGGCAGGAAGAGGAGAATGAGGATGGAGCCGAACATCAAGACGACGCCGATCAGCTTCGCCGGAATGAACCAGATGTCGAAGGTGATCGCCCGCAGGATCGCGTAGAACGGCAGGAAGTACCACTCCGGGACGATGTGTGGCGGCGTAACCAGCGGGTTCGCCTTGATGTAGTTGTCTGGCTCGCCGAAGAAGTTCGGCGCGAAGAAGACGAAGCCGAGGTAGAAGATCAGGAACACACCGAGCCCGAAGGCGTCCTTGATCGTGTAGTAGGGCGTGAACGGGATGGTGTCCTGCGGCCCCTTCACGTCGATGCCGAGCGGGTTGTTCGACTTGTGCACGTGCAGCGCCCAGAGGTGCAGGAACACGAGGGCGAAGATGATGAACGGCAGCAGGTAGTGCAGGGCGTAGAACCGGTTCAGCGTCGGATTGTCGACGGCGAAGCCGCCCCACAGCCAGGTGACGATGCTCTCGCCGACCAGCGGGATCGCCGAGAACAGGTTGGTGATGACGGTGGCGCCCCAGAAGCTCATCTGCCCCCACGGCAGCACGTAACCCATGAAGGCCGTTGCCATCATCGCCAGCAGGATGAACACGCCGAGGATCCACAGCATCTCCCGCGGCGCCTTGTAGGAGCCGTAGTACAGCCCGCGGAAGAGGTGGATGTAGACGACGATGAAGAACATCGACGCGCCGTTCATGTGCAGGTAGCGGATCAGCCAGCCGTAGTTGACGTCGCGCATGATCCGCTCGACGCTTTCGAACGCGTAGTCGACGTGCGCCGTGTAGTGCATCGCCAGGAAGATGCCGGTGAGGATCATGATCACGAGCACGATTCCGGCGAGCGAGCCGAAGTTCCACCAGTAGTTCAGGTTCTTCGGCGTCGGATAGTCGACAAGATCGGCGTTCATCATCGAGAAGATGGGCAGCCGATTGTCTATCCAGGCGACGACCGGGTTCTTCCAGGTCTTATTCGCGTCCATGAGCGTGTCCCTCAGCCGATCCGGATGGTCTGATCGTCGACGAACTGGTAGGTCGGCACCAGCAGGTTGGTCGGCGCCGGCCCCCGGCGGATGCGGCCGGACGTGTCGTAGTGCGAGCCATGGCACGGGCAGAACCAGCCGCCGAAGTCCCCGCGCGGGTCCGACGACTTCTGTCCGAGCGGGATGCAGCCGAGATGGGTGCACACGCCGACGACGACCAGCCATTCCGGCTTCTGCACCCGGGCGCTGTCCGGCTGCGGGTCGACCAGTTGATCGAGCGGCACCGCTTCGGCGGCTTCGATGTCTTTCTGCGTCCGGTGGTCGATGAACACGGGTTTACCCCGCCAGACTACCGTGATCCGCTGCCCCTCCTCGATGGGACCGAGATCGACGCCGGTGCTGGCCAGGGCGAGGGTATCCTGGGCGGGATTCATGCTGTGAATGAACGGCCAGGCGGCCAGAGCCGCACCGACGGCGGCGACGGTTCCCGTCGCCACGAGCAGAAAGTCGCGTCGCGTGACCTCATCATCGACCGGGTCAGGTGACGTCGATGCCGTGTGTGCCATGAGCTATCCTCGAATTATTGCTTCCCGGGGCAAGCCATACCGCTCGTTGCCCCCTGGTTGGGACGAGAGCCGCTGCCCCGCGCCGCCGCTCCGTCCATCGTCCCCTGGTCACCACTGGCGGCGGGCGCTCGTCCCGTCGCGGGCCTTGGCCAATCCTGGCTGCCGGCATCCTCCGCCGCGCCGTCCGTTGCGCCAGATGCCGCAGGATGCAACCACTCCGGCGCGAGGATATAAATTAAAAACCCGGTGCGGAAAAGGCCAAAGCAATCGCGCCATGGCCAATGACCAAGCGTTATCAGGAGGTAAGGTCAATGCGGAGCACTCGCAACGTGATACGGATAGATGCGCCTCGCCCTCTATGAACCGGACATCCCGCAGAACGCCGGGACGATGATGCGGATGGCCGCCTGCCTCGGCGTCGAAGTCGATATCATCGAGCCGTGCGGCTTCCTCCTCGACGACCGCAGACTGCGGCGCGCCGGCCTCGACTACCTCGACCGGACGCTGATGCGCGTCCACGAGTCGTGGCTGGCGTTCAGCCGCTGGCGCGAGGACGCCGCTCCCGGGGCGCGGCTCCTGCTGCTGACGACGCAGGGCGAGATCCCCTACGCCGCCTTCGCCTTCCGGCCGGACGACACCGTCATGGTCGGGCGCGAGAGTGGCGGCGCGCCACCGGCGGTGCATGCGGCCGCCGATGCGCGCCTGCGCATCCCGCTGGCGGCAGGCAACCGGTCGCTGAACGTGGCTATTGCCGCCGCCATGGCTCTGGGCGAGGCGCTGCGACAGACGGAGGGCTTCCCGCCATGATCGAGGAGCAGAAGGCCCGTGCGGCGGCGTGGTTCAGCGAACTCCGCGACCGGCTGTGCGCGGACTTCGAGAAGATCGAGGACGAGGGTGGCGACATCGCCACGCCACCCGCCCGCTTCATCCGCCAGAGCTGGGAGCGGCCCGGCGGCGGCGGCGGGGTCATGTCGATTCTGCGCGGCACGGTGCTGGAGAAGGCGGGGGTCAACGTCTCGACGGTCGAAGGGGTCTTCTCCGATGCCTTCCGGGCCCGGATCCCCGGGGCTGCGGAAGATCCCCGCTTTTGGGCATCGGGCATCTCGGTCGTCGTCCATCCGCGCTCGCCATTGGTGCCGGCGGCGCACATGAACACCCGGATGATCGTCACCACGAGGAGCTGGTTCGGTGGCGGCGCCGATATGACGCCGGTGTTTCCCGACACCGACGACACGGCCACCTTTCACGGCGCCTTTCGCGCCGCTTGCGACGCGCACGGCGCGGACGACTACGCCCGCTTCAAGGCGTGGTGCGACGAGTACTTCTATCTGCCTCATCGAGGCGAGCCGCGGGGCGTCGGCGGGATCTTCTTCGACGAGCTCAACACCGGCGACTGGGAGAGCGACTTCGGCTTCGTCCGCGAGGTCGGCCTCGCCTTCCTGGACGCCTACCCGACCATCGTCCGCCGCTCGATGGCCAAGACCTGGACGGACGCGCAACGCAGGGCGCAGCTCGTCAAGCGCGGACGCTACGTCGAGTTCAACCTGCTTTACGACCGCGGCACGCTGTTCGGCCTGCAGACCGGCGGCAACCCCGAAGCGATTTTGATGTCGTTGCCGCCCGAGGTTGCCTGGCCCTGAGCCCGTCTGTGGGCTTTTCCCTGAGCCCCCGCGGCTACTTGATGCCGAGGATGCCTTTGGCCTCGGCCAGCGCCTCGATGGAGCGGTCGTGGTTGCCGGCCTTGTGCAGCGCCTCGCCCTCCGCGCGCAAGCCCTTGACCTTGCTCATCTGGTCGGCGGAGAGATCCGGCTTCTTGGCCAACGCCGCGTCGATCTCGGCCATGTCGGCGGGGCAGTGGTAGGCGAAGGCGGGGCTCACGGCTAACATCGAAAGCGCCGCGGCGAGAACCAGTTGTTTCATCTGAGGAAGCCTCCCTGAGGATGGTTATTTGCTGAGCTTCATCAACTCTCGTCCGCCGGAGATGGGGACGCACCGCCCGCGGCTGCAAGCAGCTCTTAGGGCGTACCGGCGGGGTGGCTTCGCGAGGCCGCGATCAGCGCCCGCAGCCGGACGAGGCAGGCCTCGCGGTCGGCCGTGAAATCGTTCTCCTCCCACCAGGCCTCGACGGCCTCGAGCAGCCGGCCAATCTCTGGCCCGTGCGCCACGCCGGACGCCAGGGCATCGCGGCCGCGCAGCGGAAAGCACGGCGCCGTCCAGCCGTCCACCAGGGTCAAGCGTTCGATCCAGCGGCCATTGCGACCGCGGGCAGCCGGCGCCGCCGCGAGTTCGCCGGCCCAGGCGAGCAGCAGGAGGTCGCGCACGGCCTCCACGCCCAGGTGGTGGAGGGCTCGGCGCAGTCCGGCGTCGTTGCCATTAGCCGGCACGGGATGGGACGGCGCCAGCATCAGACGCAGGCGCTCACCTTGCGCGTTCGACAGCCGCAGGCGCTCGCTGACCGCTTCGGCCTCGGTCCGGCCGGCGCCGGGCGCAAGCAGGGCGGCGAGGCGGCGGACCGGATCGGGCGCGACGCTTTGCAGGCGCAGGGCCTTGCTGTCGAGCCAGCTCAGCATCCTGAGCCGCTCGACGCCGCCCGCTTCCGGCAGCACATGCTCGAGCACCTCGTCGTCGCGCATCAGCGTGAAGGCGTCGGCCGGATCGTTGGCCATCAGCGTGCGGAAGATCTCGACTCGAACCCGCTCGCCGGACAGCGTGCTGAGCCGCGCTGCCGCAGCCCGGCACGCCGCCAGCGCCGCCGCGTCCGGCGGCTCGCGGCCGTAGTGGGCGTAAAAGCGGAAGAAGCGCAGCAGCCGGAGCACGTCCTCGCCGATCCGCTCGACCGGGTCGCCGACGAAGCGGACGCGGCCTTGGCCGAGGTCGTCGAGGCCGCGGAAGTAGTCGTAGACGTCGCCGTCGGACGTGCACGACATGGCATTGATGGTGAAGTCCCGCCTCGCCGCGTCGGCCAGCCAGTCGTCGGTGTAGGCCACCCGTGCGTGCCGGCCGAAGGTCTCGACGTCGATGCGGAGCGAGGTGATTTCGAACGGCGTGGCTCCGACCACGGCGGTGACGGTCCCGTGCTCGATGCCCGTGGGCACCACCCGGATGCCGGCCGCCTGCAGCAGCCCGGTCACAGCCTGGGGCGCCGCCGGCAGGGCAATGTCGATATCGCGGATGTGCCGCTTCAGCAGCGCGTCGCGGACGCAGCCGCCGATGAAGCGGACTTCGTGGCCGCCGGCGCGAAGCGCGTCCAGCACCAGCTTCGTCTGCGGCGAGGTCATCCACGGCTGCGGGTGGATCTTGCCGACGGGAGAAACCGCGCCCCCGGCAAGTGCGGACGAGGTCTCGCCGCGCTCGGAAGCTGGGGTCACTCGATGTGCCCGGGGATAACCCGGCCGTCTTCCAGGCGCGGCGCAACGTAGGTTCCGCCGGCGTTGCCGCCGCCGGTGAGCGCGGTGGCAACGAGCGATGCGCCGGCGAGCAGCATGCCGGCCGTGATCAGCCAGAACCATGGCCCCTCGCGGATGATCGTCGCGAGCTTGCGGCCGGAGCCGCTATCGCGGATGGCAAGCGCCCAGATCAGGTAGAGGACCGTCGGAAGGATCAGCGGCACGAGGTACTGAAGGAGGGCGCGGCTCATTGCTGCGACAGCACCTCATACAGGTTCATCAGCATCCCGGCCGTCGCGCCCCAGATGAAATGCCGGTCGTAGGGCATGGCGTAGAAGTGCCGGGTCGTGCCCTCGAACTCGGCCGAGCATTTCTGGTGGTTGGCCGGGTCCATCAGGAATGCCAGCGGAACCTCAAAGACTTCGTCGACCTCATGGGGATCGGGCGTGGTGGAGAACGGCGGATGGACGATGCCGACAACCGGTGTAACGACGAACCCGGTCCGGGTGACGTAGGTATCGAGGTGGCCGATGATCTCCACGCGGCATCGGTCGAGCCCGACCTCCTCCTCGGTCTCGCGCAGGGCGGTGTCCACCGGCCCGCTGTCGTCCGGCTCAATGTGGCCACCGGGGAAGCTGACCTGCCCAGCGTGATGGGCAAGGTGCGCCGTCCGCCGGGTCAGGAGCACGGTCAAGCCGTCCGGCCGGTCCACCAGCGGCACGAGCACGGCCGCGGAGCGCAGCGGCCGGAACGGCTCCATGCCGGCGTTCAGGGTGTGGTCGCCGCGCTTGTCTTCGACCTCGATCGGGATCTCCGGCTGAACCGGGATGCCGCGCCGATCCGCGAACCTGCCGACGACCCATTCGCGCATTGGCCACGCCCTCACGAGTCGGCGTCCAATGACCCCAAGACGAAGAAGCGGCCATTGCTCCAGACGCCGAAGCGGCGCTGCCCTTCGATCGTCTCCTCCACCCCCAGGCCGACGAGCTCGTAGAACACCGAGCGGGTGAGGCGCGCCTCGATGCCGTCGCGCAGGTGCAGATAGGGCGAGGGCTCACCCGTCTCCGGGTCATGCTCGACCCGAAGCGGGTGGTCGGCGTCCACGCTCACCACCTCATCGACGTTGCTGCGGAGACTCAGGGTCTGCGCGCCGTCGTTCCCGCAGGCGTAGAGTTCGACCGCCAGAAACGGCGCGTCCTCGACCTCGATCGGCCCCATCTCAGTGGGGGTGATCAGCCAGTAGCCGCCATCCTCATCGCGGTGTAGGACCGAGCCAAACAGGCAGACGAGCTCCTTTCGCCGGATTGGTGAGCCGCGATAGTACCAGACACCAGAGCGATCAATCCGTATATCTAAAGTCTCGTAAATGACCCGTCCGGCGCCGGCGGCCGGAACCCTGCCGGCAACGGCGGGAACCTCGGCTTGGCCAGGCAGCCGCGTCGGCGAACGAACGGTGGATGGGAACGAGGTGTCCTTGCTCATGAACGGGAATGGTACCTTGGAATGACGGAAGGATCAGACGGCTCTTTATGACATATGTCGCCAAGGTCGAGAATTCTCCGCTGATCGAGCAGATGGAGCGACTCGGTCAGCAGATCATAGCTGCGCGCGACGCGATCGCCGCCGTCATCTTCGGCCAGAGCGCGGTCGTCGAGGAGACCATGGTCACCCTGCTGTCGGGCGGGCATCTGCTGCTGGTCGGCGTGCCCGGGCTGGGCAAGACCCGGCTGGTCGAGACCCTGGGGACCGTCTTCGGCCTGGACGAGCGCAGGGTGCAGTTCACCCCCGACCTCATGCCGGCGGACATCCTCGGTTCCGAGGTGCTCGAGGAGTCGGAGGCCGGCCGGCGCGCCTTCCGCTTCATCCAGGGGCCGGTGTTCTGCCAGTTGCTGATGGCCGACGAGATTAACCGGGCGAGCCCGAGGACGCAGTCGGCGCTGCTGCAGGCAATGCAGGAGCATCGGGTGTCGGTCGCCGGGCACTACCACGTGCTGCCGACGCCGTTCCACGTTCTGGCGACGCAGAACCCGCTGGAGCAAGAGGGGACCTATCCGCTGCCCGAGGCGCAGCTCGACCGGTTCTTCATGCAGGTGGACGTCGACTACCCGGACCTCGATGCCGAGCGCGAGATCCTGCTGGCGACGACCGGAGCGAACGCACCGGTCTGCACCCGCGTCATGGATGCCCAGAGCCTGCTCGAGGCGCAGCGCCTCATCCGCCATATCCCGGTCGGCGAGAGCGTCGTCGAGGCGATCCTCGAGCTGGTCCGCTCCGGCCGCCCGGAGACGAGCCCCATCGAGGAGGTTCGCCGGCACGTTTCCTGGGGTCCGGGACCCCGGGCGTCGCAGGCGCTAATGCTGGCGGCACGGGCGCGGGCGGTGGTCCAGGGCCGGCTCTCGCCGTCCATCGACGACATCGCCGCGCTCGCCCAGCCGATCTTGCGCCACCGCATGGCGCTCACGTTCGCGGCCCGCGCGGAAGGCGTGGGCATCGGCGACGTCATCGACCTTCTGTGCCAGCGGCTGCCATGAGGGCGACGAGGCCGGCGCGGCGGCTTCAACGCGCGAGGCAACCGCAGCGGAGCGAGGCGGCGTCTCTCGCGAACGCGGAGGCGCTGGCGGCGCCGCTGCCGGCGCTGCTCGTCGCCGCCGAGCGGGTGGCGGCGACCGTCTCGCAGGGGGTGCATGGCCGCAGGCGGGTCGGCCAGGGTGAAACTTTCTGGCAGTTCCGCCGTTACGAGCCGGGCGATGCGACGCAGCAGATCGACTGGCGGCAGTCGGCGAAATCGCAACGGGTGTTCATCCGCCAGACGGAATGGGAAGCGGCGCAGTCGGTATGGCTGTGGCGCGACGCTTCTGCCTCCATGGCCTGGCGCTCGCGCGCCGACCTGCCGTGGAAGAGCGAGCGGGCCGACCTGCTGCTCCTGGCCCTGGCATCGCTGCTGGCTCGAGGCGGCGAGCATCTGGCGCTGCTCGGCGGCGGCGATGGCCCCTCCGCCGGGCGGCCCGCATTGCGCCGGCTGCTCGCGGCCCTGGAGCGCAGGCGGCAGACCCCGGGCGCGCAAGCAGCCAGCGCCCCACCGGACGAGCCGCTTCCCCGGTTCTCCAGGCTCGTGCTGTTCAGCGACTTCCTGCTGCCGCTCGATGAGCTGGCCGCCACGGTCCGCGGCTACGCCCAGCGGGGGATCCGGGGCCATCTCGTCCAGCTCGCCGATCCGGCCGAGGAGGTCCTCCCCTTCTCCGGGCGCGTGCGGTTCGAGGGCTGCGAGAACGAGGGCGAGGTCCTGTTCGGCCGGGCCGAGAGTGTGCGGGAGGCTTACGGCGCCGCAATCGCCGCGCATCGGCGCGGCCTGAGCGCCCTCGCCGGCAGCGTCGACTGGACCTTGGCCGTCCACCATACCGATCAGCCGCCCGAACCGGCGCTGCTCGCCCTGTTCGCGGCGTTGTCCAGCAACGGGCGGTAGCACTCGGTGCTGACCCTTGGGCCGATCACGTTCGCGATGCCGTGGGCACTCGCCGCCCTGGCGAGCCTTCCGGCGTTGTGGTGGCTGTTGCGGATGACGCCGCCGGCACCCAGGCGCATCCGCTTCCCCCCGCTCAGCTTCCTCGCCCGGCTCGCGTCCAGCGAGGAAAGCGTTGCCCGCACGCCCTGGTGGCTTCTGCTTCTTCGCCTCATCCTCGTGCTCGCCCTGATCCTCGGCTGCGCCCAGCCCCTGCTTAATGCCGAGAGCGGTTTTGCCGGTCAGGGGCCGGTCGTCCTCATCGTCGACGACGGCTGGGCCGCCGCCAAGGACTGGCCGCAAAAGCAGGCCTTCATGCTCGCGACCGGCGAGCGCGCGGTGCGCGAGGACCGTCCACTCGTCGTCGTCACCACCGCGCCGGAGAGCGCCGAGCGCCCCGAGCCGACGGCAAGGCTTCTGCCCCCTGCCGAGGCCCTCGCCGCCCTGGAGGCGCTGCGGCCGAAGCCGTGGCCAACGGATCGGGCGGCGGCGCTGGCGGCTCTGGACGCGGTCTGGACCGATCGCTCGGGCAGCGGCGAGATCATCTGGTCAGCGACGGGCTGGAGGAACCCCGAGCCGCGAGCCTCGCCACGTTCGTGGCGCGGCTGCAGCGCTTCGGGCCCGTGCGCGTCGTCGTGCCGGATCCGGCGGAGACGGCGCTGCTGCTGCAGGCGACGGCGGGCAGCGCCGGCGGGCTGTCACTGACGCTGCGTCGGGCGGCAACACGCCACGAACGCGAGGTCGAGGTGCTGGCCTGGTCGGAAGCCGGCATGGTCGTGGCGCGCGAGACGGCGGCGTTTGGCGAAGAGGCGGATGCCGCCGAGCTGCGCTTCTCGCTGCCGGCCGAGACTCAGCGAGCGTTTCGCCCGCCTGGAGATCGAGGGCGAGCAGACAGCCGGCGCGGTGGTGCTCGCCGACGATCGCTGGCGGCGACGGCCGGTGGGACTGGCGTCTGCCGGGCGCGACGGCGGCGACGGCGAGCCGCCCCTGCTCGGCCAGCTCTACTACCTCGATCGGGCGCTCGGCGGTTTCGCCGAGGTGAGGCAGGGAGAGGTCGCCGACCTGCTGGCCCGCGAGCTGGCGGTGCTGGTCGTGCCCGACCACGGGCCCTTCGAGGCGACGACGGCTGACCGCGTCCTTGCCTGGGTGCAAGCCGGCGGCATGCTCGTCAGGTTTGCCGGACCGCGCCTCGCCGAGCGCTCGGGCGAGGAGGACCCGCTGCTGCCGGTTCGCCTCCGCCCCGGGGACCGCGCCATGGGCGGTGCGTTGTCGTGGCAGGCGCCGGCGCGGCTCGGCGGGTTCGAGCCGGCGACCCCGTTCGCCGGCGTGGACTCCGCCGAGGACGTGGTCGTCCATCGCCAGGTGCTGGCCGAACCGGCGTTCGCTCCGCAAGAGCGGATCTGGGCTCGGCTGGAGGATGGGACGCCGCTGGTCACGGCGCGCGGGACCGGCGACGGCTGGCTGGTCCTGTTCCACACCACCGCCAATGCCGATTGGTCGAACCTGCCGCTGTCGGGCCTGTTCGTGGACATGCTGCAACGCCTCGTCGCCTACAGCGGCGGTGTCGGCGGGACGGGAACGGTGGCGGCGAGGGGAACGGCGGCGCGGGCCGCTGACGCCGCTCGCGACTCTCGACGGCTTCGGCACCCTCGGCGCGCCACCGCCCGGCGCCCGCGCCATCCCGGCTGAGGCCCTCGCCGAGACGCCCGCCGGGCCGCGGCATCCGCCCGGCTTCTATGGCCGGGGCGATCAGCGCCTCGCCCTCAACCTCGGCGCCGGGATCGCCGAGCTCGCGCCGCTGGCGCCGCTGCCCGCGGGCGCCACCGTCTCCGGCTACGGCGACACCGCCGAGCGCGATCTCCGCGGCTGGCTGCTGCGGCGGCGCTCGTGCTCCTCCTCGTTGATCTGGCGCTGAGCGCGGTTCTGCGGGGCCTGATCCACCGCCCCCGGCGCCGATCCGCTGCCGCCTGCCATCGCCGGTGTGGCGCTGCTTCCTGGCTGTGGTTGCTCCAGGCGACGGCCGGGCGCAGACGGTGCTCGCGGACGGCAGCGCCGAGCCCGCGGCGCTGACCACCCGCCTCGCCTACGTCATCACCGGCGACGGCCAGGTCGACGCGGTCAGCCAAGCCGGGACTGGATGCCCTGGCGATGATGGTCTCGCGAAGGACCGCGGCGACCCTGGGGCCGGCGGTTGGCGTCGATCCGGCGGTGGACGAACTCGCCTTCTATCCCCTGCTCTACTGGCCGCTGAGCGGCGACCAGCCGGCGCTGGCGCGCGCGGCGGTGGCCCCGCTCGTGAAGTACATGCGCAACGGCGGCACCATCCTCTTCGACCTTCGCCAGGGCGACGGCGGCCGCGGAACCACGCTGCGCGACCTCGCCCGCCGGCTCGACATCCCGCCGCTGGTGCCGGTGCCGGCGGACCACGTCGTCCGCCGCGCCTACTACCTGCTCTCCGACCTGCCCGGCCGGCGGACCGGCGAGACCGTCTGGATCGTCGACCGCGCCGAGCAGATCAACGACGGCGTGACGCCGGTCGTCGCCGGCAGCAACGACTGGGCCGCCGCCTGGGCCGCCGACGACGCGCTCAGGCCGCTGTTCCCGGTGAGCCCCGGCGGCGAGCAGCAGCGCGAGCAGGCCTACCGCTTCGGCATCAACCTCGTGATGCACGTGCTCACCGGCAACTACAAGGCCGACCAGGTCCACCTTCCGGCGATCATGGAGAGGCTCGGGCAGTGAGCGGCGGGATCGCCTTCGCGCCGCTGTTGCCGTGGCCGTTCCTGCTCGCGGCCGGCATCGCCGGCGCCCTGCTCATCGCGGTGGTCGCCTGGAAGCGGGGCCGCGGCTGGCTGGCGCGCGGCCTCACCATCGCCGCGCTGCTCGCCGCCCTCGGCAACCCCCGCTTCGTCAGCGAGGAGCGCGAGCCTCGGCCCGACGTCGCCGTCGTCGTCACCGACCGCTCGTTGAGCCAGTCCATCGGCGACAGGGCCGCGGAGGCGAGCGCGGCCGAGGCAGCCGTGCGCGCGGCGCTTGCGGAGCTCGGCGACCTCGAGGTCAGGCTCGCGACGGCCGGCGGGACCGGCCGAGGACAAGACCCGCATCTTCGCCGCCGTCGAGGAGGTTCTCGCCGACATCCCGCGCGAGCGTCTGGCCGGCGTCGTCGTCATCACCGACGGCCAGATCCACGACACGCCCGGGCCGCAGCTCTTGCCCGCGGGCGTTCCGCTCCATGGCCTCCTCACCGGCGCGCCGGGGGAACGTGACCGACGGCTCAGGATCGACGAGGCGCCGGCCTACGGCATCGTCGGCGGCACGGTCAGCCTCACCTACAGCGTCGTCGATCCGGCCGCCCCGGCCGCGGGCGGGCAGTCGCCGCCGGTCAAGGTCGCCTTCCGGATCAACGGCGAGCCGGCCGGCGAGCGCGAGGTCACGGTCGGTGAGCGGCAAGACCCTTTCGGTGCGGCTCGACCGCGCCGGACCGACCGCGATCGAAGCCACGGTCGAAGCCGCGCCGGGCGAGATCTCGACGCTCAACAACCGCGCGGCGGTGACGGTGAACGGCGTGCGCGACAAGCTTCGCGTCCTCCTCGTTTCCGGCCAGCCGCATCCGGGCGAACGCGCCTGGCGCAACCTGCTGAAGTCGGACGCGGCGGTCGATCTCGTCCATTTCACCATCCTCCGCCCGCCGGAGAAGGAGGAGCTGACGCCGCTGCGCGAGCTGTCGCTGATCGTCTTCCCGGTGCAGGAGCTGTTCGACCGCAGGCTTTACGACTTCGACCTCGTCGTCTTCGACCGCTTCGTCGCCCGCGGCGTGCTCGCCCCCGAGTACCTGAGCCGGGTCGCCGACTACCTCCGGCGCGGCGGCGCGGTGCTGGTCGCCGCCGGCCCGGAGTTCGCCGGGCCGCAGAGCCTCTACTACACCGCGCTCGGCGAGGCCCTGGCGGCGGTGCCGACCGGCGCCATCGTCGAGCAGGCGTTCCGGCCGCGGGTTTCCGACCTCGGGCAGCGTCATCCCGTCACCTCGGCGCTGCCGGGCGAGCGGGTCTCGGGCGACGCCGACGCCGACGAGGCCGGCGGCGGACCGGCGTGGGGACGCTGGTTTCGCCTCATCGAGACCGACGTCGGCCGCGGCTCGGTCCTGCTGGAGGGGCCGGACGGCCGCGCCCTTCTCGTCGTCGATCAGGTCGGCGAGGGCCGGCTGGCGCAGCTCGCCAGCGACCAGATCTGGCTGTGGGGCCGCGGCTTCGACGGCGGCGGCCCGCAGGGGGAGCTGTCGCGGCGACTGGTCCACTGGCTGATGAAGGAGCCGGAGCTGGAGGAGGAGCGGCTGTCGGGGAGCTTCGCCGACGGCCGGTTGCGCATCGAGCGGCGGACGCTGGGAACGGAGCCGATCACCGCGACGGTGACGAGCCCCACCGGCGCGCAGCAGAGCGTCGTGCTGGAGCCCGGCGCGGACGGCGTGGCCCGCGCCGAGGTCGAGGCGGGAGAGGCAGGGCTCTATCGGATCGAGGATCCGGCGCAGGCGACGTGGGCCGCCGCGGGGGCGGTCGGATCCGCTCGAACTCGCCGACCTCCGCGCAACCGCCGACGTGCTTGCGCCGGTTGCGGAGGCGAGCGGCGGCGGCATCGCCTGGCTGCGCGACGGCCTGCCCGCGCTTCCGCCACGTGCAGCCGGGGCAGAGCAGCGCCGGGCGCGACTGGATGGGCCTGCGCCGCAACGACGCCTACACCGTCACCGGCGTGCGCGAAGTTCCCCTGCTGCCGGCACTGCTGGTGCTGGCGGCGGTGCTGGCACCGCTGGCGGCGGCCTGGTGGCGCGAAGGCCGCTGACGCGGGGCGTCGGCCAGCCATTGTCGTCTTGTTGGCGACGATAAAGTTCCCTTCGGCCGTTTGTCGACGCAGGCCACGCCACCAACTCGACGGATGAGGCTCGGCGCCCACGTGCCCGGGCGAGGACCGACAGAGGAGGAGAGGCCGCATGACCCGAGTTCTGGTTCTCTACTACAGCAGCTACGGCCACGTCGAAGCCATGGCCGAGGCCGTCGCCGAAGGCGCCCGCAGCGTCGACGGCACCGAGGTCGACATCAAGCGCGTGCCCGAGCTGGTGCCCGAGGAGATCGCGAAGAAGGCGAACATGAAGCTCGACCAGAGGGCGCCCGTCGCCGCAGCCGAGCGGAGCTCGCCGACTACGACGCCATCATCTTCGGCACGCCGACGCGCTTCGGCAACATGTGCGCGCAGATGCGCAACTTCCTCGACCAGACCGGCGGGCTGTGGCTGAAGGGCGCGCTGATCGGCAAGGTCGGCAGCGTCTTCGCCAGCACCGCGACCCAGCACGGCGGCCAGGAGACGACGCTCACCTCGTTCCACACGACGCTGCTGCACCTCGGCATGGTGATCGTCGGCCTGCCCTACTCCGCCGCCGGGCAGATGACCATGGACGAGATCACCGGCGGCTCGCCCTACGGCGCGACGACGATCGCCGGCGGCGACGGCTCGCGCATGCCGAGCGCCAACGAGCTGGAGCTCGCCCGCTTCCAGGGCCGGCACGTCGCCGGCATCGCCGCCAAGCTCGCGGCCTGAGGAGGGAGAAAGGACCATGGGTCTTCTCATCGACGGCGTCTGGCAGGACCGCTGGTACGACACCGCCTCCACCGGCGGCCGCTTCGTCCGCGCCGACAGCCGCTTTCGCGACCGCGTCACCGCGGACGGGTCGTCCGGCTTCAAGGCGGAAGCCGGGCGCTACCACCTCTACGTCTCCTATGCCTGCCCCTGGGCCCACCGCACGCTGATCTTCCGCGCGCTGAAGGGCCTGGAGGCAGCGATCTCGGTCTCGGTGGTCGAGCCGCTGATGCTGGAGGACGGCTGGACGCTGGCGGACGGCGCCGACCCGATCAACGGCGCGCCGCTTCCTCCACCAGGTCTACACCAAGGCCGACCCGGACTACACCGGCCGGGTCACGGTGCCGGTGCTGTGGGACCGGGAGCGGCGGACCATCGTCAACAACGAGTTCGCCGAGATCATCCGCATGTTCAACAGCGCGTTCGACGGACGTCGGCGCGACCGGAGCCCGACTTCTACCCGGAGCCGCTGCGCGCCGAGATCGACGCGGTCAACGCGCGGGTCTACGCACCGTCAACAACGGCGTCTACCGGGCCGGTTTCGCCACCACGCAGGAAGCCTACGAGGAAGCGGTCGACCGCGCTGTTCGCGACGCCTCGACGGGCTCGAGGAGCGGCTGGCGCGCCAGCGCTATCTGGTCGGCGAGCGCGCTCACCGAAGCCGACTGGCGGCTGTTCACCACGCTGGTGCGCTTCGACGCCGGTCTACGTCGGCCACTTCAAGTGCAACCTGCGGCGGATCGCCGACTACCCGAACCTGTCGGACTACATGCGCGAGCTCTACCAGGTGCCGGGCGTCGCCGAGACGGTGCGATTTCGACCACATCAAGGCGCCACTATTACGGCAGCCACAAGACCATCAACCCGACCGGCATCGTGCCGAAGGGCCCCGCGCTCGACTTCGACGCGCCCGCAC
>CAVVAX010000021.1:0-9526 GCA_963746275.1 uncultured Alphaproteobacteria bacterium
CTCTCTGCGTTCACGTCACCCGCGGGCTTGTCCTGGCTTGTCCCGCGGATCCAGTGGATGGCCGCAGCAAGTGCAAGCGATGACGGCAAAAAGAGCGATTTCGCGAGCCCGGTCAGCGGGCGGCGATCCCAAGCTGGTGCGACGACCTTCACCCTCCCGCTTGCCACCCTCCCGCTTGCCACCCTCCCGCTTGCCACCCTCCCGCTTGCCACCCTCCCGCTTGAGCCCCTCCCTCTCCCACGCTTCGGGCCGGCGCCCCTTGTCCGCAACCAGGGAGCGCACTCCGAGGAGTTTCTCGCCCTCATGTTTCACGTGAAACATAACAAGAACATCCGCGTTTTCCCTGCCCGGGGCGCGGGCGGGAGAGGGAGGCTGGCATGGTCTGAACCGGCTCCGCCGTTGCTCACCCGGCAGGGCGGATCCGGAACAGCCCTCGACCTCGACGCAGGCGTTAAGCGGCAGTGAGGAGACGCCGACGGCGGCACGGGCATGGCGGCCGGCGTCGGCGAAGACCTGCACCATGAGGTCGGAGGCGCCGTTCAGCACCTTGGGCTGGTCGGCGAACCCTGGCTCGCAGGCGACGAAGCCGCCGAGGCGAACCACCGCCGCGACCCGGTCGAGGTCGCCGGCGCAGGCGGCGCGCACCTGGGCGACGAGGGCAAGGCCGCAGAGGCGGGCGGCGGCGGCGCCGTCCTCGACGCTGACCTCGACGCCGACGCGGCCCAGATACGCGATCCTGCCGTCCGCCCATGGCAACTGACCGGAGACGAAGACGAGATCGCCGGAGACGATGTAAGGGACGTAGGAGCCGATCGCCGCCGGCAGCTCCGGCAGGACGATGCCCGCTTCCGCAAGGCGTTCGATGTCGCCCGTCATCGCCATCCCCTCCGCACTTCGTTTTGCGCCCGCGAACTCGCGCCACCATGTACCAGGTTAAGCGCGGGCGGCTGCGCTCGGCTAGAAGATAGCGCTGATCCTCCGCGAAGCACCGGCCGCCCCGGGCCGGGCTGCGCCCTCAAGCGAAAGACGAGGCCCCCATGGATCTCGATCCGGTCCTCCTCTCACGGATCCAGTTCGGCTTCGTGATCGCCTTCCACATCATCTTTCCCTCGTTCACCATCGGCCTTGCCTCCTACATCGCCGTGCTCGAGGGGCTGTGGCTGAAGACCAACAACCCGGTCTACCGCTCGCTGTCGGAGCTTTGGATCAAGATTTTCGCAGTTTCCTTCGGCATGGGCGTCGTCTCCGGCGTCGTCATGTCCTACCAGTTCGGCACCAACTGGAGCCGCTTCTCCGATAACACCGCCAACATCCTCGGCCCGCTGTTCTCCTACGAGGTGATCACCGCCTTCTTCCTCGAGGCGACCTTCCTCGGGATCCTGCTGTTCGGCCGCAACCGGGTGCCGCGGCCGGTCCACTTCCTCTCCGCCGTCATGGTGGCGCTGGGCACGCTGACGTCCGCCTTCTGGATCCTCTCGGCCAATAGCTGGATGCACACGCCGGCCGGCTACAACCTTGAGGGCGAGACCTTCATGGTCGCCGACTGGTGGGCGGCGATCTTCAACCCGTCCTTCCCCTACCGGCTCGCCCACATGGTCACGGCGGCGTACCTGACGACTGCCTTCGTGGTGATCTCGGTCGGCGCCCTCTACCTGCTGCAGAACCGCTTCCGCGACCAGGCGAAGAGCATGCTGTCGATGACCTTCTGGCTGGTGACGATCCTGGCGCCGCTGCAGGTCGTGCTCGGCGACCTGCACGGGCTGAACACGCTGGAGCATCAGCCGGCCAAGATCGCCGCCATGGAGGGCCACTGGGAAACCCAGCGCGGCGTGCCCTTGCTCCTGTTCGCACTTGCCGGACATGGAGGCGGAGGAGAACCGCTTCGAGATCGGCATTCCCAATCTCGGCAGCCTGATCCTGACCCACGAGTGGGACGGCGAGCTTAAGGGGCTGAAGGAGTGGGCGCCGCAGGATCGGCCGTATGTCCCGATCGTCTTCTGGTCGTTCCGGATCATGGTCGGCATCGGCCTGATCATGCTGGCGATGGCGGCCATCAGCGTCGTCCTTCGCCTGCGCGGCCGGCTCTACGACCAGCGCTTGTTCCTGCGCGCCGCCCTCGTCTGCGGCCCCATCGGCTTCGGCGCGGTGCTCGCCGGCTGGGTCACGACCGAGGTCGGCCGCCAGCCGTGGATCGTCTACAACCTGATGCGCACCGCCGACGCCGTCTCGCCGGCGGTCACCGCCGGCAACGTGCTGACCTCGCTCGTCGCCTTCTTCGCCGCTTACGCGATCATCTTCTCGGCCGGCTCCATCTACATCATCCGCCTGGTCTGGAAGGGCCCGCCGCCGCCGGACCAGGTGATGGGCCATGACCCGCACGAGGGCTTGGAGCGGCCGATGTCGGCTGCGGAAGGGGGGGCGGCGGAATGAGCATCGACCTGCCGCTGATCTGGGCCGGGATCATCGCCTTCGGCGTCTTCATGTACGTCCTGCTCGACGGCTTCGACCTCGGCATCGGCATTCTCTTCCCCTTCGCCCGCACAGGCGAGGACCGCGACCTAATGATGAACTCCGTGGCGCCGATCTGGGACGGCAACGAGACCTGGCTGGTTCTCGGCGGCACGGCGCCTGCTCGCGGCCTTCCCGCTGGCCTACTCGACCATCCTGCCGGCGCTCTACATCCCGGTGCTGATCATGCTGATCGCGCTGATCTTCCGCGGCGTGGCCTTCGAGTTCCGCTTCCGCGCCAACACCAAGCGCTGGCTATGGGACTGGTCGTTCACGCTCGGCTCGACCCTGGCGACCTTCGCCCAAGGCATCGTGCTCGGCGCCTTCATCCGCGGCTTCGAGATCGAGGGCCGGCATTTCGCCGGCGGCCTGTTCGACTGGCTCAACCCGTTCACGCTGCTCACCGGTGCCGGGCTGCTGGCCGGCTACGCGCTTCTCGCCAGCACCTGGCTGATCATCAAGACGGAAGGGCGCCTGCAGGCGTGGGCGCGGCGGGTCGACCATCCCGATCCTGGGGCTCGTGCTCGCCTTCATCGCCGTCGTCAGCGTCTGGACGCCGCTGATGCACGAGGAGATCGCCGGGCGCTGGTTCTCCTGGCCCAACATCGCGTTCCTGTCGCCGGTGCCGCTGGCGACTGCGGCGCTGGCCTTCGCGCTGTTCACCGGCGTGCGGCGCAACCACGAGGCCACCCCGTTCCTCGCCGCCGTCGGCCTGTTCCTGTTGTCCTACGTCGGGCTCGCCATCAGCTTGTGGCCGAACGTCGTGCCGCCGGACATCACCATCTGGGAGGCATCGTCGTCGCCCGCGACCCAGCGATTCCTGCTCTACGGCGTTGCCGTGGTCGTGCCGCTGATCCTGTCTACACCGCCTATTCCTACTACGTCTTCCGCGGCAAGGTCCGCGCCGACGCCGGCTATCACTGAGCCTGTTCGAATTCCACAGCAAGCGGCGGAGTGTCGCCGGCGCTCGGCGGCGCCAGGTTCTTGTGGACCGGGGCGATCCCGGCGTCGAAGCAACGTGATAGGCTTAAGCCATGGACATCCACATCCCAGCCCCCGGAGAGCTGCCTGCGGCCTGCGCCGGCAGCCTCGACGATACGGCACGATGGGCGGCCGTCGTCGCCCGCGATCCGGCCGCTGACGGGGCCTTCTGCTACGCGGTGAAGACCACCGGCATCTACTGCCGGCCGACGTGCGCGGCCCGCCGCCCGAGACGAGGCAACGTCGTCTTCTTCGCATCGCCCGTCGCTGCCGAGGCCGCGGGTTTCCGCCCTTGCCGGCGCTGCCGCCCGGAAGCGTCCAATCCCGACGACATCCTCGCGGAGCGGCTCGGGGCGGCCTGCCGGCTGATCGAGACAATGATCGAGACGGCGGAGGCGCCACCCATCCTTGCGACATTGGCCGAGCGCGCCGGCCTCAGCCCGCACCACTTTCACCGCGTCTTCAAACGGGCGCTGGGGGTGACGCCCAGGGCCTATGCCGCCGCGTACCGGGCAAACCGGCTGCGCGCCGGGCTGACCCAGGCTGCGACGGTGACCGCCGCCTGCTACGACGCCGGCTACGGCTCCAGCGGCCGGTTCTACGCCGAGGCGCCGGCCGTCCTCGGCATGACCCCGGGGGCCTACCGGGCCGGCGGCGCCGGCATTGAGATCCGGTTCGCCGTCGGCGAGTGCTCGCTTGGCGTGATCCTGGTCGCGGCGACGACGACGGGCGTGTGCGCCATCCTTCTGGGAGACGATCCCGATGCACTCGTGCGCGATCTCCAGGACCGCTTCGCCAACGCTAGGATCATCGGCGCCGACGCCGGCTTCGAGCATCTCGTCGCCCGTGTCCTCGCCCTGGTCGAGGCGCCCGGGACCGTACCGGACCTGCCGCTCGACATTCGCGGCACGGCGTTCCAGAGGCGAGTGTGGGAGGCGCTCCGGGCGATCCCGGCCGGCGAGACCCGGAGCTACACCGAGGTCGCGGCAGGCCTCGGCGTCCCGGGCGCGGTGCGCGCGGTCGCTCGTGCCTGCGCGGCGAACCCGCTGGCGATCGCGGTTCCTTGCCATCGGGTCGTGCGCCTCGACGGCGACCTCTCCGGCTATCGCTGGGGCATCGAGCGCAAGCGAGCGCTGCTCGGGCGGGAAGCTACCATGGCGCGTGGCGGAGCGGCGCAAGACGCTTGACCCGGCGGCTGCATCCGCATCTGATCACCGTAACAGTGCGAGTAGCTCCGCCGGTTACGGCCGGGGCCGCATTGGGGCCGGCAGGGGAGGGACGGGTGGACAGCCTTGCCGACGTGCGCGATCTGCCGCTTGACCGGCTCGCCGACATGGCCGAAGCCGGCGGCGAGATCCGCGAGTGCTACCGGCTTTTGCGCAAGGGTGGCGGCAACATCGTCGGCGAGGTGCTGCGGGGCCACGGCGCCTTCTGCGCCTGGGAGCATTACCCGCCGGGCGACGTCTACGACGGCGAGACCCACAGCCAGTACTACTACCATGCTCACCCGGGGACCTGCCGCTTCGCCGAGCACGGGCACTTCCACACGTTCCTGCGCCCGCTCGGCATGCCGGCCGACGTTCGCCCGGCGGGGGCCGACGACGCGGCTCACGCTGGCGGCGACAACGAGGCGCTGAGCCACCTCGTCGCCATCTCCATGGACGACGCCGGCTATCCCCTGCGGCTGTTCACCACCAATCGCTGGGTCACGGGCGAGACCTGGTACGCCGCCGCCGACGTCATCCGCATGCTCGACCGGTTCGTCATCGATCTCGCCTACCCGTCGCTGCCGGTGAACATCTGGATCACCGCCATGGTGCGGCTGTTCCGGCCCGAGATCGAGGCGCTGGTCCGCGAGCGGGACGCGGCGCTTCAGGAACGTGCGGCTACCCGGACCGAGGGCGGCGTCCACGAGGACCGCACGCTCGAGGTGGTTTCGTCGCTGCCGATCTCAGTGGACGACCAGGTCGAACGCGTCGCCGAGGCGCTGGCGCTGCGCCGGAAGCACTGACGGGTCCCGGTTCTTCCGTTAGCGCGACCGCGGCATCGGCCGGCGCGCCTTCAGCGCCGCGCTGAGCGTGCCATCGTCCATGTAGTCGAGTTCGCCGCCGAGCGGAATGCCGTGCGCCAGCGCCGAGACGGCGACCTCGCAGCCCTCCAGCCGGTCGACGATGTAGTGGGCGGTGGTTTGGCCGTCGACGGTGAGGCTGGTCGCCAGCACCACCTCGCGGATCTCTCCCGTCCGCGCCCGGCGCACCAGCCCGGCGATGTTGAGGTCGTCCGGGCCGACCCCGTCCAGCGCCGAGAGCGTGCCGCCGAGGACGTGGTAGCGGCCGCGGAAGGTATTCGACCGTTCCAGCGCCCATAGGTCGGCGACGTCCTCGACGGCGCAGAGAATCGCGGGATCGCGGCGAGGGTCGGCGCAGATGGCGCAAGGATCGGCGCTGTCGAGATTGCCGCAAAGCGAGCAGGTGCGCACGCTCTCGGCCGCGGCTTGCAGGGCTTGGATCAGCGGCGCCAGCACGCTGTCGCGGCGCTCCAGCATGTAGAGCGCGGCGCGACGCGCCGAGCGAGGGCCTAGCCCCGGCAGCCTGGCCAGGGACTGGATCAACCGGTCGATGTCAGACATGCGAGGATAGGGCCGCCGGCGGACCTCGGCGGGGGCCGAGCGCCGGCCGTTAAACCGGGAACTGCAGGCCCGGCGGCAGCTTCATGCCACCGGTGAGTTCCGCCATGTGCTCGGAGATGTGCTGCTCGACCTTGGCCTTGGCGTCGTTAAAGGCCGCGACCAACAAGTCCTCGAGGACCTCGACGTCGTTGGGGTCGACCAGCGACGGGTCGATCCGAACCTTGCGCACCTCGCCCTTGCCCGTCACCGTCACCTGCACCATGCCGCCTCCGGCGGCGCCCGAAATCTCGGTGTTGCCCAGCTGCTCCTGCATCTCGGCCATCTTGGCCTGGAGCTTCTGGGCCTGCTTCATCATCTGGCCGATGTTCTTCATGGGATTGGAGTTCTCCGCGAGGGGTTGGCGGGCCGGCCGCGATTGGGCCCGCTCCGCGGATATAGCAACTTCGCCGCCGCAAGTCATGGCCGGTCGGTCGTGCGTGACGCGATGTTCGCGGCAACCTGGGCGGCGGTGCGGGGGGGCGCAGCTCGTTCATGACGTCTGGATCCCCGCAACAAGTGGCGATGACGGGCGATGAGCGGCGTCGCCTCGCATCCGGCAAGCATTCCCATTGTATTTCGCAGGATATCCATACCGCTTGGGGGGCGCTGGCTACGGGCGGCCGATGGCAGCAATGTCTGGGTGATCTCCCTCGACAGCGGCGCGAGGCGGGTGCAGGCTGAACTCGGCCGCGGAAGCGCGGCAGCATCGGGGGCTCCAGCCATGGCGGAACAGGAGACCGGCGCCAGCCTGACGCAGGCGCAACCGGCCACGCAAGCCACGGCCGGCGACCGCCGGGTGAAGCCGCGCGGCCCGGCCCTGCCGCAGCAGCTCCGCGAGGCGCCCAAGGCGGAGATCGCCGAGGCCATCTCGCTTCCGGTCAGCCCCCGGACGATCGACCGCTTCTTCCACGCCGCGCTCGGCCGGCTCTCCCTCGGCATCTCGCCGGCAGCGCTGATGCTGGCCTACGTCGACTGGCTGTTCCACTTAGGCATGGCGCCCGGCAAGCAGGCGGAGCTGGCGCAGAAGGCGATGCGCAAGGCGGTGCGCTTCGCCGCCTACGCAGCGCGGGCCAGCGCCCATCCCGAGACGCCGCCCTGCATCCAGCCGCTGCCGCAGGACCGCCGCTTCGACGACGCGGCCTGGCACACGCCGCCATACACCTTCATCGCCCAGGCCTTCCTGCTCTCGCAGCAGTGGTGGCACAACGCCACCACCAACGTTCCCGGCGTCTCCGCCCATCACCAGGAGGTGGTGGCCTTCATCGCCCGGCAGATCCTGGACATGATGGCGCCGACCAACGTGCCGACGCTCAACCCCGAGGTCGTCGAGGCGACGCTCAGGACCGGCGGCGCCAACCTCTGAACGGCGCCGTCCACTTCTGGGAGGACTGGGAGCGGACCATCGCCGGGCGCAGGCAGGAGGGCGCGGAAGCCTTCCGGGTCGGCGTGAAGGTCGCGGTGACCCCGGGGAAGGTCGTCTACCGCAACAAGCTGATCGAGCTGATCCAGTACGCGCCGCAGACCGCGGATGTCTTCGCCGAGCCGGTGTTGATCGTCCCGGCCTGGATCATGAAGTACTACATCCTCGACCTCTCGGCGGAGAACTCGCTGGTCCGCTTCCTCGTCGAGCGCGGGCACAGCGTCTTCATGATCTCGTGGAAGAACCCGCGCCCCGAGGACCGCGACCTCGGCCTCGATTCCTACTACTACGACGGCGTCATGGACGCCTTGCGCGCCGTCTCGGCGATCGTCCCCGAGCGGCGCATCCATGCCGCCGGCTACTGCCTCGGCGGCACGCTGCTGTCGATCGCCGCGGCGGCCTTGGCGCGGGATGGCGACGACCGGCTGGCCTCGCTCACCCTCTTCGCCGCCCAGACCGACTTCACCGAGGCGGGCGAGCTGATGCTGTTCATCGACGAGAGCCAGGTTGCCTTCCTCGAGGACCTGATGTGGGACCAAGGCTACCTCGACAGCCGGCAGATGAGCGGCGCCTTCCAGATGCTGCGCTCCACCGACCTCGTCTGGTCGACCATCGTGCGCCAGTACCTGCTGGGTGAGCGCCAGGAGATGACCGACCTGATGGCCTGGAACGCCGACGGCACCCGCATGCCCTGCCGGATGCACTCGGAGTACCTGCGCAAGCTGTTCTTGCGCAACGACCTGGCCGAGGGCCGCTACCAGGTGGACGATCGGCCGGTGACCTTGCGCGCCATCGAGGCGCCGATCTTCTGCGTCGGCACGGTGAGCGACCACATCGCCCCGTGGCAGTCGGTCTACAAGATCCACCTGCTCACCGACGCGGAGGTGACGTTCGTGCTCACCAGCGGCGGCCACAATGCCGGCATCGTCAGCGAGCCGGGGCATGCGCGGCGCTCCTACCGCATCGCCAGGCGCGACGGCGGCGGCTATCTGCACCCCGAAACGTGGGAGGCTTCGACGCCGGTCAGGCCAGGCTCGTGGTGGCCGGAGTGGCAGGAGTGGCTCGCCGCCCGCTCGTCGGGGCGCGCGCCGCCGCCCGCGATCGGCGCCGCGTCGCGGGGCTACCCGGTCCTCGCCGACGCCCCCGGCCTCTACGTGCTGCAGGAGTAGCCCTCACCCTCCCGCTTCGCGGGCCCCTCCCTTTCCCACGCTCCGCGCGGGCGAGGGGGCGGGGCGAGGGCATCGTCAAACTGTGCCTCCGGTCGCGCACCGCTACGGGACTGCGCCGGGGCGGGCGGTGGCGCGATCCTCGGGCGGCCAAGTGGCGTAGGGGCGTTCGGAAAGCGCGGCATTGAAGTAGCGGGGATCGCTGGTGACCTCGGAGCCGAGCCAGGGCGGCAGGGCGACCGGCTGGGTCTCGCTTTCCAGCTCGACCTCGGCGAGGACCAGGCCGTCGTTGTCGCCTTCGAAGACGTCGACGACCCAAGCGATCCCGTCCACGTCGACGGCGAAGCGGGTCTTCTCGATCAGCGGCCGGTGGCAGAGCAGATCCAGGAGCATCGTCGCATCGGCGGTGGGAATCTCGTACTCGAACTCGAGCCGGGTCATGCCGACGCCGCCCGACTTGATGGTGAGGAACGCCTGCTGGCCGAAGGTGCGCACCCGGACGACGTGGGTCGGGCCGGCGCAGAGATAGCCCTGGCGGATCGCGGTGGGCTTGGCGCCTTCGCGCCAGGCGTCGGAGGTGACCAGGAATTTCCGTTCGATCTCGGTGCCCATGGTGCTTCTCCTAGCCCTAGAGCGGTTCGTGAATAGGTTGATGCATCAGGCAGCAGAGCACCGTCATCGCGAGCCACGAAGTGGCGTGGCGATCCAGGGCTAGATTGCTTCGTCGGCTTCGCCTACTCGCAATGACGGCACGTTTATTCTGAATCAGCCTCACAACAACTT
>CAVVAX010000022.1:0-17583 GCA_963746275.1 uncultured Alphaproteobacteria bacterium
GGCCGTCGTGCCAGCGGGCCTCTGGACGCAGCTTGAACTCGACCCACGAGCGGTCCTCGGGCCAGACGATCTCGTCGGCGATGAGGCCATACTGGGTGAACGGCTCGTCGGCGCTCGGGACCGTCAGTGTCTCCGCCTCGCCGGCGGCGGCGGCGTTGCCTTTGATGACGTAAGGGTTGAAGCTGTCGAAGGTGCCGGTGACGCCGAGGCGCATGGTCCCGGTCTTTGGCGCATTGGGATTGACGTAGGCGAAGTGGCTGAAGCCCGACGGGTACGCCGGCTCACCGAACATCGAAATGGCGTGGCCGCGGTGGATGACCGACTCGGCCGCCGCCGCGTTTCCGGGCAGAGCCAGCGCTAGGAACAAAAGCGCAATCTCAAACGCGAACGCCCTGCCACGACTTGGAAAGGATGCGTCATTGCGAGGAGCCGAATGCCGACGAAGCAATCCAGAGATACCTAGCCCTGGATCGCCACGCCGCTTCGCGGCTCGCGACAACGGCTTTCTGTTCCCCAGTTGGTAGATCAACCGGCCAGGATCTGAAGGGCCGCGGCGTGAGCGGCGGCATCGCCGGCGGCGAGCACGCGCCCGTCGGAGCCGAGCCCGAGCGGCTGGCCGGCCCAATCGCTGATGACGCCACCGGCGCCGCGCACGACCGGGACCAGAGCGCAGTAGTCGTAGGGCTTGGTCGACGCCTCGCAGACGACATCGACCGTCCCGTTGGCCAAGAGCCCGTAGGCATAGCAGTCGGCGCCGTAGACGACGCCGCGGCAGCTCCGCCGCAGGCGGTCGAAGGCCGCGTCATCGGAGCCGACGAACATTTCCGGCGCGGTCGCGTAAACCCACGCCTGGTCGAGAGCGGGGCATGGGCGAACACCGACCGCGGCGCCGTTCAGCGTCGTCGGCCGGCCCTCGATGCCGATCCAGCGCTCGTCCAGCGCCGGCGCATCGATGATGCCGACCACGGGGCGGCCGCGATGGACCAGCGCGATCAGCGTGCCGAACAGCGGCTTGCCGGTGATGAACGACTTGGTCCCGTCGATCGGGTCGAGCACCCAGACGTTCTCGGCGTCCAGGCGGACGCTGCCGTGCTCTTCGCCAAGGATGCCGTGGCCGGGGAAGGCTTCCTCGATCATCTCGCGCATCCGCGTCTCGGCGTCGCGGTCGGCGGCGGTCACGGGCGTGTGGTCGGCCTTGGCGTCGGTCGGCACGTTGCCGCGGAAGTAACTGAGCACGATCGGCCTCACCGCGTCCGCCATGCGCTCGGCGGCAACGGCGGCGACGGCGAAGGCCTCATCCATGCTCATTGCTGGTCTGGTTCCGCATCGGCCGGCGGCTCGGCGGCCGACCCGTCGGCAGGCTCGGGAGCCGTCTGCTGTCCGCCTCCAGTTCCGGCGGGCGTGTCGGCTGCCGGCGCCGGCTTGGCAGCGTCGTCCGCCGTGCTCTGCTCCTCTGCGCCCTCGGTCGCGGCCTCGGTTGCCGGCGGCACGGCAACGGCGGCCGGTTCCGGCTCGGCCTTCGCCACCGGCTCGGGCAGCGGCGGTGGGTTCTCGGTGTTGGCGCGCAGGTAAGCGATCACGTCAGCACGCTCGGACCGGCTTGCTCAGCCCGGCGAAGCTCATCTTCGTCCCAGCGACATAGGCCTTGGGGTTGGTCAGGAACTGGTCGAGGTTCTCGTAGGTCCAGGTCCCTTCCATTCCCGCCAGCGCGGCCGAGTAGGCGAAGTCCGCGTGGTGGGCCTTATCGGCGCCGACGACGTTGTGCAGGTTCGGCCCGACCTTGTTGGGACCTCCGGCCTCGACGCCGTGGCAGGACTTGCACTTGCCGAAAACCTTCTCTCCTGCCGCCGGATCGGCAGCGGCGAGCAGCGTGCCCAGGTCCGCCGCCGGCTCCTCCGCGGGCGCCGCCGCGGTGTCCGCCGCCTCCTGCGTCTCCGCACCCGGGAGCTGCGCAACGTGCTCGTCGACGCTCACCAGGGTGTTGCCAAGGAAATTCGCGCCGTACAGCAGCCAGGCGCAGATCAGGGCGGAGGCACCGAGTTTTTCCAGCAGAGAGAAGTGCATGTTGTTGTTCGTCCCGTGTCCCGTTGGCCGCCCTTCCCCTCCGGTCGGCCGGGGCGAATGTAGCGCCAAGCCGCCGGCCAGCGCAATTCCCGGCTGGCCAAATCTGTTGCAACGCACACCGCTTATGCTATGTGCCGGGCCCATGTCCACGCGCGTGGCTCGCCCCATCATCATCGTGCCGGCGCGCATGGCCTCCACCAGGCTGCCGGGCAAGCCGCTGGCCGACATCGCCGGCCGGCCGATGATCGTCCACGTCTGGCAGCGGGCGATGGAGGCGGACGTCGGCCCGGTCGTCGTCGCCTGCGCCGAAACCGGAATTGCCGAAGCCGTGGAAGCGGCCGGCGGGACGGCAGTGCTCACCCGCCCCGACCACCCGTCCGGCTCCGACCGCATCTTCGAGGCGCTCGTGCGGGTCGATCCCGAGAGCACGCACGACGTCGTCGTCAACCTGCAGGGCGACCTGCCGACGGTCGATCCTGCGGTCGTCCGCGCCGTGCTCTCCCCGCTCGCGGAGGCGCGCGTCGACATCGCCACGCTGGTCTCGCCGATCACCGAGGCGGCGGAGCGGGACGATCCCAACGTCGTCAAAGCGGTGGTGTCGCTCGCGGCGGGATGCGACCATCGGCCGGGCGATCTATTTCAGCCGCGCCGCCGTCCCCTGGGGCGAGGGCCAGCACTTCCACCACATCGGCATCTATGCCTACCGGCGGGCCGCGCTGGCCCGCTTCGTCGCGCTAACGCCTGGGATCATCGAGCAGCGCGAGCGGCTTGAGCAGCTCCGCGCGCTTGAGAACGGGATGCGGATCGACGCCGCGGTGGTCGCGACCGTCCCGTTCGGGGTGGACACGCCGGCGGACCTGGAGCGCGCGCGGGCCCTGCTGGCGGCACCGCGATGAGCGAGCCTGCCGCCGCAACCGGCGTCGATCCGAGCCGGATCATCGCCTTCCAGGGCGAGCCCGGCGCCTACTCCGATCTCGCCTGCCGCATCTCGCGCCCGGAGCTGAAGACGCTTCCCTGCCGCTCGTTCGAGGACGCCTTCGCCGCCGTGCGCGAGCGGCGCGCCGGGTTGGCGATGATCCCGATCGAGAACTCGGTCGCCGGACGGGTGGCCGACATCCACCACCTGCTGCCGAGCTCGGGGCTGCACATCATCGGCGAGCACTACCAGCGCATCAACCACCACCTGCTCGCCCTGCCCGGCGCCCGGATCGAGACGCTGACCCACGTCCACAGCCACATCCACGCGCTGAACCAGTGCCGGCTGATGATCGCCGAGCTCGGCCTGCAGCCGGTGGTGCGGGTGGACACCGCCGGCGCCGCCGCCGAGATCGCCCGGGCCGGCGACCTCACCCAGGCGGTGATCGCCTCGGAGCTCGCCGGCGACGTCTACGGCCTGACCAGCCTGCGTGCCAACATCGAGGACGCCGAGCACAACACCACCCGCTTCCTGATCATGGCCCGCGAGCCGATCGTGCCGCACCCGAAGTCCGGGCCGTGCATGACCAGCTTCGTCTTCCGCGTCCGCAACGTGCCTGCGGCCCTCTACAAGGCCATGGGCGGCTTCGCCACCAACGGCGTCAACATGACCAAGCTGGAGAGCTACCTCGTCGGCGGCCGTTTCAACGCCGCCCAGTTCTACGCCGAGATCGAGGGCCACCCCGACCACCACAACGTCCGCCTGGCGCTCGAGGAGCTCGACTTTTTCTCCCGTGAGGTCCGCATCCTTGGGATCTACCCGCAGCACCCCTACCGCCTCGAACGCCACGCGGAGGAGTAGTTTCGAGCACTGAAGGGGGCGGGACGCGTAGGTCCTTTCCTCGCAGGGGCGCGGAAGCTATCCTTATGGCGGAACGTGCTTGCGCACACCTGTCTGTATGGCAAAGGGCCGATGGACGACTGCCTGCAGCGACTGAAGAAAGAGGCACGTCAGCTCACGCCGCAGGAGCGTCTTGAGCTCGTCGAGGATCTGCTCAGTGACGCCGACGGCCTCGTTGGCCCCTTCGCCGATGCGTGGGCGGAAGAAGCGGCGGGAAGGCTTGCAGCGCTCCGCGCCGGCGACCTAGATACGGTTCCGCTGTCAGACGTCGTGGATAGCACTGACCGGACGTGACATCCGGTTCCTGCGCGTCGCACAAGCCGAGTTGGACCAGGCGTTGGCGACATACCGGCAGATGAACCCCGGTCTCGCGCAGGCGCTCGAGGCGGACGTGATCAGCAAGCTGCGACAAATGGCTCGGTATCCCTTGTCGTCGCGAGAACTGGCGCCAGATATTCGCCAGGCGCTACTCCGACGGTTCCCTTTCGTTCTCCTCTACACGCTCGCCGACCGCGACATCGTCGTCCTTGGCGTCGCGCACATGCGCCAGAAGCCCGGGCCATGGCGCGCTCGCTTATCAGCCGCTGAAACGACGCCCGGCGACACATAGGCATAACAGCCCTCCAAGCCACTTCATGTGAGCAGCCCATAGATCATCCGGAGCGAGGTCAGGCAGAGGAACACGGCGAAGGCCTTGCGCAGGAGCTGCGGCCTGACGGCATGGGCGATGCGCGCGCCCCAGGGCGCGGCCAGCATGGTCGTCGGCACGATCAGCGCAAAGCCGATCAGGTTGACGTAGCCGAGGCTGCCTGGCGGCAGGCCCGGCGCGCCCCAGCCGGTGACGACGAAGCCGAGGGCGCCAGGAACGGCGATGATCAGGCCGATGGCGGCGGCGGTGCCGACGGCGGTGCGGATCGAATAGCCGCAGGCGCTCATCACCGGAACGCTGAGCGAGCCGCCGCCGATGCCCATCATCGAGGAGATGCCGCCGATGACCCCGCCGATGGCGAGGTTTCGCCAGCCGCCGGGCAGGCCGTTGCGGATCGCCCTGCCCTCCATGCCGAAGGCCATGTTCGTCGGCAACCGCCAGGGCAACGACGGCGAAAACGGCGGTCAGGACATCGCCGCGGGCGACGCCGGCGATGCCAGCCCCGACCAGCGTGCCGACGAAGATCGCCGGCCCCAGCGCCCGCAGCGAGGCGCTGTCGACCGAGCCGCGGCGGGCATGGGCGCGGGCCGAGGTGATGGACGTGGGGATGATGGTCGCCAGCGAGGTGCCGACCGCAACGTGCATGCGCAGGTCCTCGGACAAGCCGAGCAGGCTGAACAGGTGGAACAGCACCGGGACGATGACGATCCCGCCGCCGACGCCGAGGAGCCCCGCCAGCAGCCCGGCGGCGACGCCGGCGGCGAGCAGGGCCGCGACCATCGTCGCCAGTTCGGGAAGGCTCCATTCGGCTGCCATCGCCCGCGCGCCCCGCGTCCCTTACTCGGCTCGGCGTCGCTTGCCACCCCGGGTGCAGCCGCTTCGCCATTAACATCCGCGGCCTTTTGCGGCATAACCGTGCGCCGGACAAGGACGGAAGACAGACGGGCTCTGCGAGGGGGAGCGAGATGAGGCCAGGTACGGTCGGATCGTTGGGCGGGCTTGCGGCGCTGACCCTAACTCTGGGGCTGGGGCTGACGCCGTCGCCCGGATCGGCAGCGGACGTCGACTGGCCGGCGCTCAAGCCGGGCCTGTGGCAGTTCACCCGGACGATTACCACCGCCGGCAAGCCGACGACGATCGAGCGGCAGGGCTGCGCGGATCCGGTGGCCGAGTGGGAAAAGCAGCAAGAGGCCTCGGGGCGCGCCGGCTGCAAGGTGGAGACGGTCAAGGCCGCGGCCGATCGCTACGTGACCACCGCCGAGTGCATGCTGCCGAACGCCGGCGAGGGCTCGTCGCGGAGCACCGCCCTGATCAAGGTCCCCGACGCCTACGAGGTCACCGTCGAGAACCGGGGCGTGCTGGCCAAGAGCGGCGACAGCGAGCATCTTGTGGCGAAGCGCCTCGGCGACTGCCCGAAGTGACCGATCTGGAGACGATGCGCATGAGCGACGTCAGCGGCCACGTCGTGCCGATTCAGGTTCCGGTGCTGCTGGCCAAGATCCACCGGGCGACGGTGACGGATGCCGACCTGCACTACGAGGGCAGCATCACCATCGACCGGACGCTGATGGACCTGGCCGGCATCGTCGCCTTCCAGCAGGTGCAGATCTACAACGTCACCAACGGCGCCCGGTTCGAGACCTACGTGATCGAGGGCGCAGGCCGACAGCGGCTGCATCTGCATCAATGGCGCCGCGGCGCATCTGGCCGGCACCGGCGACATCGTCATCATCGCCGCCTACGTCTCCGTTCCGGCGGAAGCGGCGCGCTCCTGGCGGCCGCGCACGGTGTATGTCGACGCCGCGCAACCGGCCCCTCCCGGCCCGCAGCGCCGCCGCGGAATAGCCGGAGGCATGCGCGCCTGCGACCGCGCAATTAGGTACTAACGGCCGTTCACGTACCTAATTAATGCGTACAGTACCTAAATCCGCCGCGCCAGCGCGCATCCCGGCCGCGGCCGGACACCTCGAGGCGGCCGGCCTTCCGCTCCTCGACGAAGAATCCTTCTGATGAGGTCGAGGCCCACGTTGGGACAACGCTCCTGAAGCTCGCGGGCGGCGAAGGACCGGCAAAAGGCGCGGATGGCGGCGCGGACCATCTCCGACTTCGCGCCCCGCGCCTGGGTGATCAGCCCGACCCTGTCCTCGAAGTCGCCGTAGGCCCGGACGATCACGCCGAGGAAGTACTCGGTCCAGGGCGCCAGATCATGCTCGCCGTCGTGCCAGCCCTGCGAACAGAGCGTATAGCGTCTCGTAGTAGGACTCCTTGCTCTCCTCGATGATCCGCTCGAGGCTGATGAAACGGCCGACGCCGTAGCCCGCGCGGTACAACAGCAACAACGACAATAGCCGCGCCATGCGGCCGTTGCCGTCGGCGAACGGATGGATGCAGAGGAAGTCGAGCACGTAGGCCGCGATCAGCAGCAACCGCTCGATCCGGCCGTCCTCCCAGGTGGCGTTGAAACGAGCGTGCAGCTCTGCCATCGCTTCTGCCGTGCGGTACGCCGGCAGCGGCTGAAAGCGCAGCCGGCGCGTTCCGTCCGGGTCGATCTCCGCGATGGTGTTGTCGGCGATCTTCCAGGCGACCGCCTCCAGCACCTGCGTAGGCAAGCAGGTCGCGGTGGAACTGCAGCACGACGTTCGGCGAAAACGGGATCGCGTCGTGATCGCGGTGGATCGTGTTGAGAACGTCGCGATAGCCGGCTGATCTCCTGCTCCGAGCGGTTCCGCGGCTGTGTCTTCTGCTCGACGAGATCCCTGATCCGCTTCGGCGGCGCGATCACCTGCTCGATGCGGTTCGACGACTCGACGCTCTGAATGACGGCCACCTGCCGCAGCGTTTCGAGGACCTGCGGCGCTTGCTGACGATACAGGGCTTCCTTGCCGCGGTACTCGCGGATCGTGCCGATCGCGCCGACGATCGCGTGGTTGAGCGGTGCATGCGCCTCGAACGTCGGAATGAATGACATCATGCGGGGAAACGGACCTAGCGGCAGCAGAGGCGAACACTACCAGCGTTTTCCTCAAGGCACATCACGCCGTCTTTTCGGCGGCGCCGACTCGTGCGCGGCTTGCTACGGACCCTGCTGGCGGCGCGGCACGACCAGGTCGGCGCGCAAGCGGCCGATGGTCGGAGCCGAACGCATCCAGCGCCTCGATGTCGACGATGCGGATCCCGCGGACCAGGACGTGGTCGATGGCCAGGCCGAAGTCGCCGGCGATCTGCGGGTAGGTGCCGGGATAGGCCCGAACCGTCGTGAGCCCGGCATCGTGCAGGAACTGCGCGAAGGCCGGGGTGTACGGCGTGGCGTTGAAGTCGCCGGCGACGATCAGCGGCCCGTCGTAGCCCCTCAGCTCCGCGGCCAAGTCGGCCATGAGCTGGTCGCGGCTGCGCAGCCCCGAGCGGCGCACCGGGTTCGACGTGTGCACCACGACCAGCCGCACCCGCGCTCCGCCGGGCAGCACCAGGTCGGCGACGGCGGCGGGGGCGGCATACCTGGTCTGGCGAAAGACGAACGGATCGCGCAGCGGATAGCGCGACAGGATGGCGACGCCGTTCAGCTCTGCCGCGCAGCTCCGGGCGCTCGACGTAGTTCTTGGGCCAGCCGAAGAATTGATGCGGGTAGCGGTCTTTTGCCGCGGCCATGACCGCCGCCGTCTGCTCTTTCGATCTCCTGGAAGACGATGACGTCCGCGTCCTGCCGCTCCAGCCAGTCGGCGAGGTCGTCGAGACGGTCGTTGCGGACATAGAGATTGTGCGTGACCAGGCGGAGGCTGACCGTATCGGCCCGCAGCCGTCTCGCCTGCCCGCGCGTGCGCAATCGGCAGCAGCGACGTCGCCTGCCCGGGCGGCGACCCCCGGAACGTTGGCCGCGGCGAAGCCGAAGTAGATCGTCAGCACAGCCGTGACGGACGCGGGGATGAAGCAGCCCGCCACGACCAGGAAGACGGTGAGTGCGAGGCCGACGAGAAAGAAGGTCTCGGTGAAATGCCACAGCAGCTCGGCCGGCCAGAAGTGGAGATCGAGCAGGCGGACGGCGGCCGCGCCGCCGAGGCCCAGGATCGGCAGCCAGGGCAGGACCACGAGCAGGCGGCGCCGGGACAGGAGCGGCGCGCACAAACGGCGCAGGCGTTGGCGAAAGCGGTTGAGGTTCATGGAGGCCTTCGGTCTGGCGATGGTCTCGAGATCGATCAAGCATTCGCCGCAGCGGCGGCGCTTGCCGCTGCCCTCATGCGACGCTGACGCTGCATCATCGCTTCGGCAGGATTAAGATGACCTTTCGGCCGCGCCCCCGTCGGCCGGCAGAGTATGTAGCAGATCGCGATCGGTCCGCTAAGCGGCCTCGTTCGCTTCTACTGTCCGCGGGCGCTCGCTGCGGCGCTACTGCTCGCGGGCGCTGCGCCGCGGGGTGTTCACGGTCCTGAGGTCCGCCCACCCGTACGCCGTCTGGGGCAGGTCGCAGCCCCACAGCCGCTCGGTCCGTTCCGCGACCCGGCGCGCGCCCATCGCCTCGTAGAAGTACCGCGCCGGGTTGGCGGAAAGAACCCAGACCAGCGCCGAGGTCAGGCCGTTGTCGATCGACCGGTCGAACAGCCGGCAGAGAAGCTCGCGGCCCAGTCCACGGTCCTGGAAGCCGGGGCGGACGTAGAGCGTGTAGATCTCGCCGGCCTGCTCCAGGATCGTCCGCCGCGCCGGGCCGCAGCTGCCGAAGGCGATGATGCCGGCACGGCCGAGCTCGGCGACGAGGATGGCATCCGTGGACGGCCGCGCCGCGATCGCATGCGCCCATTGCATGGCCTGGTCGCGCCTGGACATGCGGACCAGCACCTTGTCCGGAACCATGCCTGGGTAGGCCGTCCGCCAGGCATCGACATACAGTGCGGCCATGCCGTCGGCATCGCCAATTCGGGCATCCCTGATCTTCACAACGCCGGACACGGCTCCGCCTCCTCCGTTTGCGCTGTCCTTCCCCCCTCGCCTTCCTTCACCCACTCTTCGATCAGCCGTCGCGCGATCGAGTCCCGCCCGGGCAGGACGAGCCCGATGCTGCGCCGGTCGCGGATCTCGTCGCGGCTGAACCAGCGCGCGTCTTCGAGTTCCGCCGCGTTGACCCGCAGCACCGCGTCGGCCTCGGTCTCGGCCCTGAACCCCAGCATCAGCGACGACGGAAAAGGCCATGGCTGCGAGCCTCGGTAGCTGGGAAAAGCAATGCTTATGCCAGTCTCCTCCTCGATCTCGCGCATCACCGCCTCTTCGAGGCTCTCACCTGGCTCGACGAAGCCAGCGAGCGTCGACATCATGCCCCTCGGCCAGCGCGCCTGCCGGGCCAGCAGGCACTGCCCGTCACCGACCTCGCGGGTGATCAGCATGATGACGGCGGGATCCGTGCGGGGGAAGTGATGCGCGCCACAGGCCGGATCAATGCAGGCGCGAATGTGCCCGCCGTCCCGGCTTTCCGTCGCCGCGCCGCAGCCGCCGCAGAAGCGGTGCCGGCGGTGCCAGTGGAGCAGGCCGCGGGCATAGGCGAGGACCGCGCCCTGGCCCCGGTCGAGGAGCGCGCCAACCCGGCGCAACTCGGTGAAGCGCGCGCCGTCGGCCGGCTCACCCACCTCCGCCTCGTCGAAGCCGGAGACGTCGGCGGCGAAGCAGGCGCGGCCCTCGCCGTCGAGGCCGAGGAAGACGATCTCCTCGGCCCGCGCGAGGAGGTCTGCTTCCGGTGACAGTGCTACGGCCTGCGGCACGTCGCCGGGGCGCGATCAGGCTGCGGCTGCGCCACACCGGGAAGACCCGACTGGACGGGTCAGCGAGCCGCTCGCGCTGCCAGTCGGCGTCATGGCGCATCGGCTCGGCGCGGTCGAGCGGCACCTGAGTGTAGTGCAGTCCCTGCATGGCGCAGGAAGCCTGACATAGCGGCGGAGTTTCGGCAATGGCCGGCGCAGATGCGAGTCAGACGCGGGGCAGATGCGAGCAAGCAGCACGGCGGCGCGAGCTGATGTGGCAAAGGCGGATGGCAAAGGTGCTTGTCTGCCATGCCGGGCCGGCTGATATAGTGCCTTCGGGAGGCTGGCGGCGGACGGGCCCCTCGCCAACCCGGTCAGATCCGGAAGGAAGCAGCCGTAACGAGTTCTGGTCCGGGTCGCTCGTTCAGTCTCCCACCTCATCGCGCGACAGCAGCGAACGACGCCCGAGGTGGCGTCGGGAGAAGGTCTTGCCGCCGGCCGATGACCTGAGCGAGAGCCACGCCGAAGCGGACTTGGCCGCGGCCGATCCGGCCGAAGGCCTTGGGCTGCCCCTGCCCGGTACCGCTGCCGAGGCGCCAGCCGGATATCGGGTGCTGGCGCGGAAGTACCGGCCCACCATCTTCGCCGATCTCATCGGCCAGGAGGCGATGGTCAGGACCCTGACCAACGCACTGGCCTCGGGCCGTCTCGCCCACGCCTTCATGCTGTCCGGCGTGCGCGGCATCGGCAAGACGACGACGGCGCGGATCATCGCCCGGGCGCTCAACTGCATCGGCGCCGACGGCAGCGGCGGCCCGACGCCCGCGCCCTGCGGCGTCTGCCAGCATTGCACGGCCATCGCCGCCGACCGGCACATGGACGTGATCGAGATGGACGCCGCCAGCCGGACCGGCGTCGACGAGATCCGCGAGCTCCTGGACGGCACCCGCTACCGCCCCACCTCGGCCCGCTACAAGATCTACATCATCGACGAAGTCCACATGCTCTCGCGCAACGCCTTCAACGCCCTGTTGAAGACGCTGGAGGAGCCGCCCGAGCACGTCCGCTTCGTCTTCGCCACCACCGAGATCCGCAAGGTGCCGATCACGGTGTTGTCGCGCTGCCAGCGGTTCGATCTGCGCCGGATCGACCAGGAACGCCTGGCCCAGCACCTGGCCGACATCGCCGGGCGCGAAGGCGCCAGCATCACCGCCCCGGCGCTGCATCTGCTCGCCCGCGCCGCCGACGGCAGCGTCCGCGACGGGCTGTCGCTGCTCGATCAGGCAATTGCCCATTCCGATGGCAAGGTCGACGACGAGACGGTCCGGCGGATGCTGGGCCTCGCCGACCGCACCGTCACCTACGACCTCACCGACGCGGTCCTGCGCGGAGCCATCGCCGAGGCGCTGGAGCTGGTTGCGGCGCAGTACCGGGCCGGGGCCGACCCGGTCGAGATGCTCAGCGACATGCTCGACCTCACCCACTGGCTGACCCGGATCAAGGTCGATCCCGCCAGCCTGGACGCTCCGGGCGTGGCCGAGGCCGAGCGGGTGCGCGGCGGCGAGATCGCCAAAAGCCTGTCCATGGGCGAGGCAACCCGGCTGTGGCAGATGCTGCTCAAGGGCCTGGGCGAGGTGCGCACCGCGCCATCGCCGCTGCAGGCGGCCGAGATGGTGCTGATCCGTATCGCCTATGCCGCCCGGCTGCCGACGCCGGCCGAGGCCCTGCGCCAGGCGCAACCTGGAGCCGGCGGCGCCGGCTCGGACCGCGCCGACGGCCCCCGCTACCGGCGCGTCCGGCCCGGCGGCAGCGCCCGCCGAGGCTCGAGGCGCCACCACCCCGGCCACCGGCCGCGGACCCTCCGCCACCGCGTCCTCGCCAGCGACGATGACGAACGTCGCCCGCGCGCCGGTGGCGGCCGCCGCCGCGCCGCAGCCCCAGCCGGCGGCGGAGAGCGTTGCCGAGACCATTGCCACGCCACCGGCGCTTCAGCCCGCGGGCGGTGTTGCGGCGCAGCTCCGCAGCTTCGCCGACGTGGTCGATCTCGCCCGCGAGGAGCGCGAGGCGATCCTCTACGGCCACCTCGTCGCCGACGTCCATCTCGTCCGCTTCGCCCCCGGCCAGATCGAGATCCGCCTGGCCCACGGCGTGCCGGGCGACATCGTCCGCCGCCTGCGCGAGTTCCTCGCCCGCCACACCGCCCAGGCCTGGCTCGTCACCATCTCGCACGAGCCGGGCGAGCCGACCCTGCTCGACCAGCGCCGGCGGCTTGAGGCCGAGCGCCGCCGGGAGGTGGAGGCCGATCCGCTGGTCCGGGCGGTCCTGGCCGCGTTTCCCGGCGCCCGCCTCGGCGAGATCCATACCGCCGCGCCCGCCCCCGCCGCCGATGACGGCATGGCCGAGGATGGCGAGGCCGAAGGCGAGCCGGCGGAGGTTGAGGACGAGAACGCGGGCGCGAGACGCGCGCGACGAGTTGGGCGCCGACGACGACGTCGGCCTCGACGATTAGATTAGCGGAGAGGCGCACCATGGGCACCGAGATCGAACGGAAGTTCCTGGTCACCTCCGACGCCTGGCGCGAAGGCGCTGCGCCCACCGCGATCCGCCAGGGCTATCTTTGCGCCGATGCGACCCACGTGGTGCGGGTGCGCACCTTCGGCCAGCAGGCGTTCCTCACCATCAAGTCGGGCGGCGTCGGCATGACCCGGCTCGAGTTCGAGTACGAGATCCCCACCGCCGATGCGACGATGCTCCTGGATCTGCTCTGCCACCGGCCGCTGATCGAGAAGACCCGCTTCGCCGTCGACGTGGATGGGATCGCTTGGGTCGTCGACGTCTTCGAAGGCGACAACGACGGCCTGGTCCTCGCGGAGGTCGAGCTGGAAAGCGAGACCCAGCCGGTCGCCCTGCCGCCCTGGCTCGGCGCCGAGGTCACCGGCGATCCGCGCTACTTCAATGCCGCGCTTTCCGAACGCCCCTACGCCACTTGGCCGCCCGAGGAGCGCGCCACCGCCCGCCCCGGCGCGGTCCCGTAGCGGTGCGCGACCGGAGACATGTTTTGACGATGCCCTCACCCCGCCCCTCGCCCGCGGCGAAGCCGTGTGAGAGGGAGGGACCTGCGACAGCGGGAGCAACTGTGTCTTTCAGCGCGAGGGGGCATGGGACCACGGCTGCTGGTCGCGGAGGATGGCGTTGAGGATGACGAGCATCTTGCGCATCAGCGCGACGGTGGCGGTCTTGGCGCTTTTGCCGCGTTCGCGGAGGCGGTTATAGAACTCCCCGAGCGGCGACTTGCTGCGGGCGGCGGCGCGGGCGGCCATGTAGAGGGCGGTTCTGACGGCGCTGCGGCCCCCGCCGATGCGTCTATGGCCCTTATGCCGACCACTGTCGTGATCGAACGGGGCGAGGCCGACGAGCGAGGAGATCGCCCGGCCGGGGAGTGTCCCCAACTCCGGCAGCAGGGCGATCAGGGCGGTGGCGGTCACGTCCTTGACGCCCTTCACGGTCTTCAGCAACGCCACCTTGGCGAGCAAGGTGGGCTCCTTGGCGATGGCCTGGGAGATCAGCCTGTCGGTTTCCGCAATCTGTTTGGCGAGAACCGCCAGACGCTGCCGGTGATGCGCACGGAGCTTCGGCAACGAGGTGGTCTCGAGCTGATTGCCGATGGCGGTGCGCTCGTCGATCAGCCGGCGCCGGTGACCCACCAGATCGGCCAAGCGCTCACGCGCCGGGTCGAGGACCTCGGGGTGCAGATCGGCAGACTGGGCGTAGCGGGCGATGACGCGGGCATCGACCCGGTCGTTCTTGGCGAGCTGGCCGAGGCTGCGCGCATAAAGACGCACCCGCGCCGGGTTCAGCCGGCGCACCTGCAGTCCTGCCCGAAGCAGCGCCTCGCGCAGACCGCGCTCGTAGCCGCCGGTGGCTTCAAACGCGACGATGGTGCCGGCCGCAGCGCCGAGCTCGGCGAGCCGGTCGATCAGCGCCTTCCATCCATCCGGATCATTGCCGAAGCGCTCAGATTTCCTTTGGCTCTCGATCCAGACGTCGAGCCAGGCTTTCGACACGTCAATGCCGACAAAGAGGAGAGGAAGTGCCATGATCCGCGGATCCCTGCCTTGCATGTTCGGGGGACGACCCCGGGCACCTGTTCGGGTGAGGCGGGTGAACGGTCGCGACCTGGCTCCCACACGATGGTTCGCGCCAAACGAAGAGCATCCGAGGGTGAACGGTCGACGACCGCTCCGAAGTGGTGGGGCATGCCCCACCACTTCGGAACCCCCCTCTTCGCACACTTCACGATACACAAGAGGGTCGGGGTGAGGGCTCTCGCGGCGGCGCACGAGCGGCGGGCGAGTTTCAGAGCGGTTTGTGATTGGGCTGATGCACCGATGCAGCGTGCCTCTACAACGCCGTCACCGCGAGTTGCGGAGCGGCGTGGCGATCAATCTCGCGGGCAGTGGATTGCCGCGTCGGCTTCGCCTCCTCGCAATGACCGCCTTCTTGTTCTGCGCCGGAAGGCGGCGCTTCAGCGGCTCGAGCGCCTCGACGTCCTTGAACTCGGCGAGGCTGTCCGGGTTGGCGAGCGACTTGACGTTCTTGACCGGTCGCCATGTACTACGTCACGAACCGAGAGTTCCGTGATCTTGCCGGACTTCGTGCGGGGTATGTCCGCGACGGCCAACTCTTCGCCCGCACGTGCCTCGGCGTGCTCATCGTATCTGCCGGCGGATCCGTGCGTCGAGAGCGTCGTCGAGCACCGCGCCCGTCCTCAGGCGACCACGAACAGGACCACGTCGACGTCGTCGCCGGAGGCCTCCCCGACGGCGAGAGCGTCGAGGATTTCGGGCATCGTTCGACGGGCGATAGATTTCGGCGGTGCCGATACGTACTCCGCCCGGATTCAACGTCGTATCGCACCGTCCTGTGGATGTACGTAGCCACCGTGCTCGGCCATTTCAGTGAAGTCACCGTGAGACCACACGTCGGGAAGGCTCGAAAGTAGGCCTCGTGGTATCGCACCCCGTCGTCGTACCTCCAGAAGCCGAGCGGCATCGACGGAAAGGGCAGGGTGCACACCAGATCGCCTCGCTGCCGGAGGACCGGGTGGCCGCCCGGGTCCACACCTCGACTGAGACCCCGAGCCCGGCCCTCGCCTGCAGTTCCCCGTCGCACCGGACGGGTCGGCACACCGAGGACGAAGCATGAGACGATGTCGGTGCCGCCCGAGATGGAGGCGAGATGGAGATCGCGCTTGATCGCCTCGTAGACGAAGGCGAAGCTCTTTCTGCGGCGAGCGGCGAACCGGTGGACGCGAGTGAGCGGACGCTGGCGAGCCTATGGGTATCGACCGGGCGGATACCCGATTTCTTCACCGCGTCGATGTACTTCGCCGAGGTGCCGAACAGTGTCATCCGCTCGGCATCGGGTCGTACTCCAGCGCGGGCGGAACGGCGAGCCATCGAATAACAGCTAGTGTTGCGCCGCGGCCGAGCGCCGAAACCAGCCAGTTCCAACGTCATCGAGCCAAGCGTGGTGAAGTAGAACACACGGTCGCCTTGCTTCGTGTCGGCGTGCAGCGCGTGCTCCTTGAGATGCTCCAGCAGCACGCCGCCGGTTCGGTGCACGATGCATTTCGGGACGCCGGTCGTGCCGGACGAATAGGATGGCAAGCGGGTGATCGAACGGCAGCTGCGCGAAGCGGATGTCTTCAGGTTCGGCTTGGCCGATGAACGCGTCGAGCAGGGTGGCGCCGCGCACCCCGGACAGGTCGGGATCCGGGCTGGGCGTAGGGGACGACGACGCAATGCTTGGAGCGGTGGGCAGCTTGCTCACGATCTCCCGCAGCTTGGGCAGGATGCCGTGGGTCTTGCCGCCATAGTGATAGCCGTCGACGCTGATCAGGAAATGCGGCTCGATCTGGCCAAATCGGTCGAGCACGCCCTGAATGCCGAAATCGGGCGAGCACGAGGTGAAGACGCCGCCGAGGCTCGTCGCGGCCAGCATCGCCACGATCGTCTCGGGCATATTCGGCATGTAGGCGGCCACGCGGTCGCCGGGCTGCGCAGTCTCCCTCGGCGCGGAAGGGCCTGCTGCAGGCCGCGAGACCTCGTCGTTCAATTCGCGCCAGCTCATGCGCCGGCGCACCTTGTCCTCGCCCCAGAACACGAAGGCGTCGGTGTCGTCGTTCCGGCGCAGAAATTCTCGGCGAAATTCAGTTTGGCGTCGGGGAAGAAACGCGCGCCCGGCATCTTGTCGCCGTCGACGAGCGCGCGCTCGCCGCGCGTCTCGGCCCTCGACGCCGGCGAAGCCGATCAGCGCCGACCAGAACGCCTCGGGCTCGCGCACCGACCAGGCGTAGAGGCTCCGGGAAGTCGCTCACGCCGGCGCCATGCTCTGCGGTCACATGGGCGATGAACGCGGTGAGGTTGGCGCCGCGGATGCGCTCGGGCGACGGTTGCCAAAGAATATCGTTCGATCTGCTTCCCTCCCGGACTGCTCTGCGTGCCGCGGGCCTGGGTCCGGACGCTCGAGGCACCGCCCGTACCGGCCCGCCGATGTCGCTGGGTCCAATTGCATCGTATCGTGCGTTATGGCGAGACGGTGCTACATCATCTGACTTCGCGCTCGACCATCATTTTTTGCAAGGGAGGTTCATATGCGCCTGAAGGACAAGGTCGCGATCGTCACCGGCGCGGCCAGCGGGATCGGCAAGGGCATGGCCGCGCTGTTCGTGCGCGAAGGCGCGCAAGGTCGCCGTCGCCGACCTCTCCCAGGCCGCGGTCGAGGCCACCGCGAAGGAACTGGACCCCACCGGCAAGAACGCCATCGGCATCGCCATGGACGTTTCCAGCGAAACCCAGGTGGAGGCCGGCACCGCCAAGGTCATCGAGACCTTCGGCCGGCTCGACATCCTGGTCAGCAACGCCGGCATCCAGATCGTCTCGCCGGTCGTCGAGTTCGATTTCGCCGACTGGAAGCGGATGCTGGCCATCCACCTCGACGGCGCCTTCCTCACCACCCGGGCGGCGATGCGGCAGATGTACAAGCAGAACAGCGGCTGCATCATCTACACCGGCTCGGTGCATTCCAAGGAAGCGTCGAAGCTGAAAGCGCCCTATGTCGCCGCCAAGCACGGCCTGCTCGGACTGTGCCGGGTGGTCGCCAAGGAGGGCGCCGAGCATGGGGTTCGCGCCAACGTCATCTGCCCCGGCTACGTCCGCACGCCGCTGGTCGACAAGCAGATCCCCGAGCAATCGGCGAAGCTCGGCATCACGGAAGAAGAGGTGATCAAGACCGTGATGCTGAAGGAGACGGTGGACGGCGAGTTCACCACC
>CAVVAX010000023.1:0-60721 GCA_963746275.1 uncultured Alphaproteobacteria bacterium
CAAGAGCGGCGGCCGGCGAGCGTGGCTCAACACGTCTGGAATAAGCTCGCTACCGGACGAACGCGGGGATCGGGAAATGACGCAGAGGTGCTTTCCCGCATCTACCGCGTGGGACTCGTCGCAGGCCTTCCGCTCTTGTGGAGCTCGTTCGCACCAGAACAGCGGGCCGCAAAAGACCCGCATGAAGAACCGCACCACCGCGAACGGGAGCTCGGGCTCGCTCTCGGTGTCGAGGTAATCGTATTCGTCCATGCCCGCGACGGTACCCGCCGGGGGTCAAGGAACCTTTTCTTCCAGGCTGGAGACCGCAGCGTCACGCCTGCACGCCGGTGCCCCCGCTTGAAGTGACCGGCGGCTCGGGGCCACACCGCCGGCCGTGCGAAGACCGCTTCCGGCCCGAAGACCGCGAAGCGCCCCGAAAGCGCTGCGCCCGAGATCTGTGCCCTCTGTTTTCCGAGGCTCGGACGGTCCACTCGGACAGCACTCGGACAAAACCTCATGGTAGCGCCTAACCCTTTGAAATCGTGGTCGGGGAGACTGGATTCGAACCAGCGACCCTCTGCTCCCAAAGCAGATGCGCTACCAGGCTGCGCCACTCCCCGACCGGCAGAACGTAAGCCGAGACGCGGATGCGGGCAACGCCGCTCGCGGCGACGCTCACTCGTGGCTGATCGGCTTTGTCCAACGTCCGGTGGCGAGTATAGTTGCGACCATACGCCAGGATGGCGGAGGATGCGGCGATGGGCGTGATCAGCAGGCGGCGGGTTCTTGCCGGCGCTGGGCGCACCCAGCCTCGGCATCGCCGCCGGGCTCGTGGCGTTGGCGGCGTCTGCGGCCTGGCCCAGACCTTCGCGCGCCTTCAGCCTGGAGGAGGCGGCGGACGACGTGAGCGGCCTCTACGCCCGGGCCAGGGCGTGCGCCAGCGGCGAGAACGGCTACCACGAGCAGCTCGTGGCCGAGGTCAAGACCATGCTGGGCGAGCGCAACGCCAGCGTCTCGGACGAGGAGATCCGCCTGGCGGTGGCGCAGACGACCTGCCCCTTGTGCGGCTGCCGGCTGGAGGCTTGACGCGCGGGGAAGGGCAGGCGGAGGGACGGGCATGGACGCAGACGCCATCCGCACGCTGCAGGCGCCGCTGAAGGCGCGCTACCGCGAGGATCCAACCTCGGCGGTGGTGACGCTGACGGCGGAGGGCCGCATCGGAAGCGAAGGCATCGCCTGCAAGGTCGACACCGGCCGGGCGCTGATCGAGGCCGGGCTGCACCCGGCGAGCGGCGGCAGCGGGCTGCAGGCCTGCTCCGGTGACATGCTGCTGGAGGCGCTGGTCGCCTGCGCCGGGGTGACGCTGAAGGCGGTGGCGACGGCGCTGGGCATCGCTTTGCGCGACGGCACCGTCAGCGCCGAGGGCGATCTCGATTTTCGCGGCACCCTCGGCGTCGACAAGGACGCGCCGGTCGGCTTTCGCGCCATTCGCCTGCGCTTCACGGTCGATACCGATGCCGACGACGAGCGCGTCGCGACCTTGCTCAAGCTCACCGAGCGCTACTGCGTCGTCTACCAGAGCCTGTGCCAACCGGTGCCGGTGACGACGGAACTGACGCGGGGCTGAGCCCGTCCGCGGCCGACGTGATCTACAAGCCGTGATCTACATGCGCAAGTCGCTGTAGGTCCGCTTCGACAGGGGTCTGCCGCCGCCCGGCTACGAGTGGAAGGCGCCCTGCTGGCAGTGGCTGAGCTCGTGATGGACCAGCCGCCAACGCTGCAGATCGTCGGCGTTCCGCGGCGAGCGGGTCCAGATGATGCAGCTCTGGAATTCCTCGTCCCAGGCCGCCAAGCCGGCGCACGCCGGGTTCTGGCCATGGCGGCGGCAGAGGCTGCTCATTTCCTGATCACTGACGATGTTCCAGGTCAACGACTTGGGCTCGATGGTCTCGGCCGAGGCGGCGCCGGCGAAGCCGACGCAGACCGTCACAAGGGCAAGCAGCGCGCCGGCGATCCTGCTGGTGATCCTGGTCATGATCCTGCCCCCGTTCTGCCTATGCAGCTCCTAGGCGAGCTGCATGATCTGTATACCCCCAAAGAGGGTGTATGATCAACTAAAAAATGATGAAGTTATTTATAACCACAACCTAAACGGGTACAGATTAAAGCCGTGGCGCCGGGCGAAGGCAAGGATGCGAATCCCGCGACCCCACCAGCGGCATTTGACCCGCCCCTTGCTCGTGCTACCTTTTTATGATCGGACGCAGATCGTGGGTGAGCGGTGGAGAACGGCAGGCTCCTCAGGCACTTCGGACTTATGAGCGAGCCGTTCAGGGTTTCGCCGCGGCGGCGAGACTTCTTCCCGCCGGGCGGGCCGGCCTTGGGCGTCGATGCGCTCTTGCGCGACCCTTGCGAGCCGCCGCGCCTGGTCGTGTTCGCCGGGGATCCGGGAACCGGCCGGACAACGGCGGTGCGCCGCATGCTGGGCGAGATCAAACGCGCCGGCTGGATGACCTTCGCGGTCGAGGCCACGACGGTGCCGCACCCCGAACTCCTGTCGCACGAGGACATCCTGCTCGCGGCCTGCCGCAACTTCGGCCTGTTCCGGGCCTTCGCGGCCCGCGGCGATGAGGCCGCGGCAGAGGCCCTGCGGGATCTCGCCTACGGCGAAGGGAACCGCGCGCCTGCGGCGATCGCGATCGATGACGCCGATCGACTGGCCGACTCCGCTTTGGCCGGGCTGCTCGACCTCGTCGCCCATGTTCCGGCGGCCCCGGACGGGCCCAGTCCCGCCGCAGGCGCGGCCGGCGCCGAGCGGGCCGCGGCCGGCCGACGCCAGCCCCGCGGACCTGGCGACCACGCAGGCCCGGGAAGCGCGGCCACGGCCACGGGCCAGGCTCGCCCTCGTCCTCAGCGGCAGCCCGGACTTCCGGCTGCGCCTGGATGCGATCTGGCGCGGCGCCGGCATGCCGGAGCTCGGCACGTGCGACGCGGTCGAGGTGCCGCTGCGGCCGCTGTCGGCAGAGGAGGTCGGGGCTTACGTCGACTACTGTCTGGACACGGCCGGCTACCCGGGCCGCGGGCTGTTCGAGACGGCCGCGGTGGAGCGGCTGGCGACGCTGTCGGGCGGCGTTCTGGCCGAGCTGAACGCCATGGCGGCACAGGCGATGATCTTCGCCTGGCAGGCCTCGCGGCGGACCATCGGCGCCGACCTCATCGCCCCGCGTGGGACGCTGCTGCCGGCAGGGGCCGCGCCGCGCCAGGTGGTGGGGCTGCCGGCGCCGTTGGAGACGGCCTTGCCGGCGCGGGCGGCAAGGCGCGCCCGGCGCCGCTGGGCCTGGGGCATTCCCACCGCGGTCGCGGCCGCCCTGGTTGCCGCCCTGCTCTGGACCGAGGGCGGCAAGATCGCGGAGTTGCCGCCGGTCAACGGCGTGCTGGCGGCCCTAGGCTTGGCGTCCGACCGGAGCGACGCCGGCCAAGCCTATCCACCGGCGCCGGAGGAGATGGCCGACCAGGTGCTGATCCCGCGGCTCGACGGCGCGCGTGTCGCGGCGGGTCCCGCGGCGGCCGGCGCGCCAGGCGATGCAAAGGTGGAGTTCCTGGTCCAGCGCGGCGAGGCCCTGCTGCGGGGCGCCGACGCGGTTTCGGCCCGGCACTTCTTCGCCCGGGCCGCCGAAACCGGCAGCGCCGAGGCGGCTGCGGCAATGGCCGCGAGCTACGATCCGCTGTACCTCGAGCGCAACGCCATCCGCGGCGTCGATTCCGACCCAGAGCAGGCCGCGGCCTGGTACCGCGTCGCCGTTGCCCGCGGCGACCAGGCGGCGGCCGAGCGGCTGAATGCGCTGCTGGCGCGGCCCGCGGGCGATGCGGAGGCGCCGCCGCCGGCGGCGGAGCCGGCCCCCGCGCCGGCGCCGGGCGAGCAGACCCCGCCGGTGGTTCCCCCGGCCCAGCCCTAGGGCGCCCCGCTTACCGAGACGTTAGGGCGTGGGCTGCGCCGCGCGCCAGTCGACGAAGCGCCAGAACAGCGCCGTGGCGTCGCGCTCGCCGAGCTTCGGGTCCGGGCGGACGTTTTCGGCGGCCATGAATTGCAGCATGTCGGCGAACGCCTCCCGCAACCGCCGTTCCTCCGGCGTTGCCATGTTGGCGCGGACCCAGTCGAGCGAGGCGGGCAGGCGGGTCATGCCGGGAACGGTGGCGGCAAGGTTGGTGTCGCGCCACTTGGGATGGCGCATCGGCTCCTGGAACCTGGCGAACTTGCCGAAGAAGGCATCGACGAAGACGGCGAAGTCCTGGTTGCGTTTGGGTTTGTTGCCGGCGGCGAGCATGACCATCGGCACCGCGATGGTCTCCACGTCCTCGCCGGCGGCGATCAGCCCGGGGTAGTCCTGCGGGCCGAACGACGACGGGACGTAGGCGGCAAGAAGCTGCTCGTTCGCCGGGATCGACAGGAGATGCAGGTCCTGATCCTGGCCTGTTGCCCGCCCGGCGGCAGCCAGCAGTGGACTTGGCTTGCTGGCAACGTAGACCATCGCCTCGATCTCGCCCGCGCGCAGCTTGGTGAGTGCACCATCCGGCTGATCCGCCGTCGCCTCGATCGGGATCGCCAGCGCCGAGAAGATGGCGCCGCCGGTGATGCTTTCGCCGCTTCCGGGCCCGCCAGTCGCCACCCTTTTGCCGGCCAGATCGGCCAGCGAGGCGATCTGACGGCGGGCGAGGACGTGAACCTCCTGGTTGAACAGCTTGGCGACATAGGGCAGCTCGCGCACCGCCGCGGGACGAGACGGGTCACCGCGCACACTCGCCAGCACGTCGCTTTGCACGATGGCGACGTCGGCCAGCGGCAGGGCCATCAGGTCGTCGATGTTCTGCACGCCGCCCTGGCCGATGATGGGCAGGATGCGCAACCGCTCGCCGTCGTCCAGCACCGCGGCGAGATCGGAGACGATCTGGACGTCGCTGGCGCTGCGCCCGGCAGACAGCACGCCGATCGTCGCGGCAGGTGGCGCTGCGGCGGGTTTGGCGTCGGCGGCCCGGGCCGGTGGCGGCCAGCCAATCGACAGGCCGATCAGCGCGACCAGCGCCAGGATGTTGCTCAACCGCGTCATCGTGTTCCCTCGCAGCCCATGGCCATCTTTCCTCCCCGGCCAGCGAATGCCGGCGACAGCCACGTCCCGATCACCATCCCGGCCGCCGCTTCAACAGATCCGTCGCCCGCACCCTCGGCTCTGACCAGCGGATGTTGTCGCCGGGGAGGATCGAAGGGTCGAGTGGCGGCGGCGCCAGCTCCTCGCCCTCCGTAAGCACCACCGGCCCGGCGTCTGCCGGCGCCGGTGCGCAGCTCACGCTCATTCCTGCCTGCGTGCAGGTGCGCGGCTGAAGGATGGCGTGGCGCAAGCCGGCCCAGCCGAGCCTGCCCTCGACGCTCGCCACCAGCCGCTCGTCCGGGACCGGCGCCGAGCGATCGCCGCGGTCGAAGGCCAGGGTGCGCTCGTCGTAGCCGAGCCTGCGGAAGTAGTTCCCGGCGGTGCGGCGCAGGTCGGCGAGCTGGAGCGCCTCGCCGCGGACCCGGCCTTCCCGCGCGGCCGCGCCGGCGACACGGCGGAAGGTCTCCTCGTTCATCGCCAGCGGGCCGTCGAACGCACCCGCCACGGCCGCGGTTTCCGCTGCCAACGTGTCCGTCTCCGCCTCAATCGCACGGATCTGCTCTGCGAACCAGGCTTCCGTCGCGGCGACGTCGGGACGCCGCGCGCATGCGCGCCAGGAACCGCTCCAGCACCAGCGCCCGGCCCTGCGCCTGATGGACGGCGCGGCTCCGCGTCGCCGTCCGCAGTATCGGCTCGGCGTAGTCCGGCCACCGCAGCGAGCCCGACCGCGCCAGGCGGGCGGCCTCTTCGCTCGCTTCCCGGTTCAGGGCGAAGCTGTCGTGGGCAAACGTGTGGGTTTGCGCGTCGTGCTCGCCTTGCCAGCCGGCCAGATGCTCGTCGGCAACCGGAGCCGAGGCGCAGCCGGCAACGACGGCGGCGAGCAAGCCTGCGAAGATACCCGTGATCTGTCCTGGCGCGCGACGCGTTGTCTGCAGTACCGGGACCCGTGGGGCGAGCCGGTTACGTTGTCCATGCACTGGCGTGGTCACGGCCTTCCGGGAGCAGCCCATTGCAAGAGGACGAGGTATTAGCCGATGCGCGTGATAAAACAAGCGCGGCCTATGGATATTCGTCCTCCGCTGCGCGCCCACGCCGAATGGCTTGCACAACTGCGCGAATATGTCTACGGCGCGGGCGCGCCGGATGTCCGCATCCTGGTGCGCGATGATCAGTGCGAACTCGGCCGATGGATCTACAACGACGCCTCCCGCTTCCGCCATCTACCCGAGTACGAGGCGGCGAGGCAGGCGCATGCCGGCTTTCATGCCGAGGCGGCGGAGGTCATCCGGCTGATGCAAGCGGGGCGGCGGCATGAGGCGGCGCTGGCCATCGAGCGGGGCGGGCCGCTGCAGAACCGCTCGGCGACGATGATTCGCGCCTTTCTCTGGCTGGGCCAGCGGCTGTCCAGGGTGCTTGCGGCGGAGGACCTGGATGAGGCGGGCACCGACGCGGAGGGAGCCAAGGCCGCCAGGGCGACGGGGGCGGAGCGGCGCGCCCGGGGCGATCCCGCCTGAGGTGGAACTGCTTAAGGGTCGACCGGGCCTCGCCTGCGGCTTTCGGCGACCACGCCGTCCGGACCTTGCTCCTCATAAGCGCCCGATGTGTCCTGCATGACGCGGTAGAGCTTCTCGCTGGAAAAGCCGGAGCCGAGGTTCGCGTTCTCGACCCCGTAGCGGTGCACGTCACTCGGCGTATCCAGGCCGGTTGCGAGCGTTCGGGCGAAGGCCGGCGAGGCGGCGCGAACGACCACCCACTCCCACTGCGCCCGGTCCTGCCACACCGGATCATCCACGTCCGCAACCGCCTCGATCCGCCACAGGGGCATTTCCTGTTCTCCTCTCCCGGCGCCCGCGTCGCCGCCGCCGCGCCGTCACCGCCGCCGTCATCGTCGTGCTGGCGTGTGCATCCTGCTTGGCTTACGTCTAGCCTCTGTCTGGGCGTGAGCCGCCCGAGGATCTGCACTCGACGATAAGCGCAACAAGGGCTTGACGACGTGTCCGATGATCGTCTCCGTCTGGTTTGTCCCGAGTGCGACAACGTCATCGGCGTCGTTCCGGCCGAGCGCCGGCCGAAGGAGCCGCTGATCTGCAGCAACTGCGGCGCGACGGTCTATCCGCACACGCCGTGGTCGAAGGCGATGGGATGGCTTCGCCGGCTCGTTCGCGGCGCCAGGAGGGCCCGCTAGGACCCCCCGCCATCGCGCGCAGGTGCGCGAAGCGGCTACCTCAAGAACGCAGGTGGATCTAGGATGGCATCGGCGATGATGGAGGATTTGCCATGCCGAAAACCACCTGGGTGCTCGTCGCCGACGGCGCACGGGCGCGGCTTCTGACCCGGACGGCGCGGACGCAGCCGTTCGTCCCGGCGCTCGACCGCGAGTTCATCGGCAGCAACATCCCCAGCCGCGAGATCGACGCCGACCGCCCCGGGCGGAGCTTCGACAGCGCCGGTGAAGGCCGCCACGCCATGGAACCGCCGACCGATCCCAGGCGCAAGCGCAAGGCCGATTTCGCCCGCGAGCTTGCCCATCTGCTCGACGCCGAGGCAAAGCGCGGCGCCTTCGACCAGCTCGTCGTCGTCGCGCCGCCACAGGCGCTGGGCGACCTTCGCGCTGAGTTCTCCGACGCCGTGCGCGGCCGCATCATCGAGGAGATCAACAAGGATCTGGTCGAGGCCTCGGCCGAGGAGCTGACCGCGCGCCTGGACGAGGCCCTGGCCGGCACGATGCTCAGGTGAGGGCGACGATCAGGACCAGCCCGAGGACCGCTACCGCCGCGACGACCGCGAAGAAGACCTGGCGCTTCCACGGCTTGCCGAAGACGATCTCGCCCTGACGGGCCTTGTCCGCCGGCAGTGCGTCCTGGCCGGGCTCCGGCGTTGTTCCACCGACGGGGCGCGTCCTGGCCGCGCGGCTCGGTTGCGTTCATGGTCTTCTCCTCCGTCCCGTGCACGGGCCGTACCCGCGCGCTAATCGTCGCACTCGCCCCATGGCGATTGACGTTACTGTTCAGGACGAAGCCATGCCGGGCCATAACGCAGGTAAGGCTGGAGCGGCTGGCAGGGGTACGGTGTTTCGGGCGACGCGACCGCAGCCGTTGCAGGCGAAGGCCGGGACGCGGTATCACCCATGTAGGGCAGTAGCGCGGCGCGCGGCTCGCCGGGCGGGGCGCATCTGCGACAATCGCGGCCTTGGCCATCGTGGGAGCGGCGGGCATGCTCCGTGTGGCCGTTGGCAGCCGCAAGGCAACGAGCAGGCAACATGCCGTCCGATCCGCTCACGAACGTCGTCAAGCAATGCCGCTCGGCGCTGCTCGTCGTTGGCGCCTTCAGCCTCTTCATCAACGTCCTCGTCCTGACCTCGCCCATCTACATGATGCAGATGTACGACCGGGTGCTGTCCAGCGGCCGGGTCGAGACGCTGGTGTTCCTGACGCTGATCGCCGGCGTCGCGGTCCTGGTCATGGGGGCGCTGGAAGTCGTTCGCGGCCGGCTGCTGGCCCGGATCGGCGGCTGGCTGGAGACGTCGCTGTCGCCGGAGCTGATCGGCAGCAGCCTGCGCAGCGCGCTCGCCGGCGCCACGGCAACCGCCCAGCCGCTCCGCGATATCGGCACGGTCCGCGCCTTCCTCGGCGGCACCGGCGTCAACGCCATCTTCGACGCGCCCTGGGCGCCGATCTTCCTCGCCATCATCTACTGGCTTCACCCCGTCCTCGGACTGATCGGCATCGCCGCCGCGGCCGTCCTTCTAGCCATCGCCGTGCTCAACGAGCTGTGGTCGCGCCGGTTGCTGAAGCAGGCCGGGCAGGTCACCCTCGCCAACACCCAGCGCGCCGACGCCGCGATCCGCAATGCCGGCGTCTTCCACGCCATGGGCATGCTCGACGGGTTCCTGTTCGGCTGGATGGGCCGTAACGAGCAGGCGCTTTCGGGCCAGTTGCAGGCGAGCGACCGCAGCGCGGTCATCATCGGCGCGTCCAAGTTCTTCCGCGTCTTCGTGCAGATCTTCATCCTCGGCGCCGGCGCGTACCTGGTGTTGCAGGACGAGCTAACCTCGGGCGGGATGATCGCGGCGTCGATCCTGCTCGGCCGGGCTTTGGCTCCCGTCGACCAGGCGATCGGCGCCTGGAAGAGCATGGTTGCCGCCCGCGATGCCTACGGCCGGATCAGGCGGCTGCTCGAACGGTTCCCGCCGCAGCCGGCGGCCATGCCGCTGCCGGCGCCGCGAGGCCAGCTCGCTTGCGAGGGCGTGACCTACAGCGTGCGCGGCCGCGACAAGCCGATCCTCAACCAGGTCACCTTTGTGCTGGCTGCAGGAGACGTCCTCGGGGTGATCGGCCCGTCCGCCGCCGGTAAGTCGACGCTGTGCAAGATCCTGGTCGGCATCTGGGCGCCGTCGCATGGCCACGCCCGCCTCGACGGCGCCGACCTCTCGGCATGGCCGCCGTCCCAGCTCGGCCAGTTCATCGGCTACCTGCCGCAGGACGTGGAGTTGTTCGGCGGGACCATCCGCGACAACATCGCCCGGCTGCTTCCCGATCCGGATCCGGCGGCGGTGGTGGAAGCCGCCCGCATCGCCGGCGTGCACGAGATGATCCTGCGCCTGCCCAAGGGCTACGAAAGCGAGATCGGCGAGGGCGGGGCGTTCCTCTCCGGCGGCCAGCGCCAGCGGATCGGGCTCGCCCGGGCGCTTTTCGGCCGGCCGCAACTGATCGTGCTCGACGAGCCGAACGCCAGCCTGGACGTGGAGGGCGAGGAGTCGCTGATCGCCGCAATCCGCACGGCGCAAGGATGGGGCGCGACGGTCATTCTCGTCGCCCATGCCCCGCGCGTGCTTCAGCCGGCGAACAAGCTGCTGTTCCTGCGCGACGGCCGCAGCGAGCTGTTCGGCGAGCGCGACGCGGTGCTGGCCAGGCTGCGCGCCATCCCGGTGGCGCGGCCGGCGCCGGTCGCCGCCGCCGGGGAGCCGGAGGCGCCGCGAGCCATTGCCGAGCAGGGGGCGCGATCATGAGCAAGGACCTGGTCGTCACCGCCCCGGGAGGCCGGCTGCTGCCGCCCGCGGCGCCGCTGCGCCAGGAGATCAAGGGGACGATCTGGCTCGGCATTGCCATCGTCGCCGCATTCTTTGTCGTCGGCGGCGGCTGGGCCGCGAGCGCGCCGCTGTCGGGCGCGGCCATCGCGCCTGGGCTCGTCTCGCCGGAGGGCAGCCACCGGGTGGTGCAGCACCTCGAGGGCGGCATCGTCCGCGCGCTCTTCGTCGAGGAGGGAGACGTCGTCCGCGCCGGGCAGACATTGCTGGAGCTGGAGGACGTCGGCGCCAAGGCCGAGGTCGGCGCCATGGAGAGCCGGCTGCGGGTGCTTGCCGCGAGCGAGGCTCGGCTGCAGGCGGAACGTCTCGGCGCGGATCGGATCGAGTTCAGCCACCCCGCTCTGGGCGACGCCGCCGATCCCGATATCGCCGCCATCATCGGCCAGCAGATCCATCAGTTCGAGACCCGCCGGGCCAACGACGAGACCCGCGTCGGCGTCCTCAATCAGCAGATCGCCCAGCTCGAGCAGCAGATCGAAGGCGCCAGGCGGCAGCTCGCCGGCGTCAAGCGGCAGCGGGCGCTGATCGCCGAGGAGCTGGTCGCGGTCCGCGAGCTCTACCGCAAGGGCTACGAGCGCAAGCCGCGGATGCTCGAGCTGCAGCGGACGGAAGCCGGTTTGCTCGGCACCGAGGGCGAGCTGCTCTCGCGGATCGCGCGCAGCGAGGAGGAGATCGGCGAAGCCAGGCTCGAGATCATCAACACCACCATCCGCAGGCGCGAGGAGGTGGACCGGGACCTGTCCCAGGTGCAGTCCGACCGGCTCGAGCTCGAGCAGCAGATCACCGAAAGCCTCGACCGGCTCTCGCGCACGAGGATCACCGCCCCGGTCGACGGCATCGTCTTGGACCTGCAGGTCAAGACCCTGGGCGGGGTGATCAAGCCGGGCGACCCGATCATGGACCTGGTGCCGACGACGGAGGACCTGATCATCGACGCGCAGATCTCCACCCGCGACATCGACGCGGTCCACGCCGGCCAGCCCGCCTACGTGATGTTCCCGTCCTATCCGCAGCGCGGGCTCCTGCGGATCGACGCCCGGGTGGACTCGGTGTCGGCGGATGCGGTGCAGGACCAGCGCAGCGGCGAGCGCTACTACATCGCCAAGGTCCGCGTCGACCGCGAGCACATCCGCCAGCGCGCACCGATGATCGAGCTGGTCCCCGGGCTGCCGGCGGAGGTCTTCATCCAGACCACCGAGCGGACCCTGCTCGACTACCTGCTCCAGCCGATGCTGATGGCGATGGAGCACACCTTCCGGGAGTAGGCGGGCGGATCGGCGCGGGACAAGTTCACCGCAGCGTCGTCACTGCGAGCCGGCGAAGCCGATGCCCTCACCCTGACCCTCTCCCTGAGGGAGAGGGAGGCCGGCGGAGCGGGCGGGTGAGGGTTCAATGCACGCGATGCGGCCGGCGAAGATGATCTTTCTAGAACACGCCGGCCTCCAGGCCCGCGGCCATGAGCAGGCCGAACTCGCGGCACTCATCGAGGAAACCGTCGCGCCAGGGCCCGCGGCAGATCAGCGGCTCCTGGATCCGCCGCCAGCGCAGGCCGGTGACGATGGTCTCGACCGCCCGGCGGGTCCCGGTGCCGTCGTGGCCGGCGCGGATGTAGAGGGCGTAGGGCAGGCCTTGCGTCTTCTCCAGGCACGGGTAGTAGCAGCGGTCGAAGAAGTCCTTGAGCGCGCCGCTCATGTAGCCGAGGTTCTCGGTGGTGCCGAGGATGATGGCGTGGGCGGCGAGCGACGTGTTCCGGCTGGGTCGCGAACGGGCTCAGGACGACCACCTCGATGCCCTCGATCTCCGGCGAGGAGGCGCCGGCGCCGACGGCATCGCGCATCTGCTCGGTGTTCGGCGACGGTGCGTGCGCCACGACGAGGAGCGTCCGGCCGGTCATCGTCCCTTCTCTTCTTCCCAACGGTACGGCGGCCGAGTTTGCGGCGCGGGGCGGGGTTGCGCCAGAGCGAATGGCCTTTGAGAGCGTCGGAGGGACGAGCCCGAATGGCGGATGGCGGGATTGCGCTGGCGATCATGTGCAAGGCGCCGGTCAGCGGCGAGAGCAAGACCCGGTTGTGCCCGCCACTGACGGCCGACGAAGCCGCGGCCCTGTCCGGCTGCTTCATCGCCGACGTGGCGACGACGGTCGCCGCCGTTGCGGCGGAGGCGGGCGGGCAGGGCTATGCTGTGATCACGCCGGCCGGGGCCGAAGCCGCCTTCGCCGATCTGGTACCCGAGCGGGTCAAGATCCTGATCCAGCGCGGGCCCAACCTGTCGGCGCGGCTCATCCATGCCACCCGGGATCTGCTCGCCGCCGGCCACACCGGCGTCTGTCTGATCAACGCCGACGGGCCGACACTTCCGGCCGAGTTGCTGGCGCAGGCCGTCGCTGTGTTGCGCGAACCAGGCGAGAGGATCGCCCTCGTGCCCGCCATCGACGGCGGCTACGCGTTGATCGGCCTCAAGCAGGAGCACCCGTCTCTGTTCGCCGACGTCGCCTGGAGCACGAGCCGCGTCCTGGCGCAGACGCTGGCGCGGGCTGCCCGGCTCGGCCTGCCGGTCTCGCTCCTGCCCACCTGGTACGACGTCGACGACCGCGCCGGCCTCGAGCTGCTCGGCTGCGAGCTGTTCGGAGCTGGCGAGTTCGCCTTGGGCGGGCAGGGAGTGGAGGGCGCCCCGGCGCCGCGGACGCGGGCCTTCCTCGCGGAGTTGCTCGGCAGCAGTGAGGACGGGCGCGGGCTCGGACCGCCAGCGCTGGTCCCGAATGCACGGCGCCGGCCGCCCACAACACCGCAGTGAGCGACCGGCGCTAAGGTTCTCGGCTAAGCCGTGCGGCTAACGCAGGCCGAGGAACGACAGGATGGCGAGGATCACGACGATGACGCCGATGAGCCAGAAGATGTTGTACACGCTACCCTCCTGAGTGAAGAAACAGCCCGTCAGGCGTCGGTGCCCGCGGCGTGATCGGCCACGAAGGCACCCCGGTTGCCGAGCGGCCGCTCGCGTCCCGTGGTCGAATCGCGCGCCGTCTGGTGCTCGAGCTCGGCATTCAGTTCTGCGCCAACGCAGACAATGAAGGCGGTGAGGTAGAACCACATCAGCAGCACGACCACCGCTCCCAGCGAGCCGAACGTCTTGTTGTAGCTGCCGAAATTCTGCACGTAGAACGAGAAGGCGACGGAGCCGACGACCCACAGTACCGTCGCCACGAGCGCGCCGGGGGTGATCCAGCGAAACCGCGCCGGTGCCCGGCTCGGCCCGTAGCGGAACAGGATCCCCAGCGCGAGCATCACGAACAGCGCGAGCCCCACCCAGCGCAGCAGGAGCAGGGCGGTTCTGGGCCAGCCCTCGACGCCGAGAAGATCCGCAATAGCGGGGACGGCGGCGATGACCGCAAGCGCCACGAGGACGAAGGCGATCCCCATCACCGTGAACAGCAGCGCCACCGCGTTGAGCTTGAAGAAGTTCCGTGTTTCGTGCTCCTCGTAGGCGATGTTCATCGCCGTGAAGAGCGCCTTGATGCCCGCCGTGGCGCTCCACAGCGACAAACCCAAGGTGAGGATCAAGCCCAGGCCCAGCGGCTGCGTGCCCTTACTCGCCACCGCCGAAAGCTGGCCGTCGAGGATGGCGAAAGCGTCCGCCGGAATGACATCCTTTAGCGGTTCGAGCTGCCTCTGGACGTCCCCCGGGTCCGCGAACAGGCCGTAGATCATGACCATCGCCGCCAGCGCCGGGAACACCGCCAGCAGGCTGTAGAAGGCCACGCCAGCGGCGACCACCGACAGGTTGTCGCCGCTGATCTCGTCCTTGACGCGCATGAGCACATCGCGCCATCCCCGAGGGGGAATATCCGACGGACTGTCGGCATATTCCCCCCGGGCTCCCGGATTATAGGGCGAAGACCGGGACATGGCCGATGCCTACTTCTTCTCGTCCGTGCGGGCCGTGGCCTTGCTCAGGTCCGGCGGGCTCACGGGGCGGCTGTCCATCGTCGAGCCAAACGAACCACCCTGCACCGGGGGCGTCGGGATGCCGCTCACCCCGGCAACGCCGCCGGTCGGTGACGCGGACGGGGGCGTTGCCGGCGTCGGCGCGCCGACGGCGGGCGTCACCGGCTCCGTCACCGCCGCACCGGCTGGCCCACCGGATGACCCACCGGACGGCCCGGCGCTCTGGGAGCCTGGCTTGTTCGCCTTTGCCTTCTCGCCCGCGGCCTCGCTCTGACCGCCGGACGGCCTGCCCGCCGGTTCCTTCGCCTTGCCGGCGCCGGCCTCGGCGGCGGACTGCGCGACATTGGCCGCCGCGGCCGCGGTCTCGTTCAGCTTCTCCTTGATGCCGTCCGGCGTCAGCCCCGCCTCGCGGGCCTGCTGCTTGCCGGCCTCGATGGCGGCAGACGCGGCATCGCGCGCCCGCTCCGCCTGAACCTCGGCCTGCTCGCGCGCGGCCGCTTTCAGCTCGTCGGCCTTCTCGCCCATGAGCTCGTCCTCCCGACGCGTGCGCGGCAGGAAGGCGGCGATCGCCGCACCGAGAGCGGCGATGCCAAGACCGAACGCGATCGGGTGCTCCCGGGCCAAGGACCCCGCGGAACCAGCCGCTTCGCGCGCCTTCCAGCTCGCCGAACGCGCCACATCGCCACCACGGCGGTAGGCATCGGACGCACGCTCGGCCACGGACGATCCGTATAGCCGCGCCTGGGCCGCGGTGGCGCTGGCACGGTCGGACAGACCGTGCGCCATGTCCCGGGCGCGCTCCGAAGTCCTGCGGCCGCCTTCGCCCATCCTGCCGCGGATCTCCCGCGCGGAAGCCTTGGCCCGATCGGCAGCATCGCGCGCCGCGTGCGTGCCTTGCTTGGCGGAGGCGGCGAGCGACGCGCTGGCGCCCGAGGCGCCGGCCCGCACCTGCTCGTAGGCCTGCTTGCCGGCAGCTTTTGTTGCCTGCACGCGGTCGCCGCCGCCCGAGCTGCCCTCCAGGCCGGTCTCGTCCGTCGGCTGATCGTCGTAGGCCGCGCTCCAGTCCTCGGGCACATCGAGATCGCTGGTCTCGAGCGTCGAGGTCGGCGCCAGCCCCGATGGGCTTACCTTGTAGCGCCGACGCGGCTCGTAGCCGGTGTTGGCGTCGAAGTCGTCCTCGTCGTCGTCGAAGTGCTCGATGTAGCCGCCGTCGCCCGGCTTGCGCCCGGCCAGCATCAGCCAGCCGAGCCCTAGCCCCAGCAGCGCCGTGGGGACCGGGTTCTCGCGGATGGTCCGCCCAAGGTTGAGGGTGAACTCGCCGCCGGTGTCGCGCGCGGTGCGCAGGGCCTGGTCGACCAATCCGCTCGGCGACAGCCGCGCGGTCAGCACGTCCAGGGTCCGGTCGATGTGCGCACGCGTGCCGGCGATGTCCTGCTCGATCTCGTCCGGAGACATATCTCTGTAGTTCTTCATTATTTCACCTTTTCCATTGCCAGATCCGCATCGGCGCGCACCTGCCTGACGGTGCGCTCCGGGATCAGGTTGGTCGCCTTCAGGCTCGACTGCCCGTACTTGATAAGGCCGAAGCCGATCAGCGCGACCGCCACCCCCACGATCAGCGACGCCCACCCCGTGGCCATGTGCTCGGCAAGCGCCGCGACCAGCGCCTGCAGCAGCACCAGAAGCGCCGCGAACGACACCAGCATCCCGGCGACCATGCCGATGGCGCCGGCCGCCACCTGGTTCACCTTTTCCGAGCCCTCGACCTGGGCGAGGCGCAGCTCCTGGCGGATGAGCGTCTGAACGCTCTTGATGAGGTCGGAGAGCAGCGACTTGGTGCTCGTGTCCTGTTCAGCCATGGGTCGTCATCTCCTCCCGGTAGCTCGGCGCGGAGGCATCCTGCCCCGTCGCCCACTGTTGCGGCTCCGACCGGTAATCCGCGCTGCTGGGCTTCGAGCTCGCGAGGAAGCGGGCCAAGCCGAAGCCGATGGCAAAGGCGCCGCCGAAGAAAAGCGCCGGCCGGCGCTGCGCAAACGCAGTGACCTCGCGTGCGAGGTCGTTGAAATCGCGCTGACCGATGGCCTCGCCCATCCGCCGAAGCTCGTCCGCCGCGGAGCGGGTGTAGTGCGCGATCGTGCCGTGCCCCTGCTTGTCCAGGGTCGACGTTAGGTCGTGGACCGCCGCGGAGACGTCCGTAAGGTAGCTTGACGCGACGTCCTTTTGTTCCGCCACCACGCCCTCTGCCTTCGCCTTCATGTCTTCGGCAAGGCGCTGGCCTTCTTGCTTCAGTGTTTCTTTCGCGTCGCGCGCCGTACTCATGGCGTCGCGGTTCGCGAGTGTTTGACTGTCATGTGCATTCGCCATGTCAACGCCCCTCATCCGTAACTGCGATGTGCCTTGAGGAACGCATTGCCCCCCTGGAAGTTCCCGTGCGATCGCGGCTTGTCGCGGCACGGCATTGCCGGAGCAGGGTCCCTGGCGCTTCAGCGCCGGGCGATGATCCAGACGGCATGGATGATGCCGGGGATGTAGCCGAGCAGCGTCAGCAAGATGTTCAGCCAGAACTGGCCGCCGAAGCCGACCTGGAGAAAGACGCCAAGCGGCGGCAGGAGAATGGCCACAAGAATCCGGAGTAGGTCCATTGTAGAAGCATCCCTTGCGAACGGAGCTGATGCGGCGGCGTGCAGTCGAGGTGCAAGACCGCGCGATCACCAACAACGTGCAGGATGCTCGGTTCCGGCTGGGCGGCCCGGCCCAGGCAAGGCGGCTTCGGACGCAGGCAAGGCGGCGGGCGGCCGGTGCGCCAGATCAGGTCAGGCGGTGGGCGGCGCCGCGCTCCGCCCGGTTGCTCAGGCGGCGAGGGGTATGCGCGCCTGACGCTGGAGGTGGCGCCAGGCGAGCTTGGTCGCGACGTCGCCCAGACGCCCGCGCGTGGAGAGGCCGGTGGCCTTGAGAATCATGCTCACCGCCCGCTGGACATGATCGGGCCGGTAGCAGCGATAGGCGCGCGCGGCATAAGCCGAGGCAGCCGACTTGCGGTCGTAGGGCGCTTTCGAGGTGTTGGCGCAGTGATAGGCGAAGGCGAGCTCGTCATCGTCGGCCTCGCGGTAGCGTCCGACGGCGACCATGATCCGCCGCAGCCTGCTCGGCTTCTCCTGCTCGAGGTAGCGCTGCATGTGGGTGTAGAACAGCTTGTAATGGCGGAACTCGTCGCCCGCGATCTTGGCGCAGATGACCTTCAACACCGGCTCTCGCGAGGCGTCGCGTAGCGCCGAGTAGAACGAGCTCGTCCCGGTCTCGACCACGCAGCGGGCGGTGAGTTCGCCCGAGCGCGAGCCGCGCACCGATTCGGAGGCCTCGACCGGGATGCGGTAGCCGGCGCGGAAGCGGGCCATGCTGTCGGCGAAATCGAAGCTCGGGTCGGCCAGCTCGCCCCAGCGCCCGAGCGCTTCGCCGTGCTGCACCTCTTCCACCGCCCACTCGCGGGCGGCGGCCTGAAACGCCGGATCGTCGGCGAAGACGTTACAGAGGTAGTCGGCGTAGTCGGCCGAGTTGTGCTCGACCAGCGAGGCGGCCTTGACCACGGCCGTCAAGTCGGCATCGACCCGATCCGGAGCGAAACGCTCCCAAGGAATATCGTCGAGCGTCCAGTGTGCCATAAGCCGCGGTACCCCCAAGCAGCGTCCGTCGTTGTCGCGGAAAGCATGTGGCGAGCGAATAACCCATGGCAACCCGCAGGCGCAACAGTGTCCGACGGATCGAGCAGCGGCGCATCGTTGTTGCCGGCGGCTCGCGCCCCTACCTGAGCAACGGGGTTACGCTCCTCAGCGAGCCGGCGAGGGCTGAGGATGGCTGACGAGGTGGATGGAACCGGATGACCATGCTGGCGCACTCGCGGCCGTTGTTCTGCCGCGTCATCGGCTTGCATTCGGCGACGCCGAACATCCGCATCGTCCGCCTCGCCATCGTCTCGGGCGGGCCGTTCCGCTTTGCCGCCGGGCAGTACGCGAGGGTCACGTTCCTCGCCCAGAGCCCCCGCGACTACTCGCTGGCGAACAGCCCGCTCGAATCGGTTCTCGAGTTTCACATCCGCCACCGCGCCGACGGCGGCACCGGCCACTACGTCGCGCGGATCCTGCGGATCGGCGACCACGTCTGGGTCGAAGGCCCATTCGGCGAGGCCTGGCTGCGCCCGGGCCACGCCGGTCCGATCCTCTGCATTGCCGGCGGGTCGGGGCTGGGACCGATGAAGTCGATCGTCGAGACCGCACTCGCCGGCCGGCCGGACCGGCGCGTCGACCTCTACTTCGGCGGCCGCAACGAGCGCGACATCTACCTCGAGGATCACTTCCAGGCCCTGGCCCGCAAGCATCCGAACTTCCGCTACCATGTCCTGCTATCGGCGACGCGGCCGACGACGGTGAGGCGGCGCGGCACCGTGGTGGAGGGGGTGGTCGCCGACTTCGCCATGCCGCTTTCGGGAGGCGCCTCGCCTCTGAAGGGCGCCAAGGTCTACATGGCGGGTCCGCCGGCCATGGTGGCAGCCGCGGTGACCGCGCTCCATGGGCTTGGTGTGCCGGCCGAGGACGTCCACGCCGACCCGTTCCACGCGGCCGAGCCGCTCCACCGGCGGGGGCGGAACCGGCGGCCAGCGCCTGACGCCGTGGCGCGGCGAGGTCTTCGATGACGGACCCGCATACACCCGAAGACGCGCCGGCGGAGCGCATCGAGCTGGTTCGCGCCGCCCGCGGCAGCGACCTCTGGTCGGCCATCGAGGCGGCGCAGTCCGGCCGGGTGGTCGTCCATGACGAGCTTGCAGATCCGGCGGCGGAGGAGGCGGTCCGGCGGCTTGCCGGCGCACTGGATCGCGTGGTCGAGGCGTGGGAGCAGGAGGGGCTGCAGAACAAGGCGCCGCTGCTGGCGCTGATCGACGAGAGCCTGTCGGCGCTGGTCCCGCACGGTCTGTCGCTCTACTGGGGGTGCGTCGAGCGCACGATCGTTCTCGAGGATGGCGACGTGGCGATGCCGCTCGCGGTCTTTTCCGTCAGCCGTTCGGCCGCGGCGACGCGCCGCGTCGAGATGCCGTTGGTCCTCGGCGCCGCCGGCGGCGCTGGCCGGACGCGAGGAGGGGAGCTGATGCGCGTTGCGCGTGCGGTCCGGCTCAACGTGCAGCTTATCCGCAGCATCAGCCGGAAAAAACGCTGGTTCGTCCGCGCGGCTGGATGTTAGAAATAAGGGGAAAGAGAGGATAGGAATGCTGGGTTCGTATGAAGCCCTCGTCGGCTATCAAGCGGCGATCGTCAGCCAGTACATGAAGGTTGTGCTCGCGGCCGCGCATGCCTACGCCGGGCTGCTGGACCCGCGCCCCGATCTGGCCATGCCGGCGCGCTCGGTGAAGGTGCCATACGCCTGGTGGTGGTAGCGCCCGAACTGAGACGGAACCCCCGTCTCCCTCCGATCGAAGCGCTGCAACGCGCCTCGGCTGCGGCCAAGCTTGGCCCCGAGCGCGCCCCCGTGCCTCCCCGCCGGCATCGATGAACGTGCTCTCCCTCGCCGCCAGCGCTCCGGAGGTGTCGCTCGACGGCTGGCGGCACGTGCGCGTGCGGGCGCTTCTGGTCGGCAAGCGCATCGATCTGCGTGCCCTGCAGCGGGGCACCGAGCTTGCCGGCCAGCCCGTCGCGGTGCCGGCCGGCGAGAGGGGGCTGGCGGTGCTATTCCGTTACGGCGCCGTCGTCACCTTTCACATGCAGCCGGTCGAGCAGGCGGCCTTCCTCAAGAGCCTGCAGAGCGTCGTCGGCGAGCCGTTCGAGACGACGGAGAGCGAAGAGGCCGAGATCGTCGCCGACGAGACCGGCGGACAGACGGAAGGCGTCGACGGCAGCGGCAACATCCGGCTGCAGCGCGTGACCATGGACCGGCTGCTGGTCGTGGCCGACGTGCTGGCGAAAAGCGTCATCCTCGCCTACGACGAGAACCGCGTCGCCGCCGTCTTCGACCGCATCGAGCCGGTGGCCGAGAGACTGCACCGGGCCGGCCGAACGGTCTCGGTCAGCGACCTCCTCGGCCATATCGGCGATGTTTTGATCACCCAGCATCGGATGGTCGGCCGGGTCGAGGTCACGGAGAAACCCGAGCTGGTCTGGGACCGCTCGGACCTGGAGCGGCTCTACGTCCGCCTGCGCGAGGAGTACGAACTTACCGAACGGGACCGGGCGCTCAACCGCAAGCTCGACCTCATCTCGCAGACCGCGACCACCTCGCTGGGCCTCGTTCAGGCGCAGCGCAGCCTCAGGGTCGAGTGGTACATCGTCATCCTGATCGTCGTCGAGATCTTCCTCACCCTCTACAACATGTTCATCGCCGGGACGCCGCACTGAGCGGCGGCCTCGCAAGGCCAGCCAGCCGGCGCCGGCGGGCGTGCTTGACCGCGCCCCGGGGCAGGGCTACATCGTCAGCCGCGGTGGCGGGAGTAGCTCAGTTGGTTAGAGCACCTGGTTGTGGTCCAGGGGGTCGTGGGTTCGAATCCCATCTCTCGCCCCAACCCTTGCGCCTGCCCACCGGAGGCCAGTCCCCAGGCCTAGACGAAAGAGCAGCTTCTGACACAAGCTGAGGGATTTCGGGGCTGGCGCGGCGATGCGTGTGCGCGGTGCGCGTCGGGGTTTCGTTTTCGCGGAAGCTAAGGTACATCTCGACCGGCAGCCGCCGCCCGCTGGACCCACCGCCAAGGCGGTTGCGGAGAGACATCCGAGCCGATGACGACGACGACCCGCGAACGCCCCGTGATCATCGGCATCGTCGGCAACTCTGCGGCCGGCAAGACCACCTTCGCCGCCGGCCTGGTGCAGATCCTGGGGCCCGAGCGGACGCTCTGCATCTGCATCGACGACTACCACCGCTACACCCGCCGCGAGCGCGCCCGGCTCGGCATCACCCCGCATCATCCAGATGCGAATTACATCGACATCCTCGAGCAGCACGTCGACCTGCTGCGCGATGCCCAGCCGGTCCTCAAGCCCATCTATGACCACGACGGCGGGATGCTGAGGCCGCCAGAGTACGTCAAGCCGGCGCCGTTCATCATCCTCGAGGGCCTGCTCGGCTTTTCGACGCAGCGGTTGCGCGACGCCTACGACGTCAAGATCTACCTCGACCCGCAGACGCCCTTGCGGCTGCGCTGGAAGTTCCAGCGCGACACTGGCTTCGGCGGCTACGCCGTCGAGGACGTCATGACCGCGATCGAGACGCTGAAGCGCGACAGCGAGGCCTTTGTCGCCCCGCAGCGGGCCTACGCCGACATGGTTGTCTGCTTCTGTCCGCCGGACGAGGACCCGGACGAGAGCGGAGCGCGCCTCAACGTCCGCCATGTCCTCCGCCCGACCCTGCCGGCGCTGGACTTAGCCCCGGTCCTGGAGGCTGGCGCGGGCAGGGGGATCGCCATGGAGCTTGCCCGCGACGTCGATGGGATGCTGGTCGACGCCCTGGACATCTCCGGCGCGCTGGTCGCCGACGATCCGGAGCCGGAGGCGCTGCTTTGGAGCCGGCTGGCTGGGCCGGACCGCGGGTTGCCGCGGCTCGGGCGTTACCACGACGAGAGCGGAAACGTCGCCTACAGTCGGCCGCTGGCGCTGTCCCAGCTTCTCGTTGCCCACTATGTGATAGATGCGGCGGTCCAGGATGCCGTCTGAGGAGAGCCAATCGATGAGCGTTGCCCAAGTTCGCGCGGCCGTTCCCCTGCGGCTGCAACCGACGGAGGAGCCGGAGCCGATGGCGGTCGCAAGCCACGAGGAGATGGTCAACGCCATCCGCGTGCTCGCCGCCGACGCGGTGCAGAAGGCCAAGTCCGGGCATCCGGGCATGCCCATGGGCATGGCCACCGCCGCCACTGTGCTGTGGACACGGTTCCTGAAGTTCGACCCGAGCCGGCCGCAATGGGAGGACCGGGACCGCTTCATCCTTTCCGCCGGCCACGGCTCGATGCTGCTCTACTCGCTGCTCTACCTGAGCGGCTTCGAGGCGATCACCATCGACGAGATCAAGCGCTTCCGCCAGCTCGGCTCGAACACGCCCGGACATCCGGAGTACGACCCGAGCCATGGGATCGAGACCACCACCGGCCCCTTGGCCCAGGGACTCGGCAACGCCGTCGGCATGGCCTTGGCTGAGCGGTTGCGCAACGCCCGCTGGGGCGACGACATCGTCGACCACTACACCTACTGCATTGTCGGCGACGGCTGCCTGATGGAGGGACTGAGCCACGAGGCGATCTCGTTCGCGGGCGTGCTGAAGCTCTCCAAGCTCATCGTGATCTGGGACGACAACCGCATCTCCATCGACGGCGCGACGTCGCTCTCGACCTCCGACAACCAGCTCGCCCGCTTCGAGGCCTGCGGCTGGGACGCGCATGTGGTCGACGGCGACGATCCCGAAGCCGTCGCCGCGGCGATCTCTCGCGCGCGGCTCTCGGACAAGCCGTCCCTGATCGACTGCCGGACGATCATCGGCAAGGGCGCTCCCACCAAGCAGGGGACCGCCGAGACCCACGGCGCGCCGCTCGGCGAGGACGAAGTGGCGGGCGTGCGCCGGACCCTCGATTGGCCGCACCCGCCGTTCGTCATCCCACCGCATATCCTTAGCGCTTGGCGCAAGGCCGCCGAGCGCTGCATCCACGACCGGCTCGCCTGGGAGCAGCGGTTCGCGGCCCTGCCAATGGAGGAACGCGCCGAGTTCTACCGCACCAGCAGCGGCGGTTTGCGGCCGAACTGGCAGGTGCCGCTGAACGAGTTCAAGCGCAAGCTGGCCGACGAGCGGCCGACCTGGGCGACGCGCAAGGCCTCAGGCGAGGCGCTCGAGATCCTCACCGCCAACTTCCCGGAGATGATCGGCGGCTCGGCCGACCTCACCAACTCCGTCTTCACCAAGACCCGGCAGATGGACGACATCGCCGCCGGCAACTACCACGGCCGCTACATCCACTACGGCGTGCGCGAGCACGCCATGGCCTCGGTGATGAACGGCATCGCGCTCCACGGCGGCTTCATCCCCTATGGCGGCACGTTCCTGGTCTTCGCCGATTACATGCGCGGCGGCATGCGCATGTCGGCGCTGATGAAGCAGCGGGTGATCTACGTGCTGACCCACAACTCGATCGGGGTTGGCGAGGACGGCCCGACCCACCACCCGTCGGAGACGCTGGCGAGCCTCCGGGTCATGCCGAACATGCTCGTTTTCCGCCCAGCGGACGCGATCGAAACCTTCGAGTGCTGGGTCATCGCCATCACCGAGTACGACATGCCGTCATGCCTGGTGCTCACCCGCCAGTCGGTGCCGGCGGTGCGCCTCGATCACGAGAGCGTCAACCTCTCGGCCCGCGGCGCGTACGTGCTGCACGAGGCCGAGGGCGGCGAGCGGCAGGTGAGCCTGTTCGCCACCGGCTCCGAGGTCCACGTCGCGGTCGAGGCGCGCAGCGTCCTCCAGGGACAGGGGATCCCGACGGCGGTGATCTCCATGCCGTGCTGGGAGCTGTTCGAGAACCAGCCCGAGCGCTACCGCAAGGAGGTGCTGGGGCCGGCCTGGCCGCAGTGCGTTCGGGTGGCGGTCGAGGCGGCGATCTCGCCCGGCTGGGACCGCTACATCGGCGAGAACGGTGTCTTCGTCGGGCTGAAGGGCTTCGGCCTCTCGGCGCCGGGCGAGGTCCTGTTCAAGCATTTCGGCATCGTCGCCGACAACGTCGTCGCCCAGACCAAGGCGGCGCTCGCCCGCCTGCCACAGGCGGCGCGAAGGCGCAATGCCCGCTTCAGCATCGACGTCGTCGGCTGAGGGCGGGCCGGGCTGAGATGAACGCAAGCGGGGCGATGGTCAAGATCGCGCCGTCGATCCTGTCGGCCGATTTCGCCAGGCTGGGCGAGGAGGTTCGCGCCATCGACGCGGCCGGGTGCGACTACGTCCACATCGACGTCATGGACGGGCACTTCGTCCCGAACCTCACCTTCGGCCCGCCGGTGATCGCCGCGATCCGCAGGTACACCGCCAAGCCCTTCGACGTGCATTTGATGATCGAGCCGGCGCAGCCCCACCTCGCTGCCTATGCCGAGGCGGGCGCAGACATCATCACGGTGCATGCCGAGGCCGACCGCCACCTCGACCGCAGCCTGCAGGTGATCCGCGCCCTCGGGCGCAAGGCCGGGGTCTCGCTCAACCCGGCGACGCCCGAGAGCGTCCTCGATCATGTCCTGGATCGCCTCGACCTGATCTTGGTGATGTCGGTCAACCCCGGCTTCGGCGGCCAGACCTTCATCCCCAGCGCCTTGGAGAAGATCCGCCGCATCCGGGCGATGATCGAAGACCGTCCGATCGAGCTTGAGGTCGACGGCGGGGTGAATGCCGACACCGCGCCCGCGGTCATCGCCGCCGGCGCGACCGTCCTGGTTGCCGGCAGCGCCGTCTTCTCGGGCAGCGACTATCGGGCGACGATCGCGGCGCTGCGCCCGACCGGGGATGCGCTCACCCCAACCCTCTCCCGCTCGCGGGAGAGGGAGGCGCGCGGAGCGGGCGGGTGAGGGTTGCCGTGCGCTTGGCGGCTGGCGATTAGGGCAAGTGGTCGTTGAGTTGCGTCTCAACGGTACGCCGTCATTGCGAGGAGGCGAAGCCGACGCGGCAATCCAGTGCCTGCAATACTGGATCGCCACGCCGCCTCGCGGCTCGCGATGACGATCGAGTACGGCCATGACGGCTGGAAGCGGCGATGGCGCCTTGTAGGGTCTGCATGCAACCCAATTGCACCTTGCTCTAGCGGCTGGCGATGACGGTGTTCCTAAGCTGGCGCACTGACCCAAAGCCGACGGCTGGGAGGCCGCTTCAAGCCTCGCCTTCTCGCGGATGCGGCGTCCGTGACCAGCCTTCTCCGCCGGCCGGCAGCGGCATCTCCATCCGGAATACGAGCCCATCGGGCACATAGTCGAGCGTCACCTCGGCGTTCAGCTCCCTGGCCAGGCCGTACTCGATCATGGTCGAGCCGAAGCCGCGCCGCTCCGGCTGGCGTACCGCCGGGCCGCCGGGCTCCCGCCATGAGAATTGCAGCCGCTCGCTGCTGCCCCGCGCAACCTCCCACGCGATGTTCACCCGGCCGCTGCTGTTGGACAGCGCGCCATATTTCACGGCGTTGGTCGCCAGCTCATGCAGCGCCATGCTGAACGCCAGCGCCGCCTTTGGCGGCAGACGGACGTCGCCGCCGGCGTTAATGTCGAAACGCCCATCCGGCGCGCCCTCAAACGGCGCCAGTGCCTCCAGGACCACGTCGCGGAGGCTCGCATCCTGCCAATTGCGGCGCGTGAGCAGGTCGTGCGTCCGAGCCAAGCTGACGATGCGGTCCTCAAAGGCGTGCAGTGCCTCCGCGGTCGCCGACTGCCGGAAGCTCTGCGTGGCAATGGCCTGCACGGTCGCCAGCATGTTCTTCACCCGGTGGTTCAATTCGCCGAGTAGCAGGCGCTGGTGCTCCCGGGCGGACTTTGAGCTCGGTGATGTCGTTCCAGGTGATCACGCCGGCGAACAACGTTGCCTTCGTCGTCCTTAATCGGGCCGGCGTTGCACAGAACCGGGATGCGCTCGCCGGCCGCGTTGGCGACGAGCCACTCCTCGTTGATCACGATCTCGCCGTTGCGCACCGCCCGGGTAAGCGGCAGCTCCTCGGGTAGCGCCGGCGCCCCGGTGTCGGCGTGGAGCACCTTGTAGGCATCGACGTGCGCCTCCGCCGTGATCTGTTCCAACTGCGCCCGCGGCCGCCCGAGCAGGCGGCTGCCGTAGTCGCTTATACGCACAACATTGGCGTCCGGCGCGGTGGCGATGGTGATGCCCGCGGGCACGTAGCGCATCAGCGCGTCGAGCAGTCGCTCCGCTTCCACCGCTCGTCGGGTGCGCTCGCTGAGCGCCGCTTCGGCCTCCCGCCGGCCGGTGATGTCGAGCACCGTCCCGAGGAACTGGCAGACGGCGCCCCGCTGATCGCGCAGCGGCCGGTAGGAGACGAGGAAGGCGCCGTGCTTGCCCGTGACGCGGTTGGGACCGCTAATCTCGACATCGATGATCTCCTCGCCCGCCAGCAGGCGGGACTGGATCCCGCGCAGCGCCGCCGCCGTCTCCGCCGGTAGCACATCCTCAATCGCCCGGCCGATGTGATCCGCGTAGGACCGGCCGTTGATCGCCGCCAGCCGCTCGTTGATGCGAAGGAACCGGACGTCGCGGTCGAACAGCACCATGCCGATCGGCGCGGCGTCGTAGATGACCTGGATCTCGTGCGCCTGCGCGCGAGCGAGAGCCTCGCTCTGGCGGAGTGCGTCTTCCGCGCGCCGACGTTCTGTCACGTCGGAGACCAGCGTCAGGACATGCACGCGCTTGCCGCTCTCGTCGCGCAGCAGGGAGACGAACTTGTGCACCCACACCGGCTCGCCCCAGCGGCCGACGTACCGATTCTCGATCTCGAAGGAGGGCAGCTCGCCGTCGAACAACCGACGACATTCCCGCAGGTTCGCTTCGCGGTCCTCCGGGTGGATGATGTCGATGATGCTCATCCTGCTGAGGTCCTGTTCGCTGTAACCGATCATGGCGCAGAACGCGGCGTTGCAGTTGCGGACAAGACCGTGCTCGTCGGTGATGACGATGCCAGTCGCCGCGTGCTCGAACACTTTGCGAAAGCGCTCCTCGCTCGCGCGCAAAGCGGCTTCGGCTTGCTTACGCTCGGTGATGTCGGCGACGACCCCAGCCATGCGCACCGGCCGACCCTCGCCATCGTAGGACGTGCGCCCCAGCGGCGAAATCCAGTGGATGCTGCCGTTGGGCCAGCGCACCCGCACCTCGAAGGACAGCACGCCGGTGTCGAGCGCGCGCGCCAGCCCCGCCCGGAATACCGGCCTGTCCTCCTCGACGACATGCTGCTCCGCGATGGCTTGCCCCCAATGCGGCTGCAGTTCCGTGTAGCCGAACATCTGGTCGTGCCGCAGCGAGCGGACCCCGCTGTCGGATGACAGGTCGAGGTCCCAGATCCCGAGGCTCGCCGCATCGAGCGCGATCTGTAGCCGTTGCTCGCTCTCGCGAAGCGACCGGTCGCGCTCGCCGAGCTGGGCCGCCGCGTCGACCAGGGCATTGTTGACGCTGTCGACCTCGGCGATGTCCGAATGCAACCGCCTTACAGCTTCGGCGCGACCGAGCGCAGCCGCTGCATCGGCGAGCGCCAGGATCGAGCGGTTGATGCGCCGGCCGGATACCACGGCCAGCACGGCCGAGAGCCCGGCCAGGACGACCGCCGCCGTCCCCGTCAGCCACAGCATGCGGTAGAGCGGCGCCATCAGTCGGCCGCGATCCACACCCACGGCCACCAGCCAGCCCGAACTCAGAGGACCGTGCGTAGCCGCCGCGGAGTGAATTGCCCTCATGGCTGGGGCCGTTCCACGTTCCGGACGGGTGAATAGCGGCCCGTCGAAGCTGGTCTGTGATCGGTCTTCCGACCCAGGCGTCGTGATCGCGCGTGCGGGCAACGAGGATGCCGTTGCGGTCGGAGAACGAGCCGGCCCACAACGCGGCGGGCAGACCGTCGCGCAGGATCGGCACCGCTTGCTCGCTCGGCGTGACGGCGCTCAGCAACGCGACCACCTGGCCTTCGCGCAGAACCGGTGCGACGACCGCGAAGCAGGGCTGGTGCGACGTCGCGCAGATGAACAGGTTTGAGACGGTCGCGCGCCGGGTTTCGATGACCTGCCGGTCGATGTCGAGGGCGTTGCGGGGCAGCGGCGCGCCCCAGGAGACGTGGGTGTCGATCAGGAGCTGCCCCTCCGGATCGCGCAGCACAAAGTCCAAACCCTCGGCATCCGCGAGCTCGCCGGCCTGCCGATGAAAAGCCGCGTAGTCGTCCGCCTGCAGGCTGGGAGCGGTCGATAGCGCGGCTAGCATGGATTGCTGCGCGATGAGGTTCCGGTCCAGCGCGACCGCGATCGCCTTCGCGACGTCGCGGACCTCCTGCTCGATCCGCGCCTGCTCCGCCTCCGCTGAATGCCAGAACAGCAGGACGATCAGAGCCAGGGTCGGGATGACGAGCGCCGCAGCGAACAGCGCCAAGTGCCAGACGAGCGGGCGAGCGCGCACGTCTGCGCCGCTGCCGCATAGTTGCGGCGGCGCACTCTTCCCGTCAGCGAGGAATTCCCCGCTGTCTCCGGAAGAAGGATCTGGTCGGCTTTGTCTATGACGCGAGCCTTCCGAAACGAAGGCAACCAACCACCGGCCATCCGTAGACCCCGCCGTTCCCGCCTCTCTTTTTGCTACGTGCCGTGCTCTGGTCTTGCTTGTCCGCCTTTCCGGACGGCTTGAGGGCTGGCGCCGCTGATCTTCTGCGGTGCAGCCTAAAGGAACATCGGCCGGAAGGACAGGGCGCCTGGGGACCCGCTCCGATGCGCAACCGCGCGAGAGACTAGCTTCCGCACAGGTGCTGGCGGCACAGCGCAATGCCGTGGCGGGCCTTGCGCGCCCAGGCGCTGTCGCCGTCGAGCTCCAGGTAGCGCTGCCATTCTGCCGCCGCCTTTGCATACGCGCCGGCGGCGTAATGCAGCCGGGCGAGGTTGAAGGCGGCATCGGCGAAGCCCCGGTCGCACGTCAGCGCCTGCTCGAGGCTGTGCCGGGCGAGGCCCAGGTCGCCCGCGGCTTCGGCCAGGTCGGCAAGGTTGTACCAAGCCTCGGCAAACACCGGATCACGCGCCAGCGCCATGCGGCAGAACAGGATGGCCTCGCGCACCCGGCCTTGCTCGCGCAAAACGTTGGCGAGGTTGAACGGCGCCGTCGGGTCCTGCTCGTCGAGCTTCAGGCAACGCCGATAGAAGGCCTCGGCCGTGCCCAGGTCACCCGCAGCTTCCGCTTCCTCCGCCGCCGCCATGAGCTCCTCCGGCGCCGGGTTGCCCGCATCCGGCAGCGCCAGGCGCAGTTGCCCGTCCGCCTCCGCTACCCAGCCGCCGAAGCGCAGCACGAGCTTTCGGCCGTCGTCGAGATCGAAGTGGTGGCGCGCCAGGGCGTCGCGTTGGCTGAGCGCGCGCAAGGAGACGATCAGCTCGGCGAGCGTCCCGCCCGCCTTCAGCAGTCGCCCGGCCTGGCGCGCCGCCGACATGGCGGCGAAGCCACCGCGGTCGCCGTCCAGCTCGACGATATCGACCAGCGCCAGGATGCGCAGCAGGTCGGGCGGCAGCCCGCTGGTGCGCACGATGTCCTCGACGCTGAAGCCGCCCTCCACGGCCCGGGGCGCATCCCCTACGATCACCGCCGGGCGGGTCAGGGCGCGGAGAAAGCCGAGCTCGCTGAGGCAGGGCACGTCGGCGCGGTCGGCCGCCTCGATCCGCGCCTGCAGCCGGCCGCTGGCGACGAGGCCGGCGGCCCCATGGCCGACGACGAGGCAGCCGGTCCGCCGGCTAAGATCGCGGCCGACTGTCCCGCCGCGCTCGCGGACCAGGGCTATGGCGCGCCGTCGCCCCAGGCTCTCCAACCGCCCGGCGATCACCACCGACTTGCCGGCGAGATCGACCGTGGCCGGGTTGCAGAGGACGGCGGCGGTCACTGATCTCCCGCAGCCTTCTTTCGCCGCGTCCCCGACCTGGAGCCGGACGATGCGCTGGCGCGGGTGCCGGCGGCGGGCCTGCTGGACGCGGGCCTGCTGGTCGCCGGTGGCTTGCGCTCCTCCGCCTCCCCAACGCTGCGCTTCAGCGCGTCCATCAGGTTGATCACCTTGCCGCGCTCGGGCGCCTTGGCGACCACCGGCTCCTCGCCCTTGATCTTGGCCTTGACCAGCTCGAGCAGCGCGTCCTGGTAGCGGTCGTGGAAGCTGGCCGGATCGAAGGGCCCGGCCTTCTTCTCGATCAGCTGCTCGGCCAGCTCGACCAGCTCCGACTCCGGCGCCTCGTCGCGGATGTCGGCGAAGTAGGGCTCGTCGGCGCGCACCTCGTCGGCGGTGCGCAGCGTCGTGACCATGATCCCTTTGTTGCGCACCGACATCGCGATCAGGTGCTCGCGCGAGGACAAGCACGATGCGCGAGAGCGCGATCTTGTTCTTCCGCTGCATGGCGTCGCGGATGACCCGGAAGGTCTCCTCGGCGACGGCTCCGTCCGGCGCGAGATAATAGGGGGACTCGAAGTAGATCATGTCGGCCTCATCGGCATCGACGAACCGCTCGATGTCGATGATCTCCGAGGACTCGAGCTTCACCTTGGCCAGATCCTCGTCGCTCACGACGACGTAGCGGTCGCGCTCGTACTCGTAGCCGCGGACCAGCTCGCTACGGTCGACGGCGCCGCGCTCCGGATCGTGCGGCACCATCCGCACGCGGTTGTTGGTCTCCCGGTGTAGGAGATTGAACGACACTCGCTTCCCCGCCGCGGTCGCGTTGTAGAGACGCACCGGACAGGAGACGAGCGAGAGCCTGAGATGGCCCTTCCAGCTTGCACGCAGCGGCATCGAGCGTTCCTCCTCCACCGTTCCCGCGAAGCCCCCGCCTTACTTGGGCGGGCATATTGACCGCAGTTTACGCAACTTCTCCTGGTCGAGCGAGGCCTCCGCTTCGGCCATCGCCGCCCACGGGTCCGAGGTCAGCGTGCTGAGCCGCTCGGGCACGGTGCGGAAGGTGAGCTCGGCCGGATCGTCCAGCGCCTCGACCTCCTCCCAGTGCAGCGGCGTCGCCACCGGCAGCCCAGGCCGGGCACGCAGCGAATAGGCCGAAACGGCGGTGGCGCCGCGGCCATTGCGCAGATAGTCGATGAAGATCTTCCCCTTCCGGCTGGCCAAGGCCAGGTTGGCGGTGAAGCGCTGCGGCTCGTGGGCGGCCAAAGCCTTCACCACATCAGCGCTGAAGTCGCGCATGGCCGTCCAGCCCTGGCGCCGGGCAAGCGGCACGACCAGGTGCAGGCCTTTGCCGCCGGTGGTCTTGACGAAGGCGGGCAGGCCGATCGCTTCGAGGACGGTGCGGACGTCGAAGGCGGCGGCGACAACGTCGCGCCAGCGCAGGCTCTCGTCCGGGTCGAGGTCGAAGATCATCCGGTCGGGGCGTTCCGGCCGGTCGATCCGGCAGCCCCAGGGGTGGAACTCGACGACGCCGAACTGGGCCAGGTCCAGCAGGCCGCGGGCCTCCTCGATGTAGACATAATCGGCGCGCTTGCGCTCCGAGCCCTCGCGCAACGGGATGCGCTTGACGGAAGCCGGCATGCCGGCGCCGGCGTGACGCTGGTAGAAGCAGGCCTGCGCCTCACCCGTCGGGCAGCGGACCAGGCTCACCGGCCGCCCCGTCACCTCCGGCAGCATCCAGTCGCCGACCCGAGCGTAGTAGAGGGCGAGGTCGAGCTTAGTCGCGCCGCCGCGGCCGCCGAACATCGCCCGGTCCGGGTTCGTCACCCAAATTCCGGCGAGATCGGCATCGCTGACTAGGCGCGGCTTCTCCACCGGCTTCGCCGGCTCCGGGTCGGGCGCGGCCGCCGGCTCGACTACCGGTACCGGACGGCCAGCCTCCTCGGCGGATTTGTCGAGGCGCAGGCCTTTGAAGGCGGCGTGGCGCAACAGCCCCTCGGCGGTGCGGGTGGCAAACGTCACCTCCGCGGCCAGCGCCGGCTCGACCCAGGTGACCTTCTCGCTGGCGGGGACCGGCGGTACCGGGAGCGCCGGCTCGGGGCGGCGCAGCGGCTCCAGTGCCGCCTTCAGCCGGTCGGCCTGATCGCGGGAGATGCCGCTGCCGGCGCGGCCGACGTAACGCAGCCCGTTCTCGGCGTTTTCCGCGAGCAATAGCGCCGCGAGCCCGCCGGCGGCCGCGGTCTCGGTAAAGCCGATGATGACGAACTCGTCGCCGGCGACGCACTTGCTCTTGAGCCAGGTACGGGTCCGCCCGGAGCGGTATGGCGCGTCGGCGCGCTTGGAGACGATACCCTCCAGGCCCATCCGGCAGGCCTCACCGGCGAAGGCGCTGCCGCGGCCGAGGATATGGTCGCTCTGCTGCAGTGGCGAGGCGTCCTGCGCCACGCCGGCGAGAACCGAGGACAGCGCAACCTTGCGCTCGAGCAGAGGCAGCCCGGTCAGGTCGCGGCCGTCGATATGCAGCAGGTCGAAGGCATAGAAGATGAGGTTGCGGGGCCTTCCTTGCGCCAGCGCGTCCTGCAACGCCGCGAACGAGCTGATGCCGTTCTCGTCCTGGACGACGATCTCGCCGTCGAGCAGCAGCCGGTGGCCGGCGAGCGGGCGAAAGGCGCCGGGCAGATCGCCGTAGCGCGCCGTCCAGTCGTGGCCGTTGCGGGTGAACAGGCGGATGTCGTCGCCGTCGATCCGAACCAGCGTCCGGTAGCCGTCGAACTTGATCTCGTGCAGCCAGCCGTCGCCGTCCGGCGCCGTCGCCGCCAGCGATGCCAGTTGCGGGGCAACGAACTCCGGCAGCGCCGCGGCCGGGGCTGCCGGCGGCGCCGCATCGGCGAGGCGCACCTTGCTGCGGCCCGGCGCCCGTGCGCGAGGCGCGGATTTCAGGGGCGTCAGCGCCTCGACCGTCTGCCCAGAGACGACACTCTCCGGCGCCTCGCGCAGGAGCGCATCGCCGTCGCCTGGCCTGGCGAAATCGTCGCGCTCCTTGATCAGCAGCCAGTTCTCCCGCTCGCCCTCCTTGCGCTTCAGCCGGACCAGCATCCAGCCGCCGAGGAGCTTGTGGCCGTCGAGGCGGAACTTCAGCGTGCCGCGGCTGTACCCGTCCTCCGGGTCCTCCATCGGCACCCAATGGCCGCGGTCCCAGATAACAACGCCGCCGGCACCGTACTCACCGCGGGGAATGGTGCCCTCGAAGCCGCCGTAGTCGAGCGGGTGGTCCTCAACGTGGACGGCGAGCCGGCGGTCGGCCGGGTCGAGGCTCGGGCCCCGCGTGACCGCCCAGCTTTTGAGCGCGTCGCCGAACTGCAGCCTGAGGTCGTAATGCAGCCGCCGCGCTGCGTGCTTGTGGATGACGAACAGGCTGCCGCTGCCGGCGGCCGACGTCCCCGCCGGCTCCGGTGTCCGGTCGAACCGCCGCTTCTGGCGATAGATTTCTAGTGCGTCCGGCAACGGACCAAGGCCTCCCGCCTCAGCCACAGTTACCCGCCAAGGTCGTCAGCGGGCCGCCACCGTTCATTTACGTACGGCAATCCGGGATGCGATTGTCGATCATTGTCAGAGCGGCGTCCATCGCCCGGTCAATTCTGCTGACAATTCCGGGGGCGCCAGCTCGAAGCCCAGAAACTCGAAGGCCGGCGCCACCGTGCAGCCAACCAGCGTCCAGGCGCCGAGGCTCCTGGCGCTCTGCCAGGCATGCGCCGGCACGACACCATGCCCAGCCATGCCAGCGGCGAAGTCGGTGCCAAGCATGATCGCGGTCCGGGCGCTCGCGTCGGCGATCAGGAGCTCGATCGGCGCGCCGGCATAGAAGTGCCAGACCTCGGTGGCGTCGATGCGGTGCCAGGCCGAGCGCTCGCCGGCGCGCAACAGGTAGTAGATGACGGTGATGGCACCGCGCTCGCCATTGGCGGGCCGGTGGCGGAAGGTCTCGCGGTAGTGCCCGCCCTCTGGGTGCGGGCTGAGCGCCAGCCGGGCGATCACCTCGTCCGCGGTTAAATCATTCACGGCCGGCGCTCCGCGAAGCCCCGACGTCGAGAGCTCTGCGCCCGTGCCGCCCGGGCCGGGGCGACCGGGCTCCTCGCCGCCCCACGGATAAAGGCGCGGGACGATGGAGTTGAGTGCCACCGCCACTGCCACGGCGATCAGCGACGCAACCACGAACTGGGTCCAGGTGTCCGGGCGCAGCACCCCGAGTGAGACGATCACCAGCAGGATCGGAATGTCGAGGAAGTGGGTAAGAGATGCGACCCGCTCACCCCGCGCCCGCACCAGTTCCGGCGTGACCCGCCGCTCCTTCAGAGACTGCCGTGTCAAGCGCCGCAGCCGGACGAAGTAAAGGCGCGTGACGGTGTTCCCCTCAATGAACTCGAAGGTAAACAGGATCACCATGCCGGCGAGCCAGGGGACCCCTATGAAATCCCAGCCGCCGTGGTAGCCGGCTATCAGCCAACTTCCGCTCGCCAGCAGCAGCAACGCGCCCGGCACGACGAGGCCGTCGTAGAAGACCGCAATGAAGGTGATGGCTTGAGCAAACAGCCGCAGGTCCCGAACCTGACGGGAGCGCATGTCAGCGATGAACACGCCGATGAGCCCGGCCGACATCAGCATCAGCCCGGCTAGGTGCGAAAAGCGCAGCCACAGGTACGGATCCATCACTCTTGCCCGGCCGGCGGATTCTCATGGACGAAGGTCATCCTCGCTCCGAAGTGCCTGAACGTTGGATCATTCGTTCCGCCCGGCCGGGCCGAGATAATGCGGAAGTTCACCTCTGCCTGGACAAATCCCTGGCCAAGAGGTCGCGCAGCGCAGCGTGCGGGTTCTTCGTGATCGGGGCGCCGTGGTCCAGGCAGAGAATCGCGAAGGGCAGGTCGAGCAGGTGGCGGACGCTGTCGCGCGTGGCTTGCGGGTCTTCGTGGTATTCCGCGGGAATGAACGTCAGGGTCCCGTCGCGAGCGCGCATCGCCAGGTCCGGGCAGAACAGGACGGCTGGAGGCCCGGCGCGCAGAAAGGCGTAATGCGCCTGATCGGGTCCCGGCGTATGGACCGCCTTCAGCCCGCCGGGAAGCATCTGGCCGTCCCGATAGCGGACGTCGGGGTCCTCGTCCATCTCCCGGGCGTGTTCAGGGGCGTAGACCTTGGCGCCATGGATCCGGCGGTACCGCCACGCCGAGCGCTGATGGCAGGCGGCGGTCAGGCAGATCGCGACGATCGGCCGCAGCGCCTGCATCGCCTCGTCACGAAGCGGCAGCGGATCGATCAGCACGGTGCCCGCTTCCGCTGAGACGGCGTGGGCGTCGCTCTCGAAGTCGATGCGCTCGTCGAGGACGTGCCAACGCCAGACCCCTGGCGCCACCGCTTCTACGCGTTCCGCCATTGCCATGGGCTCGCTCATGCCGCACCTCCAGATCGCCATATTGGCGCAACAGACCGCGAGTATAGCACCGCACAGGTCACGCCTCTTCCGAGCGTGTGTGGGCCGAGGAGCGACGGGCGCCTGCGGTATTCAGCACCGGGAAGGCGCGCGAAAAAAGCGCCGCCCAAGAGGGGCGGCGCTCAGTCGGTCCCGGCTGCGGGGCATGAACTGCCCGGGGTCACAGCCGGAGCGGGGATGGGAATGCGCTGGCTGCGCTCTAGGAGAAGGAACCCAGAATAGTCGAACTGACCGCGCAGGCTTTAACCTTTGATATGAGCTTTCAGCGCGTTCGTGGCGCACCGTGGCGCAGGGTTATTACAAGTGTCATAGCCAACTGCGCGCCGTCCGAGACGGCATGGCGGGACGGGGGCTACGCCGGCGCAACGAGCGGCGACTCGTGCCACAACACGTCCAACGGCTCGCGAGGATGACAATGGCTTACGTCAGGGACGCCATGACGAAGGAGATCGATACGATCGGACCCCGGCGCACGGCACTCGAGGCGGCGCGGAGCATGAGCGAGCGTACGGCCGACGCGCTGATCGTCGCCGAGGCCGGCCACCTTCTCGGCATGGTGACGCAGGCGGACATCGTTCGCGCGGTGGCTGCGGGGCGCGATCTGGCGAGCACGGCGGTGGCCGAGATCATGCTGCCCGAGGTGCTGTTCTGCCACGACGACCAGACCACCGAGGAGGTCGGGGCGAAGATGCGCGCCAGCCTGGTTCGTCGGCTGCCGGTCCTGAGCCGAGACAAGACCATCATCGGCATGATCTGCGAGGACGACCTGGATCCGCCCGCGGCTGCCGGCTGATCCGCCGGCGCCAGCGTCAGGTCCCGGCAACCTCCAGCTCAAGGTTCTGGTGCGTCTCGCGCCAGGTCGTAAACGCTGTAGCTGGTCATCTCGATCGGCAGGCGCTAGCCCCGGGCGCCGTCTCCCCAGACCTCTTCAAGGCGCCGGTCGCGGCCGCAGTTGAAGCGATAGATAGAATACCTGAAGGGGTTCTTTTGATAGTAATCCTGGTGGTTGTCCTCGGCCGGATAGAACGGTGACGCGGGAAGGATCTCGGTAGCGACGGAGCGGCCGAGGCGTTCAGGCGCTTGGAGCTCAGCCTTGAAGCGCTCGGCAAGCTGTCTCTGCTCGTCCGTCTCGTAAAAGATCGCCGAGCGATACTGGCCGCCCCGGTCGCAGAACTGGCCGCCGGCATCGAGCGGATCGACGTTGCGCCAGAAGACGTCGAGCAGCCGGGCGTAGTCGATCCGGTTCGGGTCGTACACCACCCGGATAGCTTCGAGATGCCCGGTCCCGCCCGCCGAGACCTGTTCGTACGTCGGCGAGGACGTGCGCCCGCCGGTGTAGCCGGAGGTGGTCGAGACGACGCCTCCGAGCTTGTCGAACGGCGGCTCCATGCACCAGAAGCAACCGCCGGCAAAGACCGCGGTGGCTAAGGGAGGCTGCATCTCCCCGCCGGCACTCTCCGCCGAAGCCGCAGCCATCCCGGAAAGCGCGAAGACCGCCAGAAGGATGCGCAGGAACCGACGCCCCGGCAGCAAAGCCATCGTCCAATCGTGGCGCAGCGCAACCGGCCCTAGGTTCGATGTGGTCATGAGAGAATGTGCCCCTTAAGCCTGGCTGGGGACGAACTTGAGGGCGACGCCGTTCAGGCAATAGCGGAGCCCGGTCGGCGGCGGACCGTCGTCGAAGACGTGACCGAGATGCCCACCGCAGCGGCGGCAGTGCACTTCGGTGCGGACCAAGAACAGCCGGCGATCCTCGGTGGTCCCGATGCTGTCTGGTAGCGGCGCCCAGAAGCTTGGCCAGCCTGTGCCGCTGTCGAACTTGGTTTGTGAGGAGAACAGCGGCAGCTCGCAGCCGGCGCAGACATAGGTGCCGGCGCGGCTCTCGCCGTTGAGCGGGCTGCTGCCAGCCCGCTCGGTATCGTGCGCGCGCAGGACACGGAACTGGGCCGGGGTCAGCAGCCGCCGCCATTCCTCCTCACTCCGGACGATCTCGAAGGACCCGTCCTGGGCCGCCTCCGCCGCCAGCGTGGCCCGGCTCGTTCGTGCCGCCGCCATCGTCGCGAGGGCGGCGAGGCCACCCATGAGGAACCCGCGTTTGCTCATCATCGATCAACTCCCGTGTGGACAAGGCCCCGGCTCAGGCGATCCGTGCGCCAGCCGAAGCCGTCGCCGCCGCTTTCCGCTTGACCCAGCGGCCGGCGGCGTCGGACACGCCAAAGAGATGGGCTAGGCGAGGCGGCGCCGGAAATCACATGCGCGTTAGCGGAGCCGCGCGGGGCACTGCGCCGGAGCGCACTCGGCGCATTTGTGGCGCACTGCGGAAGCGTATGGTGAGCCGTGGCCCAGCCGCGCTGGCCCCGTCGCTGGCCGCGTCGCTGGCCGCGTCGCTGGCTGGCCGCCTTGCCGCCCCTGCACGGCCCGGTTATCGTACCGCCACGGCCGGCCTGAGCAGGCACGTCGGCGGCGGGAACTCACGGGCAAGGATAAGCGGAATGTCGAGCGAAGGTCTCCACGCGCCGAGACAGCGGCTGACCATCCACACGGTGACCCACCACCAGGCGATTGCCTCGCTGATGGAGGAGCTGGAGGCGGTCGACTGGTACAAGCAGCGCGCCGACGACTGCGAGGATGCGGCGCTGAAGGAAATCCTCCTGCACAACATGCGTGAGGAGATGGAGCACGCCTGCATGATCATGGAGTGGCTGCGCCGCAACGACACCGACTGGGCTGGCGAGTTCTCCACCTACCTGTTCACAAAGGCGCCCATCACCGAGGTCGAGGACGAGGTGACCGGTGGCGGCGGCGGCGCGATCGCTGGAGGCGGAGGCGAGGAGGGCGAGACGCGGGCGCGCCGGGACAGCCCGGCCCGCACCTTCACCGTTGGCCCGCTTAAGGACTAGGGAGCCTGGACGATGGACCATCTCACCCGCGACAAGGCGCCCTTCGGCGACGGCATCTGGGACAAGATAGACGCCGCGGCGGTGAACGCGGCCCGCGATCGGCTAACGGCGCGGCGTTTCCTCGACGTCGAAGGCCCGTTCGGCCCCGGACTCACCTCCATCGAGGTCGGCAACGACGAGTACTGCCGCCAGCCGAACCCGGACGAGGCCGGCGCCGTCATCGGCCACGCGATCTCGGTGCCGATGATCCGCCGCCGTTTCCGGCTCAGCGTCCGGCGGATCGCGGCGCACCTCGACAACGGCATGCCGCTCAACCTCGCGCCGGTCGAGGAGGCGGCGGAAGCCGTCGCCGCCCGCGAGGAGGAGATCGTTTACATTGGTCAGGCGGACTTCGGCCTCGCCGGGCTGTTGAATGCCCCCGGCCGGCAGACAGTCGATGCCGGCGACTGGTCCGACGTCGACCAGGTGCTAAACGACGTCCTCCTCGGTGTGACCCGGCTGGACGACGCCGGCTTCCGCGGACCGTACGCCCTGGTGCTGGCCCCGGCCCTGTACAATGGCCTGTTCCGCCGCTATCCCGGCAGCGACATGCTGCAGCTCGAGCATCTCCGCCGGCTGTGCACCAAGGGGATCTTCAAGGCTTCGATCGCCGGCGGCGTCATCGTCGATTCCCGGGTCGGCGGCCTGGTCGTCGGCCAGGACCTGCGCGCGGGCTACGCCGGCCAGGACGGGATCCACTACGAGCTGTTCGTCAGCGAAAGCATTGTGCTTAGGCTCGAGGACGCAGCCGCGGTCTGCACCATCGGCTTCGGCAGGACGCTCACCGCGTAGGCGGCGGGCGAGCATCCCGACGGTCGATCATCGCGATCGTCTCTCCTGACTGCCTTGGTCCCGGCCTTATAAATCGTCACCGGCGGATTCTACTCGCGGGTCGACGAACACGCGGATCGCCGCAACAAGTGCGGCGATGACAGCGGGGCGATCCCGACGCCCGGATCCGCCTATTGCTTGCGCCTCTTGTCGGCCACGGATTGCCAGCGCGGGGTGCACGAAGAAAAAAGCCGGGCTAAAAAGCCCGGCTCAAGTCCAACAGGGAGGCTTCACGTCTGGGAGACGTAGGACCCGTCGGAGACGGGCCCCTTTTCGAGCGTTGCACTCGAAAACTCTGAAACTCTCTGATGCTGCACCGCAGCACCATGTTGGGTTTTATAGACGACTTTCGTCGCAGTGCAAACCCGAAAATGTGCACTGCACATATGCGCGATGCGCATGCTCGGTTGAACCCATGTTAGGGACTTCCGCCGGCTTGGCGAACGGACCGACGCTGTGCCTAAAAAAAGCGGAGCGGCAGAACCTGCGGCACGCGAAAGCCCAGCGACGTCAGAAGCCGCCGCCGGTGTCGAAGTCGCCGCCACCACCCCCACCGCCACCGCCGAAGCCGCCACCGGTGCCGAAGCCGCCGCCGCCGCTCCAGCCGCCCGGTAGGCTCGGCGGATGGTGATGGCGCGAAACCTCGCCCCAGAAATCGTCTCGGCTGATGGCGCCGCCCAGCACCTGCCCGAGGATTGAGCCGAGCATGACGCCCGCGGCGCCGTCGAAGGTGCCGCGGTGATAGCCCCGGCGGCGATAGTCGCGGCGCAGCGAGCCGATCTCCTCGAGTTCCTTGCGCTGTCTTGCCTGCTCCGCCTTCGCCTGCTCCAGCTCGGCCGCCAGGGCCTGCTCCTCGACCTCGAGGACCTCGAGGCGTTGCACTGCCGCGTCGTCCTCGGTTGGCCCCGTCTGTGCGGCATGCACGCGCAAAGCCCGCAGGTCCTGCCGGCGGAGCGCGCTCTCGACCGCGCCGAGCGCGGCGCTGACGGTGGGATCCTCGCCGGAGAGCACCCGTGCCCGCCGCGTCTCCGCGTCGATCAGCGCCGCCGAATTGGCCTCGATCCGGTCGTCGATGGCGTCGAGCTTGGCCTCGGCGTCGGCAAGCTCGGCACGACGTGCTGGTGCGTCCCCCTCCTGCAGCGCCGCCGCCTCCAGAGCGACCAGGCGCTCGCGCTCGGCAGCGGCATCGGCCCGGCGGCGCTCGGCGTGCTCGCCCAGCCGGCGGGGGATCTCGTTCAGCATGGCGAAAGCGGCTCGCGCCTCGCGAAAGCCAATCAAGCGGGCGATCCAGCCGTCACACATGCGCGTCAGCGGCCCGGCCCGGTACTCCGACGCGCCGTAGCCCCGCCGCCAGAGATATTGGAACAGCTCGTCCCCCTCGTAGGCCTGGCCCTTCTCGCGGCGGTCGACTTCCGCCTGCTCGGTCTTGCGCTCCGCCGCAACGGCGATCCGCTCCGCCTCTTCGGCGGCTTGCCGCTGCTGGCGATAGGCGTCCGTCTGCCCCAGCCGCTGGCGGGTGGCCTCCTCGGCTGCGGCAAAAGCTTCATGACGCTGCTCGGCGGCGGCAGCCGCGGCCCCGCGCTCCTCCTTCAGCGCCGCCGCCTCCCGCTCGAAGGCGGCAATCGCGGCGTCGACCTCGGCGAAGACGTTGTCGCGGCGTTGCCTCGCGGCGCGGACGTTGGCGTCGACCTGCTCAAGGACCATGATCAGCGGGTCCTTCTCGGCAAGCCCCAGGCGCACCTGGGCCAGCGCGCGGTAGGCCTCGCCCTCCTCCTTCTGCACCTGTAGCAGCCGGCCGCTCAACTCGTTCAGGCGCCCATGCAGCGCGCCCGTCTGCTGTTGCGCCCGGCCGAACACATCGTCCAGGGAGCCGATGATCTGAAGGCCGCTGTACATCGCCCGCTACCAGTCGAGAATGACGCCGCCCGGCGTCGAGACGTTGAACTTGGGCTCCAGGTAGCCGACCTGCTTCTCGCCAAAGCGGTTGTTCTGGATGATCCCGTCGTCCTGCTTGTCGGCGCGGACCCGGTCGAAGGTTCGTTCGTCGACGCGGATGCCGAAGGTGCTGGTCTCCGCCGTCTTGTTGTCCTCCTGGCTGGTGACGACGACCGGAACCGGCTGGCCCTTGTCGTCCACCGCCTCGACCAGGATGTAATAGTTGCGCGCCTGTGGGTTGAGCTTCGGCACCCGCCAAACCCCGCTCTGCTGCCCGGGGCGCGACACGATCCTAAGCACGTAGCTCTGCTCCAGCCGTTTGCGCAGCGACGTCAGCTCGCCGACCTTGGCCCGCGCCGTCTGCGCATCCCCGGCCGCCAGGGCGGCGCCGATCTCCGTGGCCAGGGCCTGCGCCTCGGCCTTTGCCTTCTCCTCCTTGGCTAACGCCAGAATGCGATCGCGCTCCTGCGTCGCCTGCTGCGGCAGGGCGGCGAGATCGCGCTGCTCGGCGGCGATCCGCTGCTCTTCGGGCAGCTTGATCCCGAAGTACCAGGCGGCGCCGCCCGCAGCGGCGAGGCCGAGGACGATGGCGATAACCTTCAGGATCCGGCCGCGGCGCACCCACAGGAGCGCCAGCGACCACTTCAGCCCACCCGGCGCCGGCTTGTAGGTAAAGCGGTCCTCGTGGAGCGCCTTGACGCCCTCGTCGAGGACATGCTCGGGAACGTCGATGCCCTGCGCGGCATAAAGCCGACGCAGCCGCTCCTTCAGCTCCTGGTCCCGCGCCTCGGTGCCGAGCTCGCGCTCCACCAGCTTGTCGGCGTGGCGAAGGTTGTCGACCACGTCCATGGCGAGCATAACGTCGTCGAGCGGGGCCGCCCCGGCCGTACTGGCCGAGCCTGTGAAGGTCGCTGCCATCGCCGGCTGCTCAGCCCGGGGTCGAACTCGTCGGGGCCGTCAGCAGCTCCGCGCTGCTCTGCGCCAGCCGGGCCATGCGCCGCTTGCCGTCCTCGACAGCATCGCGGATCTCGCCTGCGTTCTTGGTGCTGAGCGTGCGCATCTCCTCGATGATGTCGCGCGAGCGCTCCTGGTAGGCGACGACGAAGTCCACCAGCTTCTTCACCGCATCCGCCCGGATGGTCGGACCGAAGCCGGCCTTCAACGCCTCTTCCTGCACCTTGCCGCCGATCTCGGAGAGCGTCTCCAGGCTCTGGCTGATGCCCTCTTTCATCGTGTTCAGGGTCTGGGTGCTCTCGTGCAAGCCGTGCAGGCCGGTGAACGAGGCGCTGAGCGCGGTCAGCACCGACTCGTTGGTGGAGAAGAAGCTTACGGACTGCTGGTAGACGCGCTCCTTGGCGCTGGTCGTCTGCATCAGCCGGGCCATAATCACCTCGGAGGTGTTGTAGCCGACCGTGAGGTTGTCGCTGAGGTCCTTGGCGATCTGGTAGCGCCGCTCCTCGTTCTGCAGCAGCCGCAGCTTCTCGTCGCGGGCGAGTTCGAGCCGCGCCCGGTCCACCGGGTCGGTCGTCGTCGCCGTCTCGACCGTCCTCGACGCCGCATCCATCTCCGCACGGGCTGCGTCCAGCTTGGCCATGGCGGTCTTCAGCACCTCCAGCGCCATCACCTCGGCCTCCTTCAGCGCGCCGCGGAAATCGCGGTAGGCCTCGAGGATGACGTGCTCGCGCTCGAACTGCTCCTTGGTCGCTTGGGCAACCTCGAGGTAGGTGTCCTTGATCTTGCTAAAGCGGCTCGAGATGTCGCCGCGGGTGGCCTTTTGCCAGATGTTGGCCAAACGCTCGAAGGTGTCGATCTTGCCGTCCTCGACCTGGTCGACCATAGACTTGGCGTCGTCGCGGATGGAGTTGAACGCCTTGGCGATGTCGTTGTAGCGCTCGCCGACGTTCATGGCGCTGATCTGCTCGCGCACGACCTCGTTGAACAGCGACATCTGGTCGAGGGTGCGGGCGATCAGGGTGATGCGCTCCTGGTCGAGGTCCGAGATCTGGCTGAGCAGGGCCACGATCGGCGCCGTCTCGGTCCGCTTCTCCGGAACCAGCCCCAGATCCCGCAAAGCGCCGAGCGCCTTATCGAGATACCTGATCGGCGAATTGACAGCGACGTCACCCATGACCGAAAGTCCTCCCGCGTGAGCCCGTTGACCGACCGGTTCAGCCCATGAACACCACGCTGCGCCCTGTGTTGCATTCGAGACCACTTTGCTGCGCGAGGACACGATAATTTCGCGCAAGCGCCGCTTTGCGCAAGGCGCCGGGCGGGCAGGTACAGCTCGGACAACCGGATGAACAGGGAGCCATCACCTATGCTGAGGTTCGCATCGGCGTGCTTCGCCCTCGTCTGCACCACCGCCGTTGCGGCGCAAGCCGCCGAGAAGGCCGAGGCCCGGCTCGTCAACCCGAAGGGCGACAGCGTCGGCGAGGCGACGGTTGAGGCCGTGCCGGGCGGCGTCCTCCTGCATGTGAAGGTGGAGGACCTGCCGCCGGGCCCGCATGGCATGCACCTTCACGCCGCCGGCGCCTGCACGCCCGACTTCAGGGCCGCCGCTGGCCATGTCAACACCCACGGGGCCGAACATGGCCTGCGCAACCCCAAAGGTCCGGAAGCCGGTGACCTGCCCAACCTCTATGTCGGAGCCGACGGCCGCGGCGAGGCCGAGGCTCACTCCATGCTGACGACGCTCGGCGCCCTGCTCGATGCCGACGGCGCAGCGCTCGTCATCCACGCCAATCCCGACGACCACATGACCCAGCCGATCGGGGGCTCCGGCGATCGCATCGCCTGTGGCGTCCTCAAGCGGAAGCTAGGCTGTGGCGCGATCGGGTTGAATCAGAACCCCTGTTCGTCATTGCGAGGAGGCGAATGCCGACGAAGCAATCCAGAGCCTATTCTCTGGATCGCCACGCCGCTGTGCGCTCGCGATGACGGTGCTTTGGTCGGGAGCGTGAAGCTAATCGCAAAGCGGCTTAGCCCTGCGGTGCCTCTCGTCCCGGCCGCCCGCGCCATAGGCCGGGCGGGCGGCCGGTCCGCCGCCGCCGATGAGCCTCAGGTGTCAATCCGGTTCGGCGGAAACACCATAGGATGATGCTGGAGCCGTTCGAGGCCACGATATTTTGTGGCTCAGCAGCGAATCGATGCAGCCGATTCGCTATCGACTCGCGGTGCTGCGGCCGACACGGGGGTCCTGCGCCCCTCCGGGGCAAGCCTCCGCCCGAGCGGCATCCGCGCCCGATTCGCAATGGGTTGCGGCTCTATCCTCAAGAGCCGGCGAAGACGGCCCCGAAAATCTCTACGACGGCCGCCAGCGAGCGCACATTATCCCAACCAACGAACGCAACCGGGCCCGGCCCCGGTCCAGACCCAACGGAAACGCGGATGAACTTGGCAGTTGAGGCGCAACCCGCGGAGCAGAGCGCGAGGCCACCCTTCCAGCTCCGCGGCGGCTCGTACACGATGATCGTGCTGCGGCTGATCGAGCCGAAGCACCCGGCGTTCTACCAGCTCCTGATGGAGAAGATCTCCCAGGCGCCGGGGTTCTTCACCGACGCGCCGGTGGTGCTCGATCTCCAGGATCTGGCCGACGCGCCGCCGTTCAACATGGCCGAGCTGCGGCGCCGGCTGCGCCAGCACCGGTTGATGGCGTTCGGCGTCCAGAACGGCACCGAGGAGCAGAACAACATCGCGGTCAACGCCGGCATGGTCGTGCTCCCGGAGGGCCGCCAGGCAACGATGCGCGCGGCGCCGAAGCCGGCGACGGTCGAACCCAAGGCCGAGCCGGACGGGCCGGCGGCGGCCGACACCGCCGCCGGCTCCGTCCGCTGCACCCAGTCTCTGCCGCCGAAGAGAACGTTTCGGCCGACACCGCGTCCGTCGGCGAGGAGCGGCCGACCCAGGCGGCGGCCAGCAAGGTGGTCATCCATCCCGTCCGCTCGGGCCGGCAGATCTATGCTCAGGGCGCGCGACCTGATCGTGCTGGCCTCCATCAGCTCCGGCGCCGAGCTGATCGCCGACGGCCACATCCACGTCTACGGCGCGCTGCGCGGCCGGGCTTTGGCCGGCATCGGCGGCAACACGGACGCGCGCATCTTCTGCCGCAGCCTGGAGGCGGAGCTGGTCTCCGTCGCCGGTTACTGGCGGGTGCGCGACGACATCCCCGAGGAGCTCATCGGCAAGCCGGTGCAGATCTACCTCGGCAAGGAGCAGGTCATCATCGAGGAGCTGACGTGAATCGACGGACCAGTCCCGGCCGCGGCCGGCGGGACGACTACTAGGCTTCACCACCAACCGTTGGAGGAACACTTGTCTAAAGTCATCGTCATGACGTCGGGCAAGGGCGGGGTCGGCAAAACCACGTCCAGCGCCGCCTTCGCCGCCGGCCTCGCGCTCCGCGGCTACAAAACGGTCGTGATCGACTTCGACGTCGGCCTGCGCAATCTCGACCTGATCATGGGCTGCGAGCGCCGAGTCGTCTTCGACTTCATCAACGTCATCAACGGCGACGCCCGGCTGAACCAGGCGCTGATCAAGGACAAGCGGGTCGAGAACCTTGCCATCCTGCCGACCAGCCAGACCCGGGACAAGGACGCGCTGACCCGCGAGGGCGTCGGCAAGGTGATCGAAGAGCTGAAGGAGACGTTCGACTACATCATCTGCGACAGCCCGGCCGGCATCGAGCGGGGCGCGCTGATGGCCCTCTACTACGCCGACGAGGCGGTCATCGTTACCAACCCGGAGATCTCCTCCGTGCGCGACAGCGACCGCATCCTGGGCGTGCTGCAGAGCCGCTCGCGCCGGGCCGAGGAAGGCATGGAGCCGGTCAAGGAGCACCTGCTGCTGACCCGCTACGACGTCAACCGGGTGAACCGCGGCGAGATGCTGAAGGTCGAGGACGTGCTGGAGATCCTGGCCATCCCGCTGATCGGGATCATCCCCGAAAGCCAGACGGTGCTGAAGGCCTCCAACCTCGGCACGCCCGTGATCCTCGACCGCGAGTCGCCGGCCGCCGCCGGTTACAACGAGGCGGTGGGCCGCTTCCTCGGCGAGACCATCGAAGTGCGCTTCCCCAAGCCGGAGCGCCGGAGCCTGTTCGCGCGTCTGCTGTGGAGGGCTGCATGAGCATACTGAGCTACTTCCGAACCCGGCCGAAGACCTCGGCCGACGAGGCGAAGGAGCGGCTGCAGATCCTGCTCGCCCACGAGCGCGCGGGATCGAATAGGCCTGACTACCTGCCGAAGCTGCAGGCCGAGATCATGGAGGTGATCGCCAAGTACATCCAGATCGACGACGACATGATCTCGGTGGAGTTCGAGAACTCGGGCACGGTGTCAACGATCGAGGTCAACATCGAGCTTCCGACCGAACTGGTGATGCAGCGCGGCCAGGCGCTGGCCGCCGCCTCTTGAGCGACGAGACGGCGGGGGACGAGACGGCGCGGTCGCGAGGATGAGCGGGCCGAGGCAGAGCAAGCTGAGGTAAATCGGGCAAGGTAAAGCGGAACGGAGGGGCGTGTCGTTGCGTTATACTCCGCGCCCCATGTTCCAACGCTTCGCCAAGTTCATCCCCGTGGTTGCCGCCGCCGTCGCGGTGGCGCTGGCGCTGGCGGTACTGTCGCGGGTGATGGTGACCGTCGATACGATCACCCACCCCGAGTACCGGCTGGCGTACGTAGCCGGCGTGATCGGCCTCCTTGCCGGGCTGGGGATCTTCGCCTGGGCGAAGCTCAGGCCGCGCCGGACGGCTCCCGCGGCCCGTCAGCTCCCCTACCATCGCCGGCTCAGCCCCGAGGACAGGCTGGGCAAGCTCTACGACAAGCATCACCTCGACCGCATCGAGGCCAGGGCGGTCGGCGCCGAGGTCGAGCGTGCCGCCTCCCGGCCGCGTGACCCTGGGCGCCTGCGCGTCGCCGTCGCCGGCGTCCGCGGCACCGGCAAGAGCGCGCTGGTCGCTGCCCTCGCCGAGGCGCTGGCCACGCCGTCGGGGCGCGAGCCGCTGGCGATCGAGCTCGTCGAGCTTCCCGGGCTGGACACCGACCGCGGCCGCAACCTGGAGCGCTTGGCGCCGGCCGCGGCAAGCGATCTCGCGCTCTTCGTGGTCGATCAGGACCTGCGCGACTACGAGCAGGCGGCGTTGGCGGCGTTGGCCCGCCGGCAGCGCAACGTCCTCGTCGTGCTCAACAAGGCTGACCTCCTGCGAGCCGATGCCCTAGCCGAGACGCAAGATGCCGTCTTGGGCAAGCTTGCAAGCGCCAAGCTTGAGGCCGACATCGTCACCACCGCCGCTGCCCCCAAACCCGCGGTTCGGGTCAGCGAAACCATGGGCGGCGCCGGCGAAGAGGAAGTCCCCCGCCCGGCGGAGGTTTCCGCCATCGTCGCCCATTTCGACGCGCTCGCCGCCGCGCGCGGGCGCGACGGCGTCGTCGTCACGGCCGCGGCACTTTAGGATCTGCGAGAGCCATGGCCGCCCACGACAAGCAGTATCGCGAGACGCTCGACGCCCTTCGCCAGCTTTCGCGCACCGAGCTGCGCGAGCATGAACGCGCGGCGGTGGCGCCCGAGCTCGACGAAATCGAAAGCATGCTCGGCAAGCTGGAGAAGGGCATCGTCGAGATCGCCGCCTTCGGCGAGGTCAATTCCGGCAAGAGCTCGCTGCTCAATGCGCTGCTCGGCCGCCCCGCCTTCGCCGTCGCCGCGACCGCCGGCAAGACCCGGGAGCTCGCCCGCCAGGACTGGTCGCCGAGCCGCGAGGTGGTCAAGGGCTTCGCCGACACCCGCCTGGTCATGGTCGACACGCCCGGCATCAACGAGGTCGAGGGCGACGAGCGGGCGGCCATTGCCGAGGCGACGGTGCGCTACGCCGACATCGTCCTGTTCGTCACCTATGGCGACCTCAACGACGTCGAGTTCAGCGCGATTAAGGCGCTGCGCCAGCTGCACAAGCCGATCATCCTGGTCGTGAACAAGATCGACCTGTTCAAGCGCGGCGAGCTGGAGGAGACGGTGGCTTCGATCCGGCGCAAGGTCGGCGGCATGATCGGCGAGGCCGACATCGTCTTCGCCGCCGGCGATCCGGCCCCGGCGCTGCGCGTCTATCACAACCTCGACGGCGACCGAGCGCGAGGAGTGGGTCGCCCGCCCGCCGATCATCGAGGACCTCTCCGCCAGGATCCTCGAAATCCTGAGCCGCGAGGGCAAGGCGGTGGTGGCGCTGAACGCGAACCTGTTCGCCTCCGAGGTCTCGGAGCGGATCGCGCTGCTCAAGTCGCAGCTCCGCGCCGACGAGGCTGAGCGGCTGATCCGCCGGTTCATGTGGATCAAGGCCTCGGCGGTGGCGCTGAACCCGATCCCGCTCGCCGATATCGCCGGCGGGATGGTCTCCGACGCGATCATGGTGCAGCAGTTGGGCGCGGTCTACGGCCAGCCATTCTCGCGGGAGAACGCCCGCAAGCTGATCACCGAGATCCTCGGCGCCTGGGGGATCATGGTCTCGCTGGAGTGGGTGACCCACCTCGCCGCCGGGGTGATGAAGGGCGCCGCACCGATCATCGGCCATGCGCTCGTGGCGATCCCGCAGGCGTTAGCCGCCGCCTGGACCACCTACATCGTCGGCAAGGCCGCCACCGTCTACTTCAGCCAGGGCGGCTGGGGCGGACGCGGCGCCAAGGCGATCCTTCGCGACATCCTCGCCGGGGTCGACCGCGACAGCGTGCTCGAGCCGCTGAAGGAGGAGCTGCAACGCCGCCTCGCCGCCGGCAAGGCCTGAGACGCTCGGTGCGGGAGGTCTTCGCCGGTCATGCCGCCGGGGTTTGGTCTGGCGAGCGGGTGGTCGTCCCTGACGGTCTGCTGAGACGGAGCCGGCGCGATCAGAAGTCCGAAGACAGGCTGAAGGAGATGCGCGTGCCGCCGCCGTCGGTGTCGTCGAAGGCGTCGAGGCCGGTTGCGACTTCGACGGTGGCGAGGATGCTCCGCGGCAGCGTGAGGCGGATGCCGACGCCCACCGAGGCGAGCGAGTCGCGGACGACGGTTTCGCCCGGCACGTCGTTCCAGACCAGGCCCACGTCGCTCGCGGCGAACAGCTGGTAGCCCTCAAGCCAGGACAGCTCGACGTCGCGGCCGTAGCGCAGCTCCATGCCGCCGGCAACGCCGTCGTCGCCGGAAATCTCGGCGAAGTCGTAGGCCCGGCCGAAGCGGCTGCCGCCATAGCCGAACTGCTCGGAGGAGAGCAGCCGGTCCAGCGACTTCTGCCCGGCGAAGGCGACCTGCACGCCGATCTCCTCGGTCAGCCCCTGCTCGCGCGAGGCTTCGAGCGTCGCCTTGGTGAAGTCGCTTTGTCCGCCCGGGTTGGTGAGCTCGTCCGAGCCCGAGCGCGAGGCGCCGAGGACCGGCAGGCCCTGGCTCAGCTCGACGGAGAGGAAGTTGTCGCCCTTCAAGGCGTCCGCCAGCCAGTAGTTCAGGCCGGCGCGGACGATGCGCAGCCGGTCCTGGGCGAGGGTCTCGTCATCGGCGTCTTCGTCCAGGTTGTAGTACTCGAAGCCGCCGCTCAGCCAAAGGTTCTGCGACTGGCCGCGGATCAGCGGATGCCAGGCGCGGAGCGCGACCCGGCCGGAGGTGCTGTCGATGGTCGAGCCGTCGCCTTCGTTGACCCTGGTCACCGAGCCGGTCAGCGAGACGTACGTCCCGTCCCAGCCGATCGGGTGGGTGTAGCCGACCTCGCCGTAGAGGAGCTCGTTCGGCTGGTTGGGCACGGTGAAGAAACCGGCCTGCAGCCGTTCGCCTAACCCAAGGGTCGAGTTGAGGCCGCCGGAGAGCCAAGTCTGCAGCGGCCCGACCGCGTCCGTGCCCCAGTTGTTGAAGAAGAACGAGCCGTCGGCGGTCTGCTCGTCGACGTCGACGATCAGCTCGTAGGCGCCGGCGTTCTCGTCCTTGGGGCGGATGCTGGCGGCGGCGCCGACGCCCGGGACGTCGTTCATCAGCAGCACGCCGCGTTCGAGGGTGGCAAGCTTCAGCGGCCGCTCCGCGGTGATCTTGCGGACGTAGGGGCGAAGCTCCTTCTCGCGGGCGGCGTCTTCGAAGACGACGGTCTCGACGTAGCCCTCGATGATACGGATGCGGAGGATGCCGCCGATGACGTCCTGCGCCGGCGCGACCGCCCGGCTCAGGAAGTAGCCGCGGTCGCGGTAGAGCGTGGTGATCCGCTCGAGGATGACCTCGATCTCGGCGGTCGAGATCTCGCGGGCGAGGAACTCCTCGTAGAGCGGGGCGAACGTCGCCGGGTCGAACACGCTGGCGCCGGTGACGGCGACGCCGGCAAGCACAAGCTTCAGCGGCGCGACCTCCGCCGCCGGGGCCGCAGGCTCGCGGGGCCCGCTGATCTCAGCGCCGGCGGGCGGCCGGGGCAGCTCGCGCTCCCGGATCCGCCGCTCGATCTGCCCCGGATCGTTGGTGCTCGAGGCTTCCTGAGCACTGGCCGAACCGGCCCAGGCGAGAACGATCGCCGCCGCAAACAGGTAACGCATCATCGTCAGGATGATCCCCTTGAAAGCGCCAAAATAGCCCATACGGGGGTTTCCTGTCAAAGCTGGCGCGGGGAGCGCACGAGCGTGCGGATCGCCTCGCGCGTAGAGCTTTCGCAGATTTGCTAGCAAAGATGGCGTAAAGCTTCAGAAACTTTTTAGCAAAACCAAGTAATGACAGCCGTCACAGCAGTAGAGAAGAAAATCGTCTATAAACGTCGATGCCGCTCGGCAGGATGGGCGGCGGTTTGTTGCCGGGAAGGCGTGCTCAGAAACGACGCCTATGCCGCAACGCTTATAGGGTGTTGACGATGATAACCCACCACCAGAACCGCTTGTTTCCGCGGCTCCTTATCATGGCGGCATGCGCCATTCTGTTTCCTTGGGCTTCGGGGCTGGCCGCGGCACCGCCAGATGCCTGGCGGGTCACGGCGGTGCAAGGCGAGGCCACCGTTCAGGAGGGCGAGGCGGCGCCGGCGCCGGTCGCCCAGGGAAGGGCGCTGGAGCCGGGCGAGCGCGTCGCCACTGGCGCGTCAGGCCGCGTCGTGCTGACGCGCGGCGGCCAGCTCGATCACCGTCGGCCCCAACGGCCGCATGGAGATCCCCGCCGGCGGGGACGACGGCGTGCGGACGAAGATCGTCCAGGCGATGGGCTCGCTGCTGTTCAAGGTCGAGAAGCGGGCGAACCAGCATTTCGAGGTGGAGACGCCGTACCTCGCCGCCGTGGTCAAGGGCACGACCTTCACGGTCAGCGTCGATGGCGAGACATCCGCCGTGCACGTCGTCGAAGGCGCGGTCGAGGTCACGGCGCTGGCGACGGGGCAGGTCGGCCTGGTCAAGCCGGGCTACACGGCGGTGGTCTCGCAGCGGAAGGGCAAGGGCCTGTCGATCATCGGCGGGAAGGCGGAAGGGTCGGGCAAAGGCGGCCAACGGCCGCAGGCCAAGGAGCTGGAAAGCGACATTGAGGACCCCGATCAGGCCGCCGGCCGTGCAGCGGCGCCGGGGCAGGTCAAGCGTCTGAACGCCATGCTCGGCCAGGCGAGCGTCGACGTTGCCACGACCAGCAAGGGCTTCGTCAGGAACGCCAGCTGTCAGCCAACGGCGCGAGGGGCGAGCGGCAAAGGCTCGGCCAATGGCAAGAGCGTTGCCAAGGCCTCAGCAAGGACAAGTCCAGCGCCGGCAACCCCGGCGGGGCCAAGTCGGTCGGCATCGCCAAGGCCAGCCCGGCCGTCGGCAACGCGGTCGCCAAGGCCGACAAGGCGGCCGCGAAGGGGCTCGCCGCTCTCGCCAAGGCCACAGGAAAAGGCGCTGAAGGACAAGCTCAAGGTCGGCGGGGGCGGCGATAACGACGATGACGATGACGACGACGACTAGCGGCTGACGCGTCGCGGGCGGCGAGCGGGGCCGGGCAGGCGACTGCCCGGCCTTGTGCATCCGCGATCCGAGACGACTGGTGCGGGGCTTCGCTCTACGGCTAGGCCGCGCTTTGGCCGGCGGACGCGCCGCTCGGGGCGCCGCAGGCCCACTGCGAGCCGTCGGCCCAGGCCAGCCACTGGTCCACCGGCAACGGCTTGCTGAAGAGATAGCCTTGGCCGACGTCGCAGCCGAAGGCCGTCAGCGCGGCGAGGTGCGCCTCCGTCTCCACGCCTTCGGCGACGACCTTGAGCCCGAGGCCATGGGCAAGGTCGATGGTCGAGCGGACGATCTTGGCGTCCCGCTCGTCCTCGTGCAGGTGCATGACGAAGGCCTTGTCGATTTTCAGCTCGTCCACGGGCAGGGACTTGAGGTAGGCGAGCGACGAGTAGCCGGTGCCGAAGTCGTCGATGGACACGCGCGCGCCGAGCTCGCGCAGCCGGTTGAGGACCTCCAGCGCCCGCGCGGGATCGTCCATCAGCGCGCTTTCCGTGACCTCCAGCGTCAGGTCCTCCGGGCGGATGCCCCACTTGCCGATGAGGGCCGCGACCGTTCCCGGGACGTCGCCGGCATGGAGCGCCCGGGTCGACAGGTTGACCGCCATCGTCAGCTCCGGAACGCGGGTCCTGAGCTCGACGATCCGCTCCAGCGCCGTCTCCAGGCACCAATCGGTGAGCGGCTGGATCAGCCCGGTGCGCTCGGCGTGGGGGATGAACTGGTCCGGCGGAATGAAGCCATGCACCGGATGGATCCAGCGGCTCAGCGCTTCGACGCCGCAGACGCGCCCGCTGCGCGAGGTCGACCTTGGGCTGGAACGCTAGGAACAGCGACCTCGTCTCGATCGCCTTGCGCAGCTCGCCGGTCAGCACCAGGCTGCGCAGGCTGTTGTCGTCCTTCTCCTGGTCGTAGACGGCGATGCCGCCGCCCTGCTGCTTGGCGGCGTACATGGCGACGTCGGCGCAGCGCAACAGCCGCGCCTCGTCGTCGGCATGGTCCGGGCAGAGCGCAATCCCGATGCTGGCGGTCACGTCGAGGGAGATCGCGTCGATGCTGAACGGATCGGCCATGACCTGGATGATCCGCCGAGCGACGCAGGTTGCCTGTTGCGAGCTGCTCGGCGGCGGCAGGATCACGGCGAACTCGTCGCCGCCAAGGCGGCCGATGATGTCGGAGCCGTCCAGGGCCGCCCGCAGCCGATGGGCCACCGCCCGGAGCAGGCGGTCGCCGACCTCGTGGCCGAGCGTGTCGTTGATCTCCTTGAACCGGTCCAGGTCCAGCAGCAGCAGCGCCAGCGGCTGACCGACAGCCCTCGAGACCGCCAAGGTCTCGTTCAGCCGCTCCATGATCAGCCGGCGGTTCGGCAGCTCGGTCAGCGCATCATGCCGGGCTTGATGCTCGAGCGTTCGCTGCTGCGCCTTGCGGGCGGTGATGTCGTGGACGACGGCGACGAAGCAGCGGCTCGTCTTCCTCGGCGATGCGGCTGGTGACGACTTCCGCTGGGAAGGCGGAGCCGTCGCTGCGTAAGGCGCTGAGCTCCCGCCGACCGGAGCCAATGTCGATCCCGCTGTCCCCACCTTCGGACGCGGCCACAAGCTCGGGCAGCAGCGCCCCGACATGCGCGTCGATGCTGCCCCTCGGGGGCAACCGGAACAGGGCGAACGCGGCGGCATTTGCCATCTCAATGCTGCCGTCCGGGCGGACGATCAGGATCCCGTCGAAGTTGTTTTCGACGATGCTGCGCATCAGGCTGTCAGTCCGGTGGAGCTGCTTGCGCTGGCTGCGCAGCGCCCATGACTGGCGATCGATGTCGCTGACGAGGCCGCAGGGGAACAGGATGAGGAGGAGTAGCATCGCCGGCGCGGCGTCGATCAGGATCGGCCAGAACCACTGCGCGAGCAGGCCGGCGGCGAAGACCGCGGCCGCGGCGGCAAGGGTCGCCGTCAGCGCCCGGCGCCACGGCCAGACGATGAGCCAGGGGCCGAGGCCGATTGCGATCAGGGCGTTGGTGGCCAGGACCGGCAGCGGGCCGATCCGTTGCAGGGCCCGCCCCTGGCGGATCGAACTCGCAGCCGAGGCCGAGGAAGTAGGCGCCGCTGATGGACGTGTAGACCGGGACCGGGAGCTGGTCGCCAAGCTCCACCGCCGTGGCGCCGATGATGATCGATTTGCCGCGGACCAGCGAAGGATCGAATCGGCCGGCAAGCACATCCGCGAACGAGAGCTGCGGGATCGCATGGGCGTCGATGCCGAAATCGACCGAAAAGCGCCCGAGGTGGTCTGGATGTTCACCGTGCTCGCCAGCGAGAAATGCCGCAAGCGAACGAACCTCCCGGTCGTCCCAAAGCTCGCGCACGGTCAGGTTCCGAACGAGGCCGTCGGCGTCGGGGCGAACACTGGTGCTGGCCACGACGGCGTGCCGGGCAAAGCGGGGAAGCGGCGACGTCTGGATGACGACAGCGCCGTCCGGGCTGCGCTGGAGTTGGCGGTGCGCGGCGAGGGCGACCTTCTTGCCGGCAGCAGCAAGGGCTCGCTCCAGGTCGGCATCCGCATCGGGAGAGGACGGTGAGCTGAAGTCGATGTCGAAGGCGATCCGCTGGGCGCCGGCCGCGATCAGCCGGTCGAGCAGTGCCGCGTGCAGGCTCCTCGGCCATGGCCAGACTCCGATTTCGTGCAGGCTGCGGGCGTCGATCGCGACCACGCTGAGCTCCGCCAGTCGGCGCCCGCCCGGTCAGGGAGAACTTGAGCTCGCTGAGTTGCCGTTCGGCGAAGGCCATGCCGCCGCTGAGATAGGCCAGGGACGAAAGCGCGAAGGCGAGGAGCAGCAGCCAGAGGGCCGCGAGCCTGCTGGGCTCGGCCCGCGTGCCTTCTACCGGCGATGCCTTCTTGAGCGACTGGCGCATGCGGTCCGCTGTTCGATGCAGCGGAACCTTGGCACCCCGCGGTTAAGGCTTCGTGTGCGTCGCTGTTGCCGCCGTCGTGCGACTGGGACGCATCGTCGCGTCGCTTGACCGGGTTCGGGGCGCGGAAGTAAGGTCCGGCCCGCGGCGATTTTCCGGTTTTTCGGGCCGTCGCGCCCCGGAAGGCTTGCCGGAACCGTTGAGAATGGCTGCGCACCCACCGTCCTTCCAGTCGCTCATTCTGTCGCTGCAGCAGTTCTGGGCGGACCGCCGGTGCGTGATCTTGCAGCCGTTCGACATGGAGGTGGGGGCGGGCACCTTTCATCCGGCGACGACCCTGCGGGCCCTGGGACCGGAGCCGTGGCGCTGCGCCTATGTCCAGCCATCCAGGCGCCCGACCGACGGACGCTACGGCGAGAACCCCAACCGGCTGCAGCATTATTACCAGTACCAGGTGCTGCTCAAGCCGTCGCCGGAGGACTCGCAAGACCTCTACCTGGAAAGCCTGGCCCATCTCGGCATTGACCCGCGGGTGCACGACATTCGCTTCGTTGAGGACGACTGGGAGAGCCCGACGCTGGGCGCGTGGGGGCTGGGGTGGGAGGTCTGGTGCGACGGTATGGAGGTGACCCAGTTCACCTACTTCCAGCAGGTTGGCGGGATCGAGTGCGCGCCGGTCGCGGTCGAGCTGACCTATGGGCTCGAGCGCCTGGCCATGTACATCCAGGGCGTCGAGAACGTCTATGACCTCGACTGGGACGGCTGCGGCACGCGCTATGGCGACGTGTTCCTCCAGGCCGAGCGGGAGGGCTCGGCCTACAATTTCGAGTACGCCGACGTCGACGGTCCTTTTTCGCCATTTCGCCGACGCCGAGCGCGAGTGCGGGGCGCTGCTTGCGGCCGGGCTTGCGCTTCCGGCCTACGAGCAGTGCATCAAGGCCAGCCACCGCTTCAACCTGCTGGATGCCCGCGGCGCCATCGGCGTTACCGAGCGCGCCGCCTATATCGGCCGCGTCAGGGCCTTGGCGCGCGGCTGCTGCGAGGCTTGGCTCGCGAGCCGCGGCCACGGGACCGCTTGAGCATGGGACGCCGGTAGGCCATGGCCGAGCTGCTGCTCGAGGTTTTGTCCGAGGAGATCCCGGCGCGGATGCAGGCGCAGGCGGCGGCGGATCTGGAGCGCCTGGTCTGCGCCGGCCTCGCCGAGGCGGATCTCGCCCATGAGCGGGTCCGCCGCTTCGTCACCCCGCGCCGGCTGGCCCTGATCGTCGACGGCCTGCCGCTCGCCCAGCCGGACGCGCTGGAGGAGCGCCGAGGCCCCCGCGCCGATGCGCCGGAGGCCGCCGTCGCCGGCTTTCTGCGCTCCGTCGGTGTCGGCCGTTCGGAGCTTGAGGAGCGCGACACCGGCAAGGGCCGGTTCCTGTTCGCGGTGGTGCGGCGGCAGGGACGGGACGCCGGCGAGGTCATCGGCGAGGTCGTCGAGCGGGCGCTGAGGGCGCTGCCGTGGCCGAAGTCGATGCGCTGGGCCGACCACGAGACGCGCTGGGTTCGGCCGCTGCACGGGCTCTTGTGCCGCTTCGACGGGCGGACCCTGCCGGTTCGCGTCGGTCCGGTCGTGGCTGGCGAGACCACCCGCGGCCACCGCTTCCTCAACCCTGATCCCATCGCCGTCGACGCCAGGGAGAATGCCGCCGAAGAGTACGTAAGCAAGCTCGCGGCGGCGCATGTCATGGCCGACCCGGAGGAGCGGCGGCGGGTCATCATGGGCCAAGCCGAGCGGCTGGCGGCGGGCGAGAGCCTGTCGCTCCGCACCGATCCCGGTCTGCTCGACGAGGTCGTGGGCCTGGTCGAGTGGCCGGTGGTGATGGTCGGACACATCGACCGCCGCTTTATGGACGTGCCCGCCGAGGTGCTGGTCACGGCGATGCGGGCGCACCAGAAGTACTTCTCGCTCGTCGACGCGGCGGGGCAACTGGCGCCGCGCTTCCTCGTCGTCGCCAACACGCCCGGGCGCGACGGTGGCGGGCACCATGGCGGGCGCGAGATCGTCGCCGGCAACGAACGCGTGCTCCGTGCGCGCCTCGCCGATGCCAAATTCTTCTGGGACCAGGATCGAAAGCAGCCGCTGGCGAGCCGGGTTGAGAAGCTTGCCGGCCGCGTCTTCCACGCCAGGCTCGGCTCCGACCTCGATCGGGTCCACCGGCTCTCGCGGCTGGCCGGCGTCATCGCCGACGCAACAGGCGCGGACGCCGCCATGGCCGAGCGGGCGGCGTTCCTCTGCAAGGCCGATCTCACGTCCGGGATGGTCGGCGAGTTTCCCGAGCTGCAGGGCCTGATGGGCCGCTACTACGCCCTGCACGACGGCGAGCCGGCCGTCGTTGCCGAGGCCATCGCCGATCATTACGCGCCGCAGGGGCCGGCCGACCGCTGTCCGTCCGCCCCGGCGAGCGTCGCCGTGGCTTTGGCCGACAAGATCGACACCCTCGCCGGCTTCTTCGCCATCGGCGAGACGCCGACTGGATCGAAGGATCCGTTCGCGCTCCGCCGCGCGGCTTTGGGCGTCATCCGCATGCTGATCGAGAATCGGCTGCGCCTGGGCTTGCGCCCGGTCCTGGGCGCGGCGCTGCGCGGTTATCCCGATGCGGTCGCCGGCGGCAGAGAGGACGCGGTCGCGGGCGAGGTGCTGGCCTTCATCGCCGATCGGTTGAAGGTGCATCTTCGCGCCGACGGCGTCCGCCACGACCTGATCGCCGCCGTTTTCGCCCTGGGTGGGGAGGACGACCTGGTCCGGCTGCTCGCCAGGGTGGACGCGCTTAAGGCTTTTCTCGATACAGACGACGGTGCTAATTTGCTGACCGCATACAGGCGGGCGAGCAACATCGTCCGCATAGAAGAAAAGCGGGATGGCGCATCATTCGATGAGGAGGCGGAACCGGCGCTGTTCGTGGAGCAGGGTGAGGCCTTGTTGCACCGCTCCCTGCTGCAGGCACAACAGCGGATCGCCGAAGCGCTGAAGGAAGAGCGCTACGCGGCGGCCATGGCCGGTCTCGCCGATCTTCGCCGACCGGTCGACACCTTTTTCGACACCGTGACGGTCAACTGCGCGGATGCGCGCCTTCGGGCCAACCGGTTGAAGCTGCTCTCTCAGATCCGCTCGGCGCTCGGAGGGGTGGCGGAGTTTTCACAAGTCGAGGGATAGGACGAAGACCATGACGAAATGGGTTTACACCTTCGGGGACGGTAAGGCGGAAGGCGGGGCCAAGGACAAGAACCTGCTCGGCGGCAAGGGCGCCAACCTCGCCGAGATGAGCAGCATCGGCATCCCCGTGCCGGCCGGCTTCACGATCTCGACGGAGGTCTGCACCTACTTCTACGAGCATGGCAGGACCTATCCCGACGACCTGACGCAACAAGTCGAAGCCGCCCTGGCCGAGATCGAGACGATCATGCGCGCCAAGTTCGGCGCCACCTCCGGGCCGCTGCTGCTGGTCTCCGTCCGCTCCGGCGCGCGGGCGTCGATGCCGGGCATGATGGACACCGTGCTGAACCTCGGCCTCAACGACGAGACGGTGAAGACGCTGACGAGGAACACCGGCGACGAGCGCTTCGCCTTCGACAGCTACCGCCGCTTCATCCAGATGTATTCAAACGTCGTCCTCAGCGTCGAGACCCACAACTTCGAGACTCTGCTCGAGGAGCACAAGGAGCACCTCGGCAAGAGCTTCGACGTCGAGCTGTCCGCCGACGACTGGAAGGCGCTGATCGTCAAGTACAAGGACGAGATCCGCAAGCACATCGGCCACGAGTTCCCGCAGGATCCGCACGAGCAGCTCTGGGGCGCCATCGGCGCCGTGTTCGGCAGCTGGATGAACAAGCGGGCGATCACCTACCGCAAGCTGAACAACCTGCCCGATCACTGGGGCACCGCGGTCAACATCCAGGCCATGGTGTTCGGCAACATGGGCGACAACTCGGCAACCGGCGTGTGCTTCTCGCGCAACCCGTCGACGGGCGAGAACGCCTTCTACGGCGAGTACCTGGTGAACGCGCAAGGCGAGGACGTGGTCGCCGGCATCCGCACGCCGCAGCCGCTGTCCCTGGCCGAGAAGGCGACGATGGACTCCGACCTGCCGGCGATGGAGGAGATCCTGCCGTCGCTCTACACCGAGCTGGTCACCTATCGCGACAAGCTCGAGATGCACTACCACGACATGCAGGACATGGAGTTCACCATCCAGAAGGGTAAGCTCTGGATGCTGCAGACCCGCAACGGCAAGCGCACCGCTCAGGCGGCGCTGCGGATCGCCGTGGAGATGGCCGAGTCCGGCCTGATCGACCGGAGGGAGGCGGTTAGCCGCGTCGAGCCGGCGCAGCTCGATCAGCTGCTTCACCCGATGATCGACCCGAAGGCGAAGAAGGAGGTCCTGGGCAAGGGCCTGCCGGCGTCGCCGGGTGCGGCCTCCGGCCAGATCGTGTTCACCGCCGACGATGCCGAGGCGTGGACCAAGGAAGGCAAGAAGGTCATCCTGACCCGCATCGAGACGTCGCCCGAGGACATCCACGGCATGCACGCCGCCCAAGGCATCCTCACCACCCGCGGCGGCATGACCAGCCATGCGGCGGTCGTCGCCCGCGGAATGGGCACGCCCTGCGTCGCCGGCGCCGGCGAGCTCAGGGTCGACTACAAGGCGAAGACGCTGACCGTCGGCAACACCGTGCTCGGCCAAGGCGACATGGTCACCATCGACGGCTCGACCGGCCAGGTGCTCAAGGGCGACGTCCCGAAGATCCAGCCCGAGGTCAGCGGCACCTTCGGCACGCTGATGGAGTGGGTCGACGAGATCCGCACACTCAAGGTCCGGGCCAACGCCGAGACGCCGCTGGACGCCACCACTGCGCGACAGTTCGGCTGCGAGGGCATCGGCCTGTGCCGCACCGAGCACATGTTCTTCGACCCGCAGCGGATCATCAACGTCCGGCAGATGATCGTCGCCCGCAACGAGGAGGAGCGGCGCGTCGCCCTCGACAAGCTGCTGCCGTACCAGCGCCAGGACTTCGTCGAGTTGTTCAACATCATGGAAGGGCTGCCGGTCACCATCCGCCTGCTCGATCCGCCGCTCCATGAGTTCCTGCCGCACTCGGAAGCGGAGATGAAGGAGGTGGCCAAGGCCGCCGGCGTCGATCTCGAGACCGTGCAGCAGCGCGCCCAGCAGCTCCACGAGACCAACCCGATGCTCGGCCATCGCGGCTGCCGCCTCGGCGTCACCTATCCCGAGATCTACGAGATGCAGTGCCGGGCGATCTTCGAGGCGGTTGCCGAGGTCAAGGCCAATGGCAAGACCGTCCTGCCGGAGGTGATGATCCCGCTGATCGCGACCAAGGCCGAGTTCGACCGGCTGAAGGAGATGGTCGTGCGCGTGGCGAACGAGGTGAAGGAAGCCAAGGGCACCGACTTCGAGTACCTGGTCGGCACCATGATCGAGCTGCCGCGCGCGGCCCTCGTTGCCGACAAGATCGCCGAGGGCGCCGAGTTCTTCAGCTTCGGCACCAACGACCTGACCCAGACCACCTACGGCCTGTCGCGCGACGACGCCGCCAACTTCCTGGTGCCCTACCAGGAGCTCGGCGTGCTGCCCAGCGATCCGTTCCAGACCCTGGACCAGGAAGGCGTCGGCGAGCTGGTCAAGATCGCGGTCGAGCGCGGCCGCAAGACCCGTCCCGACATCAAGCTCGGCATCTGCGGCGAGCACGGCGGCGACCCGGCGTCGGTCCACTTCTGCAACAGCGTCGGGCTGAACTACGTCTCCTGCTCGCCCTACCGGGTGCCGATCGCCCGGCTTGCAGCGGCGCAGGCGGCGATGGGCTCCGGGCAGATCAGCACCACCGCCTGAGCGTTCGGTTCAGCGACAAGACGCAGCGGGAGGGCCTCGGCCCTCCCGTGTGCGTTTCCAGCGCCCAGCCGACCCCG
>CAVVAX010000024.1:0-98888 GCA_963746275.1 uncultured Alphaproteobacteria bacterium
TGATCAGGTGCAGCTCACGGCCGTCGGGAAGCCTTACGAGGGCGTAGAGGAACGGACGGTCCCATTCGATGGCCATCTCTGCGCCGCAGGCCTCCCCGGCGTCGCCGGCCTCGCCGCCCGGGTCATGGCTGCGCCGGAACTGCGGCGGGACGACGTAATCGTGGAGGATCTGGCGGTGCAGGGCGATCTCGAGGCAGCTCAGGATGACCAGGTTGTGCTTGTCGCGCGGCCCGCCCTTGGACCGACTGGTCGTCGTGATCGGCGTGCACGCCGCGTAGGGCGTGTCCTCGATCAGCGCCTCTAGCGCCGCCAGCCGCCGGTGCCGCCCCCGACCCTCGTGCTGGGCGTCGACCTCCTGCAGGCAGAGGATGTCGGCCCGGAGCCGCAGCAGCTGCGGCCTGAGCACCTGCACCCGCTCCTCCACGCTGGCGCCGCCGCTCCGCGGAACGCCCAGGCTCTCGACGTTGAAGGTGGCAATGCGCAGGCGCAACGATCGTCTCCGGTTGCCGGCGGCGGCGGGCCGGTCAGGCCGCGGGCGCCAGGCAGCCGCGGAGGAAGGCCACCGCTTCCGGCGTGTCCCATTCGGCGGTGCCGACGACGCGGCCCACCTCCCGGCCCTCCCAGTCATAGAGGATCGTCGTCGGGAGGCCCGGCACCCCCAGCGCGCGCGCCACCTTGCCCATCCGATCCACCATCACCGGCAGGTGGCCGATGCCGTTGGTCGCAAAGAACGCCTCGATCACCGGCGCGCCCTCGCGGTCGGCGGACAGCGGCAGGACGGCAATGCCGTCCTCCGCGACCGTCTCGCTCAACCGGTCCAGCGCCGGCATCTCGGTGACGCACGGCGCGCACCAGGTCGCCCACAGGTTCACGACCAATGCCTGCCCCTTGAAGTCGGCGAACGTGCGCTCGGTCTCGCCATTAACGAAGAAGGCCGTGGCCGGCGCATCCCCGCCTGAACCCGCCTGGAACCGGCTGAGAGCTGGCGGCGGGCTGCTGCAGTCGGCTCTTGCCGCGGTTGCGCCGGCGAGAGCGATCATCAATAAGGGCACCGCAGCAAGCGAACGAACGAGGACGCGAGCAATCATGACCGTCTCCAGCAGCATCTCCAGCAGCATCCTGAACCGCCGACGCGTCCCAGACCCGGCGGAGCGGCGCCCGTGACCGGCTCCAGCGAGGACGATGCCGGCAAGACCAGCCCCATGTGGGGCGGTCGGTTCGAGGCCGGGCCTTCGGAAATCATGGAGGCCATTAACGCCTCCATCGACGTCGACCGCCGCCTCGTCTTCCACGATATCACGGCCTCGCTGGCCCACTGCAAGATGCTGATCCGCCAGGGCATCATCGGCGAGGACGACGGCCGCGCGATCCTGCAGGGATTGGAGATCGTGCGCCGCGAGGCCGAGGCGGGCGAGCTGGCCTTCGATCGGGCGCTCGAGGACGTGCACATGAACGTCGAGGCCAGGCTCGCGGCGCTGATCGGGGAGGCCGCCGGCCGGCTGCACACCGCGCGGTCGCGCAACGACCAGGTCGCCACCGACTTCCGGCTGTGGCTGCGCGACGCGCTCGACCACCTCGACGCCGGAATGGTCCGGCTGCAGGAGGTGTTGATCGATCGCGCCGACGCGCATGCGGCGACGATCATGCCGGGTTTCACCCACCTGCAGACGGCGCAGCCGGTGACCCTCGGCCACCACCTCCTCGCCCACGTCGAGATGCTGGGCCGCGACCGCGGCCGCTTCCGCGATGCCCGCGCCCGGCTCAACGAGTGCCCGCTGGGCGCCGCGGCCTTGGCCGGCACCTCCTTCCCCATTGACCGGCGGATGACCGCCCATGCGCTGGGCTTTGCCAGGCCGTGCGCCAATTCGCTGGACGCCGTCTCCGACCGCGACTTCGCCGTCGAGTTCCTGGCCGCCGCCTCGCTTGCCGCCGTGCATCTCTCCAGAACTCGCGGAGGAGCTGGTGATCTGGAGCGCCGAGCCGTTCGGCTTCGTCCGCCTGGCCGACCAGTTCTCGACCGGGAGCTCGATCATGCCGCAGAAGCGCAACCCGGACGCCGCCGAACTGGTCCGGGCCAAGCCGGGGCGGATCATCGGGGCCCTGACCGGGCTCTTGATCGTGCTCAAGGGCCTGCCGCTCGCCTACGCCAAGGACCTGCAGGAGGACAAGGAGCCCGTCTTCGACGCCGCTGACAGCCTGACGCTGTGCCTGGCCGCCATGGCTGGGATGATCGAGACGGCGCACTTCGACACCGCCCGCATGCGCGCCGCCGCCGGCAAGGGCTTCGCCGGGGCCACGGATCTGGCGGACTGGCTGGTGCGGGTCGCGAACATCCCCTTTCGCCTAGCCCATCATATCACCGGCGCCTTGGTGAAGATGGCCGAGGACCGCGGCTGCGCCCTGGAGGAGCTGCCGCTCGCCGAGATGCAGACGGTGGAGCCGTTGATCAGCGAGGACGTCTATTCGGTGCTCGGCATCGAGCAATCGGCCGCCAGCCGGGTCAGCGAGGGCGGTACCGCGCCTGCTCTCGTGCGCGCCGCCGCCGCCGAGGCACGGCGGCGCTTCCTCTCCTGAAGCCGCCGGCCCCGCGCCCGCCTTCACCCGCCTGCTCGCCCGTTGCGATCCGACCGGATGCGGGAGTACGCTTATTTGGTTCGAGCACCGGGCATCCGGGTCCTGAGCCGCGAGACGGAGGAGAGCGACGATGAAGACCAGCGACATCGACAGCGTGTTGCAGACGTTCCGCCGGGATCTGCCGAACAACAGCAAGACCGCACAGGCCATCGACCGCGGCGCACCCATCGCCGAGATCTCGGAATGCGCCGAGGAGGACGGTGTCCACCAACTCGCCGCGGTCCTCTTCGAGGCCCAGCAGGAGGACGGGCAGTCCAGGCCGGACAAGGCTGCGAGCCTGGAGGAGGTGGTTCGCGAGCGCCTCGCCACCTTCCGTGAGGATCTTCCGGACGGAAGCGAGACGGCGAAGGCCATCGACCGCAAGGCCCCACTCGGCGAGATCTCCGAACGCGCCCAGGCGGAGGGGCTGAACGAGCTCGCGGCAGTGCTGTTCGAGGCGCAACAAGAGCACGCGAGAGCTTAATGGGTCGTCCGATCTGGTTGGATCGTCCGATCGCGGTGGATCAGAGCAACGCCGTCGTTGCAACGAGCCGGCGCCGAGCGAAGGCGTAGGCGGGTCGAGGCGCAGCCGGACCGCCGGCGACGCAGCCTATGGCCGGCTGTTGACGGAGCCCGTCGATTCGACTATCGTCGAATTATGGAAGCGAAGCGGGTCGTCGGCGCGCTGGCTGCTCTTGCCCACGAGCATCGGCTATCCGTATTTCGCATCCTGGTCCGGGAAGGGCCGTCGGGTTTATCCGCCGGCGACATCGCTGGGCGCGTCGCCGTCCCGCCCTCGACGCTCTCGCATCACCTGGGCCAGCTCGAGCGCGCCGGGTTGCTCCGCTCGTGGCGCCTGCAACGGCGGATCTTCTACGCCGTCGACGTTGAAGGCACCCGCCGCCTGCTCGCCTTCCTCACCGAGGACTGCTGCCAGGGGCGTCCCGAGATCTGCGGATATAAACGTCAAGGAGGCTGCGGTGACGATCACGATCTACCACAACCCGGCGTGCGGGACGTCGCGCAATGTCCTGTCGATGATCCGGAACTCGGGTGAAGAGCCGCGCATCATCGAGTACCTGCAGACGCCGCCAAGCCGGCCAGAGCTGGCGGAGCTGATCCGACAGATGGGGATCTCCCCGCGCGAGCTGCTCCGGCGGAAGGGCACGCCCTACGACGAGCTCGGCCTCGACGGCCCGAAGTTCAGCGACGATGAGCTCATCGACTTCATGATCGCGCAGCCGATCCTGATCAACAGGCCGATCGTCGTGACCCCGCTCGGCGTCAAGCTGTGCCGGCCGTCGGAAACGGTCCTCGACATCCTGCCGAATCCGCAGCGCGGCCCGTTCCGGAAGGAGGACGGGGAGGTAGTCGTTGGCCCGGAGACAGGAAGCGAGCGGGGATGAGCCGCAACGACATCCCCCTCGCCACCCAGGACCATCTGGCGAAAGCGGCAGAGGCCCGGCCGGGCATGAGCGTGTTCGAGCGTTACCTGACCGTGTGGGTGGCGCTCTGCATCATCGCCGGCATCGCGCTCGGCCACTGGTTCCCGGGGCCCTTCCAGGCCATCGGCCGGGCCGAGATCGCCAAGGTCAACCTGCCGGTGGCGGTGCTGATCTGGCTGATGATCGTGCCGATGCTGCTCAAGATCGACCTCGGCGCCCTGCACCAGGTCAAGGAGCACTGGCGCGGCGTCGGCGTGACGCTGTTTATCAACTGGGCGGTGAAGCCGTTCTCCATGGCGCTGCTCGGCTGGCTGTTCATCGGCGTCGTCTTCCGCCCTTACCTGCCCGCGGACCAGATCAACTCCTACATCGCCGGACTGATCATTCTCGCTGCCGCGCCCTGCACGGCGATGGTCTTCGTCTGGTCCAACCTCTGCAACGGCGAGCCGCATTTCACCCTGAGCCAGGTCGCCATCAACGACACCATCATGGTGTTCGCCTTCGCCCCCATCGTCGGCCTGCTGCTCGGGCTGTCGGCGATCGTCGTGCCCTGGGAGACGCTGATCATCTCGGTCGCGATGTTCGTCGTCATCCCGGTAATCGCCGCGCAGGTGTGGCGGCGCGCCCTGATCCGGCGCGGCGGCGGCGCGCTGGAGCGGACGCTACACCGGCTGCAGCCGGTGTCACTCGTGGCGCTGCTCGCTACCCTGGTCCTCCTGTTCGGCTTCCAGGGCGAGCAGATCCTGGCCCAGCCGTTGATCATCGCCATGCTGGCGGTGCCAATCCTGATCCAGGTCTATTTCAACTCCGGCCTCGCCTATCTACTCAACCGCCAGCTCGGCGTTGCCCACTGTGTCGCCGCGCCCTCGGCGCTGATCGGCGCCTCGAACTTCTTCGAGTTGGCCGTCGCCACCGCCATCGTGCTGTTCGGCTTCCAGTCCGGGGCGGCGCTGGCCACGGTGGTCGGCGTCCTCGTCGAGGTGCCGGTGATGCTGTCGGTGGTGCGTATCACCAACGCCACCAGGGGCTGGTACGAACGGCCAGCTTAAGCCGAAACGATGTCGGCTGTATGATCCGGGCGGCGTGGCGGACGCGCCGCGTGCCGTAGGGAGTGGGGCGAGCATGCCGTTCGAATGGCGGACCGAGGGGCGGACGCTGCTGCTGCTGGCGGCGGCGTTCTTCGCCGCGCTGTGGGTCCCGTTCGACGCCCCGAGGTTCGAGGGCTCGCTGCACGAGGCCTTCGCCCTGCTGCAGTGGTACGCCCGCGAGCACGTCGTCTCCTGCCTGCTGCCGGCGCTCATGATCGCCGGCGCCATCGCCGTCTTCATCAGCCAGGGCGCGGTCATCGGCCTGCTGGGCGCGGACGCCAACAAGGCCGTGGCCTATGGCACGGCCTCTATCTCCGGCACCATCCTCGCCGTCTGCTCGTGCACCGTGCTGCCGCTGTTCGGCGGCCTGTATCGCCGCGGCGCCGGCCTCGGCCCGGCGATCGCCTTCCTCTACTCGGGGCCCGCAATCAACGTCCTCGCCATCGTGCTGACCGCGAAGGTCCTTGGCCATGAGCTGGGCCTTGCCCGGGCTGTCGGCGCCGTCGCCTTCTCCGTGCTCATCGGGCTGGCAATGGCCGGACTGTACCGCCGGGAGGAGCGCGAGCGCAGGGCGGCCGCTGCCAGCGCCGAGTTGGTTCTTCCCGACGACGGCCATGCCTTCCGCCCGGCGGCAGTCGGCGCCCTCTTTGCGCTGATGATCGCCTTCCTCGTCTTCGCCAATTGGGCGCCGGCGGAGGCGGAGGACAGCGCCGTCTGGCATGCGCTCTTCGCCTGGAAGTGGCCGCTGGCGGCGGCCTGCGCCGCGGGCGTCATGCTCGCCCTGGTGCTGGGCTTCGGCTTTGTATGGTGGCGGGTCGGGCTCGTCGCCGCCGCGGTCGTGGCGTTCGCCATCGCCGTGCCGCAGCAGCCGCAGCTGGCCATCGCCGCCGGCGTCATCGGGCTGTGCCTCGTCGCCGCCCTGCAGCCTGGCGCCGGCCAGGAGTGGTTCGAGCAGACCTGGGGCTTCGCCAAGCTCATCCTGCCGCTGTTGCTACTGGGCGTGCTCGCCGCCGGCTTCCTCCTCGGCCGCCCCGGCCACGAGGGGCTGATCCCGTCCGCGTGGGTCGCCGCCGCGGTCGGCGGCAACTCCCTTGCCGCCAACGCCTTCGCCGCCGTTGCCGGCGCCTTCATGTACTTCGCGACGCTGACCGAGATCCCCATCACCCAGGCGCTTATCGGCGCCGGCATGGGCAAGGGCCCGGCGTTGGCGCTACTGCTCGCCGGCCCCGCCCTGTCGCTGCCCAGCATGCTGGTGATACGCGGTTTTCTCGGCACTGAGAAGACGCTCGTCTACGTCGCCCTGGTCGTGGTCATGGCGACCGCGAGCGGCATGATCTACGGCACCTATTGGGGTTGAGGAGCATCATTATGGTCGATCTGAAGATCTTGGGCTCGGGCTGCGCGAAGTGCGTCAAGCTCGCCGAGAATGCGGAAGCCGCGGCGAAGGACCTCGGCATGGCCTACACGCTTGGCAAAATCACCGACCGCAACGAGATCGTCGACGCCGGAGTGATGATGACGCCGGCGCTGATGATCGACGGCAAGGTGCGGTCGTCCGGCAAGGTCCTGAGCCCGGAGCAGATCAAGGCGCTGCTTGCGTAGGACGAACGGCGCCCGGCGGTTCCCCGATTGGCATTGAAGCGCCTCCGCGGCGCGGACTAATATGACCGTTCGTTGAACGATCGGGTGCGCTCCGGCTGCGGGCACCTAGGGCATGCGTCCTCTCATGATCGAGCGCGAAGAGCTGATCCTCGAGCCGCTTCCCGGCGATGGCATGGACGACCTCGCCTCGACGCTGCGCGAGGCGGAGCTGCCGCATCAGGACCTGGGCGGCACGAGCAAGCGCTTCTTCTGCGCGTCCGTCGCCGGCGAGATCGTCGGCTACGTTGGGCTCGAGATCAGCGGCCCCGATGCGCTGCTGCGCTCGGCGGTGATCTTCATCCGCGCCCGCCGCAGGGGCCGCGGCCGGGCCATGATCGAGCGGCTGCTGGCCTTGGCCGGCGACTACGGCATCGAGCGGGTGTGGCTGCTCACGACCTCGGCGCCCGGCTTCTTCGCCAAGCTCGGCTTCGCCGACGCCGAGCGCACGACCGTGCCGACGGGGATCGCCGCCTCCGAGGAGTTCACCCACCTCTGCCCGGAAACGGCGGTTTGCATGGTCCGGGCGCTGCCGGCGGCGGCACTGCGGCAGGCCGTTTAGAGCAAGGGCGTAACCCGCTTGAAACAGACCCTTAAGGCGCCACTGCCGTTTCCAGCCGTCATGGCCGGACTTATTACGGCCATCTACGCCTTCACTCGACCCCGAGGCAAGTCCGGGGGTAACAAATGGTGGTTCGGGAGGCCCCAGAACCGAGCTGATGACGCTGCCTGCGGGTTAACGACGGTCCGCCGGCCCCGCAGGATCTTCGCGGAGCTGCGACCGTTGAACGCATAGCACTTAGCTGAAACAGTGCGCGCTTCTTCTCCAACGCGGGGAGCGGCGCATGAGAGACCCGGGAACGCCGCCGGTCATCGGCATCATCGGCGGTAGCGGCATCTACGACATCGAGGGCCTGGAGGGGGCGCAGTGGGTGGCCGTCGCATCGCCCTTCGGCCGGCCGTCGGACGAGCTCCTCATCGGCCACCTCGGCGGCTGCAAGGTCGCCTTTCTCCCCCGCCATGGCCGCGGCCATCGGCTGCCGCCGTCGGCCATCAACGGCCGGGCCAACATCGATGCGCTGAAGCGCGCCGGCGTGACAGAGGTCATCTCGCTCTCCGCCTGCGGCTCGCTGAAGGAGACGCTGGCGCCGGGCACCTTCGTCCTCGTCGACCAGTTCATCGACCGCACGTTTGCCCGCGCGAAAAGCTTCTTCGGCGAGGGCCTGGTCGCCCACGTCGGCCTCGGCAATCCGGTCTGCGCCAGGCTCGGCGATGCGCTGGAACAGGCGGCACGCGGACCCGGCGTCCTGACGGTGCGCGGCGGCGCCTACCTGGTGATGGAAGGCCCCCAGTTCTCGACCAAGGCGGAATCGGAGCTCTACCGCTCGTGGGGCTGCGACGTCATCGGCATGACCAACATGCCCGAGGCCAAGCTGGCTCGCGAGGCCGAGCTCTGCTACGCCACCGTCGCCATGGTCACCGACTACGACTGCTGGCACCCGGACCACGATCACGTCAGCGTCGAGGCGATCATCCGGGTGCTCACCGAGAACGCGGCCCGGGCCCGGTCGCTCGTTCGCGACGTGGTTCCGGCGCTGGGCCGAAGGCACGGCTCCTGCCCTGAGGGCTGCCACACGGCCTTGGCCACCGCCATCATCACCCCGCCCGAGGCCCGCGACCCGGAGGTCGTGGCGATGCTCGACGCCGTCGCCGGCCGCGTGCTGGGGTAGGCGCTTAGCCCGGATTATGCATCGAGGTTGGCGGGTGTAGCGTAGGCCTCTGGAATCGCTTAGGATTCGGTTGCTGAAGCCAATCCATGTCGTTTCCGGAGCGCTCACCCGCCATGGTTGATCCTACCCTGCCGTTGCCTGGCCTGTCATCGATCGAGGGCAAGGCGGTCGTTGCCCGCTTCGACGGCGGCCGGCTGTCGTCCGACGGCGGTCTGTTGGTTCTGCGCGAGATCGAGCAGCGGCTGAACGTCGCCGAGCGGCTGGCCGCCTGCATCGACGATCCGCGTGATCCGGGCAGTACCCTGCATACGGTCGCCGACATCATCCGCTTCCGCCTCTTGATGATCGCCGCCGGCTACGAGGACGGCAACGACGCCGTCGGCCTGCGCACCGATCCGCTGTTCAAGCTGGCGCTCGAACGTCTGCCATCGGATCGGGATCTGTGCTCGCAGTCGACCATCTCGCGGCTGGAGAACCTGCCGGACGCACGGACGCTGCTGCGTCTGGCCCGGGCCCTGGTAGACGTCTACTGCGGCTCGTTTCGCCAGGTGCCGCGGCGGATCACGCTCGACATCGACGACACCTTCGATGCGGTGCACGGCGGCCAGCAGCTGCGGCTGTTCAACGCTCACTACGACGACTACGGCTTCCAGCCGATCGTCGTCTTCGATGCCGATGGTCGCTTCGTCACGGCGCTCCTGCGCCCGGCGAGACGGCCAAACGGCGTCGAGATCCGGGCGTTTCTCCGCCGGCTGACGCGGGCGATCCGCTCCAACTGGCCGAACGTGCAGATCCTGGTCCGCGCCGACAGCCACTACGCCTGCCCGGAGGTGTTCGACTGGTGCGAGGCGAACGGCCTCGACTACGTGTTCGGCCTCGCCCCGACCCGCACCTTGAAGCGCCACGTCATCGGCCTCGAGGACAGCACCTCCGGCCGGTTCAGGGCCGCTCCGGCCGCGGGCAAGGTTCGCCGCTTCAAGGAGTTCTACGACGCCGCCAAAACCTGGAGCCGGGTCCGCCGCATCATCGCCCGCGTCGAGGCCGGCAGCGACGGCACCGATACCCGCTTCGTCGTCACCAGCCTCGACCACGGCAGCGGCGGATCGCTGTATCAGGATCTCTATTGCCGGCGCGGCCAAGCGGAAAACCACATCAAGGCCTGGAAAACCCACCTCGCCGCCGACCGCACGTCTTGCCCCAAGGCCACCGCCAACCAGTTCCGGCTGTTCCTGCACGCCGGCGCCTATTGGCTCCTGTGGAGCCTGCGCGCCCTGATGCCCCGACGTTCATCCTGGCGCGTCGCCCAGTTCGACACGCTGAGGCTCCGGCTGATCAAGACCGCCGCCCGCGTCGTCGAGATGAAATCCAAGATCAAGATCCATCTGCCAACCAGCGCCCCCGATCAGGCGATCTGGCACTTGGCCATCGGCCGCCTGCCGCGGCTCATCCGATGAACACAGGGGCAGGACGCCCCGCCTTCACCCCGTCCCCCTCAACCGCCAGCCCGATCAAACGCCATCCGCCGCCAACAGCGGCCAAACCCGCCATGCCTGGACACAACCAGAAGATGATGCAACCAGTGCATCAGGCAAGACTAAAGTACCGCAGTGCATAAAGCGGGCTAGGTCGTCGTTTCCAATAATTGACAAGACCAGCGACGCAACGTTTCTTGCACCTTCGCTTCTCACTGCAAGAAGGCGAATACTGACGCAGAACTCCAGTGCCATACTGAATCGCCACGCCGCTTCGCGGCTCGCGATGACATACTGTTTGCAGAGGAACCGGCTACCGCTACGCGCAGGCGCGGCCTCCAGCGCCGGTACATCATCCTGTTACCAGCGCGCGGCGGTGTGGGCTCATCCAGAGGCCAAGCGAACGATATCCCCTCTATTTGCGTACAATAATAAAATCGGATCGGAACGAATTGATGGCATTCCCGACCTTAACCAACCGTACACCAGGAGATATGAGGATGAAGCAATAGGAGTCAATCTAGGAGCTTGGTATGCGCTTCTTGTTTCATGCGGCCCTATGCTTCGCTGCTCTCAGCTCAGGCGGGTGTTCAGTCTATATGGCTGCCGCCAGCGACGAAGAGCCTAACCTGAGCAACATTCGGAAGGGCGCTTTGCGAGGAAAGATCGAGTTGGCGCTCGGGCAGCCGGTCTCCCTCGCAACCCAGACGGACGGCGGCACGGTGGCAACCTACGAGTACGTTCTCGGCAACGAGCCCAGTGCGGGGCGCGCTGTCGGACACGCGGTGATGGACCTGCTGACCCTCGCGTTTGGGAAGTGATCGGGACGCCGGTGGAGGCGATGAACCAAGGCGATAAAGTTAAAGTTACCGTCCTTTACGCAGGATGTTGAAAAAATTGTCCTGGCCCCTACGGAGATGAAAGCCGCCTGAACCTCACCCGACAAGGCGGCACCTGTCAGCCGATAACCGTATCTGTACACCTCGTGCATGTATTTATGTGACCCCACCGGCCGGGCACGCCACTCACAAGTCTAGTTGTTCAGCGCAGTAGCTAAATTGCCATGCCCCTAGGCTATCATCAACCTTGCCCACAAGCTCGACCAAATGCCCTTCTGTGTCTGTTAGGAGACTTACGACGCATCTTTCATCAGACTTAATGAATACATTTCTGCTATATTTATTCGTGTGGCGCTCCCAAGTATAGACTTTTCTCCCGCTATCAAGGTAAGAGATGTAGGCTGGCGCGCCCATATCTAGCACGGCCAGATCTACTTCCTTGCCTACATACTTTTTTGCGAGTAGATCTTAAACATAGCGAGGGTCTCCCTTGGTGCCCGCGCAAGACTGCAGCAAGCTAAATGTTAGGAAAGTAAATAAGAAAAAAGGTATCTGTTTTTTTCTCCTTCTCTAACACCTTTAAAAAAACCCGAGGGTATCATATCGATTCTCCTTTAGTCCTGCAAAGTAAACAAAAAACATCTTGTTTTAAGGGTCGCACAAGTTGGTTAAGGAATACCTAAGTCATTTACAATGGCGCCGGAAACGCCACTCATGTCCAGTCCAGCAAGGCTTGAACTCGAGGCACTCGCCGTAGAGCGTCCTCTGGACGCTCTTACTAGGTGCTCAGGCGTCGGCGTTATCACCACAGCCTTGCCCCCCGCCCCATCCCCTGCTACAAGATGAGAATGATAATTAATTACAGCAAGCCGGCCGGGGCGTCCAGGGGCGCCGGCCGGCCGAATCGGGATCTCGCATCATGACCAGACGGACGTTCGCTCTGCCTTCTTCACTCGCGCCGCCCGCGGGCGCGGCCTCGCCATCGCGGGTCCGGCCTTTGCCGCGCTCGTAAGTGGCTTGCCGGCCTTTCGACCATGGCTCGCCGCCACCGCCGCCGCACTCGCTGCCGAAAGAGCCGGCGAGGTGAACATCTACTCGTCGAGGCACTACCAGAGCGACGAGCAGCTCTACGCCGGCTTCACCGAGGCGACCGGCATCAAGGTCAACCGCATCGAGGGCAGCGACGACGCCCTGATCGAACGCATCCGCAACGAAGGCGCGAACAGCCCGGCGGATGTGCTCATCACCGTCGACGCCGGCCGGCTGTGGCGGGCGGAGCAGGCGGGCATCCTCCAACCGGTGAGCTCCAAGGTGCTGAACGAGCGGGTCCCCGCGAACCTCCGCGACCCGTCCGTCCAGTGGTTCGGCTTCTCCCAGCGGGCGCGCGTCATCGTCTACGACAAGGCCAAGGTCGACGATCCGAAGACCTTGACCCGCTACGAAGACCTCGCCGACCCGCGCTGGAAGGGCCGGGTCTGCATCCGCTCCGGCTCCAACATCTACAACCTCTCGCTGATGAGCGCGCTGATCGAGCACCTGGGCGAGGAGCCGGCCCAGCGCTGGGCGGAGGGCGTGGTCGCCAACTTCGCGAGGCCGCCGCAGGGCGGCGACACCGATCAGATCAAGGCCGTCGCCGCCGGCGAATGCGACGTGGCCCTCGCCAACACCTACTACTTCGTCAGGCTAATGCGCTCGAGCGATGCGGCCGATAAGGCCATCGCCGAGACGCTCGCCGTGGTCTTCCCCAACCAGCAGGACCGCGGCACCCACGTCAACATTTCCGGCGCCGGCGTCGCCCGCAATGCGCCGAACGAGGAGCAGGCGGTGCGCTTCCTCGAGTACCTCGCCTCGGACGAGGCGCAGCGCCACTTCGCGGAGGGCAACAACGAATACCCGGTCGTCGCCGGCATCGAGGCCAACGAGGCGCTGCTGTCGCTCGGCAGCTTCAAGATTGATCCGATCAACGTCGCGGTGTACGGCAAGAACCAGGCGGAGGCGCAAAAGATTTTCGATCGCGCCGGCTGGAAGTAACCGCCGATCCGGACGCTCCTGCCGGGCCGGCACGCTGGGCGGCGGCGGAAGCAAGATCGCGAAGACGGGGTAATATGCTCGATCACGGCGCACAGGTGACCCTGGCCCAGCCAGACGCCGTCGCCCCGGCGCATACCGGCGCGGGCGTGGCGGCCGACGGGGTCGAGCGCCGGGGCCGTCGTCGTCATTGCCCTGCCGATCGCGATCGCGCTGCTGTTCACCCTGCCGATCGCAGCGATCCTGCTGCACTTGCTGCTGCCGGCGGAGGGAGCGGCGGCGCATCTGGCGACGACGGTGCTGCCGGGCTACGCGCTGACGACGCTGCAGCTGAGCCTCGGCGTCGGCGTCGGCGTCACCATCGTGGGGACGGCGACCGCATGGCTGGTCACCGTCTGCCGCTTTCCTGGCCGGAGCGTCTTCGCCTGGGCGCTGGTCCTGCCGCTGGCGGTGCCGGGCTACGTCATGGCCTACGCCTATACCGACGTGCTTCAGTTCGCCGGGCCGGTGCAGACCACGTTGCGCGAGCTGTTCGGCTGGGCCGCGCGCGACTACTGGTTTCCGCAGATTCGCTCCGCCGCCGGCGCCACCGTCATGCTGGTCCTGGTCCTCTACCCCTACGTCTACCTGCTGGCGCGGACCGCCTTCCTCGAGCAGTCGGTTTGCACGCTCGAGGTCGCCCGCACGCTGGGCTGCAACCCCTGGCAAAGCTTCCGCCGGGTGGCGCTGCCGGCGGCGCGTCCCGCCATCGTCGCCGGCACGGCGCTGGCGCTGATGGAAACCATGGCCGACTACGGCACTGTCGCCTTCTTCGGTGTGCAGACCTTCACCACCGGCATCGTCCGCGCCTGGCTCTCCTACGGCGACCGGGTGGCGGCGGCGCAGCTCTCGGCGGTGCTTCTGTCCATCGTTCTCGCCGTGGTCTTGCTGGAACGCCACAGCCGGGCGCAGGCGCGCTTCCACCATACCTCGGCCCGCTACCGCCGCCTCCCGGCCTACCGGCTGCGCGGGGTGCGGGCGGCGGGTGCGGTGCTGGCCTGCGCCGTCCCGGTTGCCTTTGGCTTTCTCCTGCCCGTGCTGGTCCTGGCCGGCATGGCCCTCGGCGTCGATGAGCCTGGCCGGCTCAGCCGCTACCTCGAGCTGGTGCGCAACAGCTTCGTCCTCGGCGGCATCACCGCCGCGCTCGCGGTCGTCACCGCCATCGCCATGGCCTATGGCGCGAGGCTCAGACCCTCGCCACTCACCCATGCCGCCAACCGCTTCGCCAGCCTCGGCTATGCCGTGCCGGGGGCGGTGATGGCGGTCGGCGTGCTGATCCCGAGTGCGGCGGCCGACAATGCGCTCGACGGCTGGGTGCGGGCGACCTTCGGCGTCTCCACCGGGCTGCTGCTCACCGGCTCCATCGCGGCGCTGATCTACGCCTATCTCGTCCGCTTCCTCGCCGTCTCGTTCACCGCCATCGAGGCGAGCCTGGGCAAGATCAACCCCAACATGGACGGCGCCGCCCGGGTCCTTGGCTGCGGCCCGCTCGCGGCGGTGCGCCGGGTGCACCTGCCGCTGATGCGCCCGAGCCTGCTCGCCGCCGCCCTGCTCGTCTTCGTCGACGTGGTCAAGGAACTGCCGGCGACGCTGATGATGCGGCCGTTCGACTTCGATACTCTGGCCGTGCAGGCCTACAACTTCGCCTCCGACGAGCGCCTGGCCGAGGCGGCGATCCCGTCGCTGATCATCGTCGGCATCGGCCTCGTTCCGGTCATCCTGCTCAGCCGGACCATTGCCCGCTCGAGGCCCGGCACGGCCGCACAGGCGCTGCCTTGAACCTCAGCCTCGAAGGCATCCACCACGCCTACGAGGGCAAACGCGTGCTGGACGACGTCACCGTCGCCGTCCGCCCGGGCGAGGTCGCCTGTCTGCTCGGGCCCTCCGGCTGCGGCAAGACGACGCTGCTGCGGATCGCCGCCGGCCTTGAAGTTGCGACGGGTGGGCGGGTGATCATCGGCGGCCGCCTGGTCGCCGATGCGGCCGCCGGCCTGCATGTGCCGCCGGAGGCTCGCCGCGTCGGCCTGATGTTCCAGGACTACGCGCTATTCCCGCACCTCACCATCTTCGACAACGTCGCCTTCGGCGTCACTGACCACTCGCCGGCGACGCGCGCCAGGCTGCACGAGGCGCTCGACCGCATGGGCCTCGCAGGCTACGCCCGCAGCTACCCGCACGTGCTCTCCGGCGGCCAGCAGCAGCGCTGCGCCCTGCTCCGGGCACTGGCGCCGGAGCCCGATATTCTGCTGCTCGACGAGCCGTTCTCCAACCTGGACGTGACGCTGCGCGCCGACGTCCGCGACCAGGCGCTGGCGCTGCTCAAGGAGCGGCGGGTGACGACGCTGGTCGTGACACACGATCCGCAGGAGGCGATGGCCATTGCCGATCAGCTGTGGATCCTGTACGAGGGCCGGGTCGTCCAGTCGGGCACGCCCGAGGAGATCTACGGCCACCCTCGGCATGGGTCGATCGCGAGGCTGTTCGGGCCGATGAACGCGGTCCGCGGCGTGGTCAAGGGCGGAGCAGTGGTGACGCCGCTCGGCGCCTTTGCCGCACCGGGTCTCGACGAGGGTGCGAACGCCGAGGTCCTCATCCGGCCGGAGGGGTTGCGGCTCGCCTCGCCGGCGCAGGACGGGGCGCGAGCGGAGGTGATTTCGGTCCAGCTCCTCGGCTGCCTGACCCGGCTACGGCTGTCGATTGCCGGCGTTGCCGAGCCGCTCGACGCACTGGTTCCGGGCGTGGCCCACCCGCGCCCCGGCGAGAGCGTGCGCGTGGGTGCCGACGCGGATCTCGCCTTCGTCTTCGCCGACGACGACGCGCGAGTGGCGTGAGGCGGAAGAAGGATGATCAACATGCGCTCCGCGCGACTGCCGCTGCTCCTCGTCCTGCTCGCGCCGCTATCCGCCTGCGAGGTCAGCGGCTCGCCCAGCACCGGCGAGGGCAGCGTCAGGCTGGGGATCCCGGGAACCGCCGCGAACGAGGCGATCTTCCAGGAGCGCTGGAACAGCTGCGTCCAGTTCGCCTCGCCCAGCGTCTGTGCCCGCCGCTTCGGCGGACGGACGCCCACGGGCTCGCCGACGGACCTTCCCGACGAGAACCCGTAACGCCGACGCTTGCTTCCATGGGCGCGCGACACGCTCCGCGGATGACGAACGCTGACACCGACCCGGCGGAGGCTTAGCCTCTGCTCCCGCCCCCCCACCGTCATCGCCGCACGTGTTGCGGCGATCCATGGACGGCCGGGACAAGCCGGGATGGGGGTGACTTCCAACTCGGCGGGCGCCTACTTCATCAGCTTCGCCTCGCGGTTCCACAGCCTGAGCTCGCGGCAGGCCTTGATGAAGCCCGCGGGGTCCGTGGCGTCGCTGAGCAGGAAGAAGCCCTCGTCCATGTCGGCGGCGATGCCCGCCTTTTCGAACAGCGGCATGGCCTCGGCCGTGTAGGCGATGAACTTGCAGTGGGCGTAGGCGTCGGCGACGAAGTCCCGGGCCACAGGGTGCTTCGTCAGCATCGCCGCGCCCTCCGCGGACAGCAGCACCGCAACGGCGTCGTAGAGGACCGATGGGCCGCCGTCGAGCTTCTGGTCGCCCTCGATCAGCGCGCCCGCGTCGGTCATGACCCCGCCGACCATCGGCGTCACGATCTCGACCAGGGCGCCCTCCGCCTTGGCCGCCGCTTGCACTCCGGCGACCAGCCTTGCGCTGACGCCGTCGCTGAGCAGCAGGCCGAGCTTACGCCCCTTGAAGCTCTTCGGTGCGTTCGCGATGATCGACAGCGCCGGTGACGGCTTGAGGTCCCTGCGCGTCGGCACCGCCGGCTCGGCGGGCTTCGGCATCTCCTTCAGCCTAAGCCCCGTTGCCACCTCCTTGGCCAGGAATTCGTCGACATTAATGAGATGCGAGACGACGCGGGCGCGGATGTCCACCCGGTCGCATTTGGACAGCTCGAAGATGAAGGCTGAGGCGATATGACCCTGCTCGGTCTTCGTCTGCGACAGGTAGAACTGGCGAGCCTGGCTGTAGTGGTCGGCGAAGCTCTCCGCGCGCAGCCTGCGCTTCTCACCCTCGATCCGCTCCGGGTATGCGCGGAGGCCATTCTCCGGATCCTCACGGGGCCCGCCGGCGGGCTGGGGCCACGAGTTCGGCTCGTAGTTCACCCGCCCCTTCGGGTTGTGGAGGGCCATGTGCCCGTCCTGCTGGAAATGAGCCCAGGGGCACTTCGGCGCATTGATCGGCAGCTGGGTGAAGTTGGGGCTGCCGAGGCGCTTCAACTGGGTGTCGATGTAGGAGAAATTCCGCCCCTGCAACAGCGGGTCGTTGGTGAAGTCGATGCCCGGGACGATGTTGCCGGTGCAGAACGCGACCTGCTCGGTCTCGGCGAAGAAGTTGTCGACGGTGCGGTTGAGCACCAGTCGGCCGACCCGCCGGATCGGAAGCTCCTCCTCGGGGATGATCTTAGTCGAGTCGAGGACGTCGAAGTCGAAGCGGTCGGCGAACGCGTCGTCGAACAACTGCAAGCCCAGCTCCCACTCCGGGAAGTCGCCCATCTGGATGCTTTGCCACAGGTCGCGGCGATGGAAATCCGGATCCGCGCCGTTGATCTTGACCGCCTCGTTCCACACCACCGACTGCATGCCGAGCTTCGGCTTCCAGTGGAACTTGACGAACGTCGATTTGCCCTCGGCGTTGATCAGCCGGAAGGTGTGGACGCCGAAGCCCTCCATGAATCGGAACGAGCGCGGAATGGCCCGATCCGACATGGTCCACATCACCATGTGGATCGACTCCGGCATCAGCGAGATGAAGTCCCAGAAGTTGTCGTGCGCCGTCTGCGCTTGGGGGAAACCGCGGTCCGGCTCCTGCTTGGCGGCGTGCACCATGTCCGGGAACTTGATCGCGTCTTGGACGAAGAACACCGGGATGTTGTTGCCGACGAGGTCCCAGTTGCCCTGCTTGGTGTAGAGTTTCACCGCGAAGCCACGGACGTCGCGGGCAAGGTCGAAGGAGCCCTTGTTGCCGGCCACAGTGGAAAAGCGGACGAACGCCTCCGTCCTCTCGCCGGCACGGGCGAACAGGTCGGCGCGGGTGATGTCGGCCAGCGACTCGTAGGTCTCGAAGTAGCCGTGGGCGCCGAAGCCGCGGGCGTGGACGACCCGCTCCGGGATCCGCTCATGGTCGAAATGGAAGATTTTCTCGCGGAAGATGATGGTCTTCCAGCAGCGTCGGGCCGCGCGCGCCGGCCTTCAGCGAGTTCTGGTCGTCGGCGACTGGAGCGCCCTGCTGCGTCGTCAGAACCGGGACGTCGCCCCCGGCGACCTGATGCGTCTCACCGCCCTGGCCGCGCCTGACCTTCTGCTCGCCCAGCTCCACGTTCGCGTGCTCGTCGCCCTTCTTCGATCCCAGCAGTGACATCCCCATCCTTCCTTCAAGGTGCGCCGTGGCGACCCTCCGCCGCCGCTGTGCGACAAACGTCGAGCGCGGCCGGCGGTTCCCGAGAACAGAATCCTTTTGGGGAAGTGCTTGGAGAGGCGGGCGGCCCGGAACGCCTCGGACGGGGGTCGAGGCAAGGGTGATCGGGCCGGGCTCAGGCGGCGCGGACGGTGCGGGCGAGGGTCAGCAGGTCTACGGCGGCAGCGCCGGCGCCGAGCAGGGCAGCGGTGCAGGCCTCGGCGGTGGCGCTGGTGGTATGGACGTCGTCAACGAGGACGACGCGGCGGTCCTTCACCGCGGCGGCGCGGCGCGGATGGACGGCGACGGCGTTGCGCACCGCCTCGGCTCGCGCCGTGGGCCCGAGCGTGCCAAGTGACGGCGTGCGCCGGCTGCGGACCAGAGTGTCCGGCGCGACTGCCACGCCGCTCTCGCGCCCGATCGCCAGGCTCAGCAGCGCCGCTTGGTTGTACTTGCGCGCGATGAGCCGGGTCCAGTGCATCGGCACCGGCACCAAGAGCCGGGCATCGGCCAGAAGCTCCGCGCCGGCCCTCGCCATCCAGCGGCCGAAGACGGGCGCCGCGTCCGTGCGGTCGGCGCGCTTGAAGGCCAGGATCAGACGGCGGCTGCCGTCGTCGTAGACCACCGCGGCGCGGGCGCGCTCGAACAGCCGTCGCCGGCGCAGGCACTCGCCGCAGAGCGAGCCGGCCTCGGCGGCCGCCGCGAACGGCAGGCCGCAGCCTTCGCACAAGGGCGGGGCAATGAAGCGGATTTTGCCCCAGCAGGCCGGGCACAGAGCCACCTCGCCGCGAAGAAGCTCGTCGCAGCCGAGGCACTGCGGCGGCAGCAGCGCGTCCAGCAGGAACCGGCCGATCCGCCGCAATCTGGGCGCCGCGCTGGCATGCGGCCGCTGCGCTTCCTGCCCATGCTGCTCTTTGCCCGAAACCATTGCCTCTGCCATATACCAGGAATGCGAAGCCGCGAAAACGGCTACTTTACCCATATGGGTTCTTGTTGCGGGGCTCGATGCCGGACAGCATGACCGTGTTCGACCGCCGGACCGTCCGCCTGCGGCGGGACCGGGCGGCAGCATCCCTTCCGGCGCATGACTTCCTGCACCGCGAGATCGCTGACCGGCTCGCCGACCGGCTCGACGACGTCAACCGGCGCTTTCCCCGCGCCCTCGACCTCGGCTGCCACACCGGGGCTTTGGCCGCGACGCTGGCAGGCCGCGGCGGCATCGAAACGCTGGTGCACTGCGATCTGTCGCCGCGTATGGCGGCGCTCGCCCCGGCACCGGCGGTGGTCGCCGACGAGGAGGCCATTCCCTTTGCCGAGGGCGCCTTCGACCTGGTGCTGAGCTCGCTCAGCCTGCATTGGGTCAACGACCTTCCCGGCGCGCTGAGCCAAATTCGCCGGGCGCTGAAACCCGACGGCCTGTTCCTGGCCGCCATGCCCGGCGGCAACACGCTGAAGGAGCTGCGCCAGGTGCTGGCCGAGGCCGAGATCGCTGAGGAGGGCGGGCTGAGCCCGCGGATCTCGCCGTTCGTTGAGGTGCGCGACGCCGGCAACCTGCTTCTGCGCGCGGGCTTCGCCCTGCCGGTTGCCGACCTGGAGACCATCACCGTCAGCTATCCCAACCCTTTGAGCCTGCTGCGCGACCTCCGCGGCGCCGGCGAGGCCAACGCCGTGATCGAGCGCCGCCGCCAGCCGTCGCGCCGGGCGACACTGTTTGCCGCGCTCGCGCGTTATGGCGAGCTTTACGGCGACGCCAAAGGCCGGGTGCCGGCCACGGTGCAGGTCGTCTATCTCACCGCCTGGGCGCCCGACCCGTCGCAGCCGAAGCCGCTGCAGCCCGGCAGCGCCAAGAGCCGGCTTGCCGAGGCCTTGGGAACGGCGGAGATCCCGGCGGGGGAGAAAGCCTCGCCATGAGCGATGAGCGGAGCGACGACGAGAAGATCGCCGAGATCCAGGCGGAGCTGCGGCGGCTGAAGGGAGAGCTCGGCGAGGCCTACTGGCAGAACGGCGAGGTCGCCGCCCTGCAGCAGGCGCTTCGCCGGCTGATCGGTGGCTATGGCGCCTGGGGGGAGCACAAGCTGCCGATGCACCAGCGCGCCCGCGCCGCGGCCAGGCTCGAGAGCGAGAGCGCCGACCTGCTCTGGCCCGGCCGGGCTTCGGGCGGATGAGGTTCGCGGCGCCCCTGATCCGCGGCACCCTGCTCCGCCGCTACAAGCGCTTCCTTGCCGACGTCGCCCTCGAAGGCGGCGAGATCGTTACCGCCCACTGCCCGAACTCCGGCTCGATGCTGTCGGTGGACGTACCGGGCGCCGAGGTGTGGCTGTCGCCGGCGCCGGATCACCGGCGCAAGCTCGCCTTCACCTGGGAGCTGATCCGCATTGGTGACGTTCTCGTCGGCATCAACACGGGCCGGCCAAACGCCCTTGCCGCCGAGGCCACCGCCGCGGGCGCCATCGCCGAGCTCGCCGGCTACGACACCGTCCGCCGTGAGGTTCGCTTGGGCCGCAACGCCCGCATCGACCTCTTGCTCGAAGCGAAGCACCGCCCCAAGTGCTTTGTCGAGGTCAAGAACGTGACGCTGCAGCGGGCGTCTCGCTTGGGTCTCCTGGAGTTCCCCGACTGCGTGACGGCGAGAGGAGTGAAGCATCTGGTTGAACTGGCGGCGGCCGTGGCAGAAGGGCATCGTGCGGTGATGCTGTTCCTCGCCCAGCGGGGTGACGGAGACCTTTTCGCTGTCGCCGACGACCTCGACCCGGGCTACGCCCGTGCCCTGGAGGCCGCCATCGCCGCCGGCGTGGAGGTTCTCTGCTATCGCTGCACTATAGGCCTTGAGGAGATCCGGGTGGGCGACCCGCTCGCTTTTGCCGGCGCATCATGCGAACCTGCGCCCGCGCGCGGCTTTGCTGGCATGGGGCAGTGATGAACGACGTCAGCCTGGCTCTCGGCCGGGAAAACAGCCGGACGATCAAGATCCACGCCGAGGAACACTTCGAGGGCATGCGCCGGGCCGGCCTGCTCGCCGCCGAGACCCTTGACTTCATCACCCCTTACGTCGTCCCTGGGGTGACCACCGGCGCTCTGGATGCGCTCTGCGACGAATTCATCCGCGACAACGGCGGCATCTCCGCGCCCTTGAACTACCGCGGCTTCCCGCGGTCGATCTGCACCTCCATTAACCATGTCGTCTGCCACGGCATCCCCGATGACGACAAGACGCTGAAGGAGGGCGACATCGTCAACATCGACGTCACCCCCATCGTCGATGGCTGGCACGGCGATAGCAGCCGGATGTACGCGGTCGGCGCGGTCAGGGTGAAGGCGCAGCGGCTGATCGACGTGACCTTCGAGGCGATGTGGAAGGGGATCGAGGCCGTCCGCCCCGGCGCCAAGGTCGGCGACATCGGCTACGCCATCCAGAGCTTCGTCGAGGCGCAGCAGTTCTCGGTGGTGCGCGACTTCTGCGGCCATGGCCTGGGGCGCATCTTCCACGATGCCCCCAACATCCCCCACTACGGCGAGCCGAACACCGGCCCGGAACTCCGCGAAGGCATGTTCTTCACCATCGAGCCGATGATCAATGCCGGCCGCTGGGAGGTGAAGATCCTCAAGGACGGCTGGACGGCGGTCACCCGCGACCGTTCGCTGTCGGCCCAGTTCGAGCACTCGATCGGGGTGACAGCCGACGGCTGCGAGGTCTTCACCCGCTCGCCGAAGGGGCTCGACCGGCCGCCCTACGCCGCCGCCTGATGGCGCGGCGGCGAGAGCCGTCGTCCGGCCCCGCGCCGGCGGATGGCGCTGTCGGCGACATCGCGGCCGACGCTGGGTTGGCGAAACCGGAAGCGGCGGCCAAGCCGCACCATCACGACCACCGCCAGCGCCTGCGCGAGCGTTTCTCGCCGCCGACACCGAGTCGTTCGCCGACTACGAGCTGCTCGAGCTCCTGCTCTTCAACTCCATCGACCGGGTCGACACCAAGCCGCTGGCGAAGCAGCTCCTTGCCGACTTCCGAAGTCTTGGCGCGGTCCTCGCCGCCGATCCCGCCCGGCTCGCCGCCTACCCGCGGCTCAACGCCCGCACCTTCGCCCTGTTCAAGGCGGTGCGCGAGGCCTCCCGGCGGCTGATCCGCAGCGAGATCGAGGGCCGGCCGGTGCTGTCGTCGTGGAGCCGGGTGATCGACTACTGCCGCGCCTGCCTGAGCCACGAGCCGAACGAGCAGTTCCGCCTGCTGTTCCTCAACCGCAAGAACGAGCTCATCGCCGACGAGGTGCAGGGCCGCGGCACGGTCGACCACACCCCGGTCTACCCCCGCGAAGTGGTGAAGCGGGCGCTGGAGCTGGGCGCCACCGCGTTGATCATGGTCCACAACCACCCGTCCGGCGATCCGACGCCGTCGCGCGCCGACGTTGAGATGACGCTGGAGATCCGCGACGCCGCCGACAAGCTCGGCATCGCGCTTTACGACCACATCATCGTCGCCCGCACCGGCGCCACCTCGCTAAAGGCGCGAGGGCTGATGTAGCGGCAGGAAAGCCGCCTAGAGCGGAAGATTTTTAGGCGCATGGCGGGGGAATTGTACCGGCCGCTGCGGCCGGACGCTCCGTATCTTAGGAAGCGGTCTGACCGAAGAACATCCCTTTGTAGCCCGCCTCAGGAGTACCCAAGGTTTGTTCGAAAATGATCTGACAAACTTTCAAGCCACAGGTCAAAACGATAGTGTGGCTTGCGAAATTCAGCATCTCCAGCTGGATCGCACCTTGAAGCCAGCGTGTATGGTCGGCGCCGTAACGTGAACGCCGACACCGATCCTGGCGAGCGAGCTTTTTCCCTCCACGCGCGCTGCTATCTTGGATGAGGTGGGCAGCTCAATTTGCTCATTCGTCCATGCTAGTACAGCTGGCCTGGCTCCAACTGGTAGTTGTCGATGCGCACTTCCTCCTGATGCCGCATCATTTCCGTGTACTTGTACTTTGCGTCGCCCGGCTTGATCAGCAGGCCTGAGCTAGTGTTCCACCGACGGCCTACGGAAGCCAGCGTCAAGTCTAGGCTGGTCGAGCTGAACGCAGTGGGCTCCGGACGCGGCTCAACGATGATTTGCCCGCACCTAATCGCGGTCTCGATCTCGCGGTCTGTGAGGATCATTGCTCCCTCAGAACAACGACTACCCTAAGCTGTCTGGCTCGCGAAGACCCAGATGCGCCAGTTACCTGCAGCAAATTCGCGGGGCAACTCGACCAAAATCTTATTCTCTTCCTGATGCACCTTCTCGACCATGACCTTATCGTTGCGTAGCAGGCTGTCGTGCACGACAACCTCTTCAACCGTTCCGGCGCTGGTCTCTATCTCAACGATGACCTCGCCCGGACCCGGACCCGCAGCCTTGTCCATGTAACGGACCAGCACGCTCTCCTCCTCCAGTCGAATGGCTTCCCGCTCCCGCACGGCGAAAGCTACCGTAGGCACCAGCCTAGCCTCGGACAAGAATTCCCGCCACAAGAAGGTAAGCAGATCGCCGCGCGCCAGAAGCCGCATGCAGGGGGCTGGGACCTACACGACGACCCACAGCGCCCACGTCAGCAGGAAGCCGGTCACGCCGCAGATGGTCGTGAGCGCGGTCCACGTTTTCAGGCCGTCGGCGACGGACAGCCCTAGGTACTTGGTCACGATCCAAAACCCGGAATCATTGATGTGGGAGAGCCCGAGACCGCCGAAGCCCGTCGCCAGGGTGACCAGCGCGATCTGCAACGGGCTGTAGCCGCCGGCTGCCACGCCGTCCGCCAGCAGGCCAGCGGTGGTCAGGATCGCCACGGTGGCCGAGCCCTGCGCCGCCCGCAGCGAGAGCGAGATGACGAATGCGGCGACGATGAGCGGCATCCCCATCGCCGTCAGCGACTGCGACAGCGCGCTTCCGATCTTGGACTCGACGAGGACGTTCCCGAACACGCCGCCGGCGCCGGTCACGAAGATGATGATGGCGACGATGGGCAAGGCGGAGTCGGCGATGATGCTGCGCTCTCTCTTGTTCCACCCGGCCGTGTTGCCGATGAGGAGGTACGCGACCAGCAGGCCGATCATCAGCGCCGTCGCCGGCGCCCCGATCAGGGACGCGTACGGGAGCACCGGATGGCCCTTGGGCAGCACCGTCGCCGCCACCGAGCCGATCATGATCAGCAGGATCGGCAGCACGACGAGCATCACCACGGTCGCGGCGCTCGGCACCTTTCGCTTGAGCTTCGAACCGTCTATCTGAGGCGGCTCATCGGAGATCGCTTCCGTCGCCGGCGAAGGCCCGAGGATCAGCGTGTCAACCCTGAACAGCTTCGCCGCGAAGAACCCGACCACGCCGACGGCGGCGCAGATGATCAGCCCGACCAGGGTCACCAGCCCCACGTCCGCGTTCAGGAGCGCCGCCGCCGCGACCGGGCCGGGGTGAGGGGGCAGCGCCACGTGCACGGTGAGCAGGATGGCGCCGACGGGCAGCGCGATCTTCATCGGGTGGATCTTCGCGACCTTGGCAAAGCCGAAGACGATCGGCGCCAGGATGATGAAGCCCACGTCGAAGAACACTGGGATGCCGAGGATGAACGACGCGGCGGTGAGAGCGGCAATGACGCGCCTCGCGCCTAAGACCTCGGTGAACCGCCGGGCGAGATTGTCCGCGCCGCCGGAGACCTCGATCAGCCGTCCCAGCATCGACCCCAGGCCGACCACGATGGCCACCGAGCCGAGCACCTTGCCCATGCCCGCGATCATCACCGGAACGACGTTCGGCAAGCGGAATGCCGGTGACCAGCGCAGTTCCGAAGCTCACCAGCAGCAGGGCCACGAAGGCCGGCAACTCGAGCCTGATCACCAGGACCAGAAGGATGGCGACCGCAACGAGCGCGGTAATCAGACAGTCCAGCGGTTCCCATCTGTGAGGCCTCCTGGCGACTTACGCGTCTTTGCGGCGGCGCGGAGCCACCACCCGGATGACCGAGGAGTCATCGGCCGCGGCCTGGCCGTTGGCCTGGCCGATCAGGTACAGCCCCTCGGCGGCGGCGGCGATCGGCGTCGCCAGGCCGACGGCTCGGGCGGCGCTGTTCACGATCCCCATGTCCTTGACGAAGATGTCGAGACGGCTCTTCACCTCGGCTCCGCTCTCGTCGTAGGCCTGCAGCATGCGCGGCCCGCGGTCGCCGAGCATGAAGGACGCCGCGCGCACCGGCCATCAGGGTCTTCAAGGCAACGGTCGGGTCCAGGCCCAGGGCTTCGGCCAGGGCCAGGGCCTCGCCGCCTGCGGCAATGTGCACGCCGCACAAGAGCTGGTTGACGGTCTTCATCGCCTGGCCGTCCCCGGCCTTCGGGCCGATCCGCACCAGGGTGGACGCCAACTGTTCCAGCACCGGCAGGGCGGCCGTGTAGGCGGCATCGTCGGCGCCGACCGTTACCAGCAGATCCCCCTTGCCGGCTCTGGCCGGACCGCCGGAGATCGGCGCGTCGACCAGGTGCAGCTTCGCTTGCGCCAGTTGGCCGGCCACCTCGCGGACGGCGTCGATGCCGACCGTCGAGGTGAGCACGACGGCCGCGCCCGGCTCGAGCACACCGACGACCCCGTCCATGCCGTAGAGAGCCTCGTCGAGCTGCGCCTTGTTGCGCACGGCAAGAAGGACGACGTCGGCGCCGGTCGCCGCTTCCCGGGCGTTGTCGGCGGGGATGAGGCCGGCCTTCTCCGCCGAGCGCCAGCCGCTCGGCGCTGATGTCGTAGCCGCGGACGCTGAAGCGCTCGCCGAGCCGCGTCGCCATGGGCAGACCCATGGCTCCCAGCCCCAGCACGGCGATAATGGGATGGCTCATTTCTTTCTCCCTTCTACAGGCACCGGCTTGCGGGCTAGGTCAGTTGGACAACGTGTCGGCGACGTCGGCCAGCGACTCCTCAGTCCCGACGTTTCCGGCGAAGACGATGTAGGGGATGCCGCGGGCGGGCCCGTCGATCGGCTCCCACAGCGAGACGATGCCGGGCAGCATCGGCCCGCGGACCATGGCGCGGCCGATCTCCAGGCCACGGCTGGCTACGTCCGACGAGGTGATGCCGCCCTTGGCGATCACGAAGCGCGGCGGAGCGATGTCGAGGACCCGGCGGACGACCTGCACGACGGCATCCGACACGGCCCGGGCGATCCTGCAGCGAGTCCGCGCCGTCGGTGCCACGAACGAGTATGCGCGAGGTGCGGACGACCACGTTGCCCTCCCGCAGCGCCGCGGCAACCTCGGCGACGACGCCTGCCAGGTGCTCCTGGCGGGCTTGGCCAAGGACCTTGGCGACGTCGATCTCGAACTCCGCCGGTCGCCGGCGCGCGCGCAGGGCGTCGAGCTGGCGGGTGGTGAGGTCGACGTGCGAGCCGACGACGATCAGCCCGCCGAAGACCGAGGCGGCGCCGCGGATCGGAGCAATCTCTTCGGCCGTGAGCGGCGGATGGACATCCTGGCCGATCATGCCGCGGGCGAAGGGCGGCCCGACCCGGAACACGAAGCGCTTGCCGGCCGCCTGGGCCTTCAGCAGCCCCAGCGCCAGGGAGCGAAGGTCGGACTCCTCGATGATGTCGACGACCACCCATCGGCCGCCGGACAGCGGCAGCAGCTTGTCGGCCACTGCGTCGCCGCCGGCGCGGATGTCGTCCAGGGTGATGGCGACGACCTCGCTGGCGGGGATCTGGCCGCCGGACTTCTCCTCCACCCATTCGCGCAAATCGGAGCTGCGGTAGCCGAAGGTCGCGTCCCGGGCGAACTCGGTTTCCCCGACCGGTACATAACCGCTGGCGGCATTGCCGGCGTAGTGGATGGAGTTGAGGGTGATGCGGCCGGCGTCGCCGAAGGCCGGAACGACGAGCGTCGCGTCCGTCGCGCGACCCGCAGCCGCGAGCTCCTCGATGATGATCCGCGGCTCCAGAGGGAAATGCCCCCGCAGGGTGGAGTCCGATCGCGAGACGAAATCGACCTCGACGCCAAGGGCCTGCGCGGCGGCAAGCGCGGCCCTGACGACGTCGCGGTTCCGCTCGGCGGCCTCGCGCGGGTCGAGCGAGCGGGAATTGGTCATGACGTACACGGCAGCGGCGCCAGTGCCGAGCGCCCACTGCAGATCCTGCACCGCCCACGAATTCAGCACGGGAAGCTCGGCTACCGACTGCGTGCCTGTCGGATCGTCGTCCAACACCACGAGCTGGCGGGCCGGAGCTGCCCCTGGCTTTGCGCACGTCGGCAGGGGTGAGAGCGAGCGGAGGCGGAGTGCCCCCGAGGAGGTCTTGCCGGCTGATCATCTGAGCGCCTTCTCGTCCCGGATCGTCCGAGTGTGACCCTCGGACTTGAGCTTCGGCATCTTCAACCGGAAGCGTAGCGCCTGCACGCGGGGCGCGACCCATCGCAGGATACAGAGCCTCAGCATCCCGAGTCTGCTGCACTTCGGGTAGCTTCGCGCGGTGCCCTGACCTCTGCGTGGCGTGGAACGACCGCGCCCGTCGAACGACGGGTGGCGTGATCTGACAGGAAACGGGCGCGCAGGCGTCCCCCCGGTTTCTGGCCGCTGAACGCGGAGAGCCCGCACCAGTGATTGGTTCGTCTACTACGCGGCGGAGCGCCGCGCGCACCGCACTCCCCCACGCCGGAGTGGATGTGGATCGATAGCATCGGCGACATGCACTTGTTCGACGGCGGAACGGGCTGCGCCAGCGCGTCTTCGAGAACCAGAGGAAGCCGGGCTCGGACCGCCTAGGCGAGATCACCACGGAGATCGTCTCCGCCCTCGGCCCCGAAGCGGCACCGATCCGGCTACCCGAGGGCGCCGCCCGCCACGGCGAGGCGCACGCGAGGCGCACACATCGTGCTCACCGCCGGCGTCTTTCGCGAGGGCTACCGCAAGGGGAAGAGGCTGCTCTGGGAGGCGGAGCGCCGATCCGGTCTCGCTGCCGATGACGGCGAGTCCCCTTCAATGCGCGGGAGCCAGAGCAGCGACGACACGCTATGCCAGGAGGCGCCGGCCGGCAATGCCCCCGACGGGGGCGGCCATCGTCATCGGCGAGAGCATGCGTCGTCGTACAGCGCCATCGTACAATCGTCGGAAGATGGTCTGCTAATATTCCCTAAAACCTTGTACCGTATTTATTTTTTGGTGGGCGCGTTGGGACTCGAACCCAAGACCCTCTGATTAAAAGTCAGATGCTCTGCCGACTGAGCTACGCGCCCTTTCCAGGGAATTGGTAACGCGATGACGGTCGCGCCCCTATGGCGCTCGATGGCCGCCTTGGCAACCTCCGCTACACGCTGGCGATAATGCCGCTCCGGGACGCATAGTCAACGACGCCCTCGGCTCCAGGGTGGCTCCAGGGGCGGTTCTCGGCTGCCGCGCCGAACGATCTGTCCGGCCCTGAGCAAGCACAACGTCGTCCGCACCCGCGGGTACGCCTACACCATCGGCATCGGGCCAGCGGAGGAAGGCGGTTCCGTCGTGACCTGCCCGCACGCGTTCTGGACAGCGCCAGCGGGCTGGGTAGCGCAAGAGGGGCGACGGTCGCTACATGATCGCTGCGGCGCGGCCGCCGCCCCTTTGCTTCGGCCGCTTCAGCGGCTGTCAATGCGGTAGATTGTCGTGCTGTCGCTGAGCTCGTGGATCACCCCCAGCAGCGGCACGTCAATCGGGCTGTCCTGCTTCGGAATGAAGACGAAGCCTTCGGGCTCGAGATCGCCCACCGTCGCGCAGGTGGGAAGCTCGGGCGAGCCCTTCGTTCCGCAGTTTGGTTTCGGGTCGAGGGTGAAGTCGCGGTTGTTGATGTACTGCTGGAACACCGGCTTGGCCGGGTCGGTGATGTCGTAGACGACGAACCCGCCGATGCGCTCGAAGCCGACAAACAGGTAGTCGCGCCCATCCACGTTGCCCACCGTGAGGTGCTCCGGCTCCGGGCCCCGGTCGTCGCTTCGCGAGTCCAGGAGATTTTCGTCCTCGCCCGTGTTGAAGGCAGCCGGTACCGCCTGCGCGGTGATCTGCTCGAACGCATCGCCACTGTTGAAGACGAGCTTTCCTTCCATCGTCCAGACCGAGAACGAGCGGCTGCCGAGCATATAGATCTCGTCGAGGTCCGCCGTCCTCTTCGGGGTCGCCATTGGCGTTCGTCACATTCAACCGTCCGAGGTTCGCGTCCTTCTTCAGGTCAGCGCCGTTGGGGAAGGCGGTTGGATCCAGCGCGAGGCTTCTCAGGCGGACCTTCTCGCCGTAGCCACACTCCCCGTCCTTTGGATCACCTTCGTCCGCGGTAACCAGGAAGGTCTGTCGGCCGCCACCGACCACCGCGATCCCGTCGGGGGAGTAAAACGAGCGCACCGGCCATGGCTTGACGTTGACGCCACCGTCCTTGTCGCTCGCATCGAAGCCATGGCCGGGCTGGGAGTGGTCCTGGCTGCCGAGCGGATAGATCTCCACCACCTTCGCCGACTTCAGGTCGACCTTGGCGATGGCGTTGTTGCGCTCCAGCGTCACCCAGGCAAAGCGCGAGTCGGCGGAGATTGAAAGCCCTTCGGGATTTGCATCCTGAGAAACCGTGATCGGGCTGCCGGGGTCGAGGACGTTCAGGCCGTAAAAGCGGGCACCGGCCGCGAGCAGCTCGTCCCTCTTCTCATTGAAGGCGCTGAAGTCGGCGACGCGCACGGATGGACGGACGTTGCATTTGTCCGGCCCCTGCCGGCAGCCGCCCCAGTTCACCGAGCCAAGGTCGATGACGGTGACGGCTCCTTCCGGATCATCGAGGCAGTCGTCGCTCAGCGACCCAGAGGCGGTGACGACCAGCGTCTTACCGTTCGGGGCGAAGAAGATGCGGCTGGCGTCCTTGACCTCTATGGGCCTCGCGACCAGAAGGCCGTCGGCGTTGAAGAGAACCACCTGGTCCGCCCCTGGCGACTCGTTCTTTATGGCAACCGCGACGATCCCCTTGTGGACGGCGAGACTGTTCGGCTCGCTGCCATACGGCGTGATGTCGATCGTGCGATCCAACCCCGGCGCTGTGGGAACGCTGATGTCGATGACGTCGATCCCCTGGCGGTCGACGCTGCCGACGAACAGGCGCTTGCTCTCTGCGTCGTACCCTGGAGGAGAAGCCGGCGTGTTGTTACTGAACATCCCGCCGCGGTACGTTCCGGCCACCGACAAGGTGATCGAATTTGAGCCCAATTCCAGGCTCACCGGTTCGAAGGCTGCGGCCGGATCAGCAGCCGCGAGCAGGAGCGCCGCCGGCAAGGCCAGAGCGGCGGAAGGGACACGTTTCGGTTGCTTGTCGTCCATGATGACCCCCCACTTGAACGAGAACACGATCCCCGGCCGGAACCCCCTGGGCAACGTGTGTCTCGAAGGCGGAAGATCCCCGTCACGGCCGCAGTTGAACGGCGGCCGTTCATTGGGCTCAGAAAGCCCTTTATTAAGCTAATATTCTAGAGCGGAATGCTCCAGGAAGTAAACCTGGATCGTCTCCAAGCAAGCAGTGCCCCGCCCGCGCAGGCCCAACCCGGCCCTACGCGCGGCGCTCCTTAATCCCAGGTCCGGCCGGCGGCATCGGGGTGGGCGAGGCGGCGGACGGTGCGGGTCTTGACCGAGCTGGGGACGAACGAGGCGATGTCGCCGCCGAGCCGCGCCACCTCCTTAACGAAGCGCGAGGCGATGAACTGGTGGTTCTCTGAGGCCATCAGGAACACCGTCTCCACGCCGTTGTTCAGCCGGGTGTTCATCGCCGCCATCTGGAACTCGTACTCGAAGTCGGAAACGGCGCGCAGGCCCCGGAGGATGATCGTCGCGCCCACCTCCTCGACGAAATGCATGAGCAGGTTGGAGAACGGCCGCACCCGGATGCGAGTGCCGTCGCCGTTGCGCATCCGCCCGACCTCCTCCTCCAGCATCTCGACCCGCTCGTCCAGGCTGAACAGCGGCCCCTTGCCGGCGTTGACGGCGACGCCGATGACCAGTTGGTCGACGATCCGGGTCGCCCGGTTGATGATGTCCATGTGGCCGTTGGTCACCGGATCGAAGGTGCCCGGGTAGACGCCGATGCGGCCGTTGGTCATGTACGTTGGTCCTCGTCCCACTCCGCTAGCCTGGGGCCGGTCTTGCCGCCGGCCGTCTCCGTACCAGGGCTCATCTCGCCGTTGCGGGTTCAGCTCGCGCCGTCGTCCCCGCTAGGGCCGCCGTTCTCCTTGCCGTCCGGGCCGCCGTTCAGGTCGTCGCCCTCGCCGTCCGCGACCTCCACCTCCTCACGGATGCGGGTCACCGAGACGACCCGCTCGCCCTCGGCCGTGGCGAACAGGCGAACGCCGCGGGTGCGCCGGCTGACGATGCCGATGCCGTCGACCGGGCAGCGGATGATCTGGCCGCGGTCAGTGATCATCACGATCTGGTCGGTGGCCAGCACCGGAAAGGCGCCGACGGCGGTCACCGGGCCGTGCGGCCGGGTCAGGTCGATGGCGCCGATGCCCTGGCCATCGCGGCCGGTGATGCGGTAGTCGTAGGACGAGGTGCGCTTGCCGAAGCCGTCCTCGGAGACGGTGAGCAGGTACTCCTCGTTCTCGGCCAACTCGAGCGCGTCCGGCTGCTCCAGCCGGGCGGCAAGCTCGGCGTCGCGGGCCCGCTCCTCCGGCCGTTCCGCATAATCGCCGCCGGACAGCCGGCGACGGGCTTGGACCGCCTGGAGGTATTCCTCGCGCCGCTGGGCGTCGACCTCGAAATGGCGCAGCGCGCACATGCTGATGACCTCGTCGCCCTTGGCCAAGCGGACGCCGCGCACGCCGGTCGAGGTGCGGCCGACGAAGACCCGAACGTCGCCGACGGCGAAGCGGATGCACTGGCCGCGGCGGGTGAACAGCACGATGTCGTCGTTCTCGCTGAAGGTGCGCACCCGGACCAGGCGGTCGCCCGGGTCGAGCTTCATCGCAATCTTGCCGCTGGCCATGATGTTGGTGAAGTCGCTGAGCGCGTTGCGGCGCACCTTGCCCGAGGCGGTGGCGAAGCAGACGAACAGGTTCTGCCAGGTGGTCTCGTCCTCCGGCAGCGGCATCATCGTGGTGATGGTCTCGCCCGCCTGCAGCGGCAGCAGGTTGACCAGCGCCTTGCCGCGCGCGGTCGGCGTGCCCAGCGGCAGCTTGTAGACCTTGAGCTTGTAGACCATGCCGGTCGAGGAGAAGAACAGCACCGGGGTGTGGGTGTTCACCACCCGGTTCTGGATGACGAAGTCCTCGTCGCGAATGCTCATCCCGGCACGGCCCTTGCCGCCACGGCGCTGTGCCCGGTAGGTGGAGAGCGGCACCCGCTTGATGTATCCAGTCTGGGTGACGGTGACGACCATGTCCTCGCGTTGGATCAGGTCCTCGATGTCGGCGTCGGGCTCCTCCTCCTCGATGGCCGTGCGCCTGGGGTTGGCGAACTGCTCCTTGATGGCGACGAGCTCGGAGCGCAGCACCTCCAGCAGGCGCACGCGCGAGCTCAGGATCGCCAGGTGCTCCTCGATCTCGGTGGCCAGGGCGTTGAGGTCGTTGATGATCTTCTCGCGCTCCAGGCCGGTGAGGCGCTGCAAGCGGAGGTCGAGGATGGCGCGAGCCTGGGCCTCGCTGAGCCGGTAGGCGCCGTCGGCATCGGCGTCAGCGGGTTCCTCAATCAGCGCGATGAGGGGCGCCAGGTCGGCCGCCGGCCAGGCCCGAGCCATCAGCCCGGCGCGTGCCGTCGCCGGGTCGGGCGAGGCGCGGATCAGCGCCACGACCTCGTCGATGTTGGCGACCGCCACCGCCAGCCCGATCAGGATGTGCGCCCGCTCCCGGGCCTTGCCGAGGAGGTAGATCGTGCGCCTGCGGATCACCTCCTCGCGGAAGGTGAGGAAGGCGGTGAGCATCTCCTTCAGCGTCATCAGCCGCGGCCGGCCGCCGTCCAGGGCCAGCATGTTGATGCCGAAGGAGGTCTGCAGCGGGGTGTAGCGGTAGAGCTGGTTGAGCACGATCTCCGGCTCGAAGTCGCGGCGCACCTCGATCACGACGCGCACGCCGTGGCGGTCGGACTCGTCGCGCAGGTCGGAGATGCCGTCGATGCGCTTGTCGCGGACGGCGTCGGCGATGATCTCGACCATCCGCGCCTTGTTTACCTGGTAGGGCACCTCGTCGACGACGATCGCCATCCGGTCCTTGCGGATTTCCTCGATGTGCACCTTGGCGCGGACGGCGACCGAGCCCCGCCCAGTCTGGTAGGCGGAGACGATGCCGCGCCGGCCGAGGATGATGGCGCCGGTCGGGAAGTCGGGGCCGAAGATGTGGCCCTCGATCAGCTCGCTGATGGTGATCTCGGGGTTGTCGATGACCGCGCAGGCGGCGCTGACGACCTCGCCGAGGTTGTGCGGCGGGATGTTGGTCGCCATGCCGACGGCGATGCCGCCGGCGCCGTTGACCAGCAGGTTGGGGAAGCGAGCCGGCAGGACCGCCGGCTCGAGCGCGGAGTCGTCGTAGTTCGGCTGGAAATTGACGGTGTTCTTGTCGATGTCCTCGGTCAGCGTCTCCGCCGCCCGGGCCAGCCTCGCCTCGGTGTAGCGCATGGCCGCCGCCCGGTCGCCGTCCATGGAGCCGAAGTTCCCCTGGCCCTGGATCAGCGGCAGGCGCATGGCGAAGTCCTGGGCCATGCGCACCAGCGCGTCGTAGATCGCCTGATCGCCGTGCGGGTGGTATTTGCCCATCACGTCGCCGACGATGCGCGCCGCCTTGCGGAACGGCCTGTCGGAGCCGTAGCCGCTCTCGTGCATCGCGTAGATGATCCGCCGCTGCACGGGCTTCAGACCGTCGCGGACGTCGGGCAGGGCCCGGCTCACGATCACGCTCATGGCGTAATCGAGGTACGACCGCTTCATCTCGTCTTCGATGGAGACCGGGGCGACGTCGGGGCCGGTGGGAACGGTGGGCGAAGCCATGAAGGAGCGGAAACCTGCTGCGAATGCGATGGGTTACGAGGAGATCATCGGACCGTAGCACGGCGGCAGGGCGACCACAATCGCGGCACCTGCGAAAGGGACTAGCGGACGGCGGGAGGATGCCCACCGTGGATCGCCGGCCTGGTGCGGACCGGCCCGCGTCACGCTGAGGTCACCGCCGGCCGGCGGCCTCGGCGGATCCCTCGCCGTCTGCCGCGCCGCCTGCCGGTGCAGAGGCGCCGTCCGGAGCGTCCGGCTGCTGCGAAGGGTCGGCGGGTTCAAGATTGGCGCCCCAGATCCAGCCCTCGTACTCGCCGGTGGCGACGCGGTAATAGCCGCGGGTCGGCTTAGGGTCGGCGAGGATGACCATGGTGCCCTCCTCGGCCCGGCCGAGCGCCGCGGAGCCCGGCGTCGGCTGGGAGCGGATGTTGCTGAAGCGCACGACCCGCATGGGCGTTTCGAAGAAGGCCGGATCGCCGACGCCGGCGACCACCTCGGCTTCGGCTTCGGCTTCGGCTTCGTCCGGCGGGGACTCGCTCAGCGCGTCCTCGGCCACGGCTTCGGCTGGCGCCTGGTCCTCGTCACCGGCCGTTGACGGCGTCGGGTCAGGCGAGGAGCCAGCCGGCATGTCGAGAACGACGCGGCTATCGCTCTCGCGCCATACGCTTGCTACGAGGACGGCAAGCGCAAGCAGCGTCGCCGCCGCCGCAAGGAGCACGATCGCGCAGCGGCGTCAGCGGGCCGGCTCTCCTGCCCGGCCGCTCGGCGTTCGGCGCGCGGGCGCTGTCGCCCGGCCGCAATGCCACCTTGAACGGGCCCGCTTAGAACGGGATCTCGTCGTCGAGATCGCCGGCCGGTAGCGGCGAGGCGGAGCCGCCGCGCTGCTCGGCCTGACCGTAGGCGTCACCGCCGGCGAACGCGCCGCCGCCATCGCCGCGGCCGTCGAGCATGGTAAGCTCGCCGCGAAAGCGCTGCAGCACGACCTCGGTGGTGTAGCGTTCCTGGTTGTCGTTGCCGGTCCATTTGCGCGTCTGCAGCGCGCCTTCCACATAGACCTTGGCGCCCTTGCGGAGAAAGCGCTCGGCCACGTCGGCAAGGCGCTCGTTGAAGATGACGACCCGGTGCCACTCGGTCTTCTCCCGCGGCTCGCCGCTCTGGCGGTCCTTCCACCGCTCGGAGGTGGCCACCGAGAGATGCACGATCTTGGCGCCGTCCTGCATCTGGCGCACTTCCGGATCGCGGCCGAGATTGCCGACGAGGATGACTTTGTTGACGGATCCTGCCATGTCTATCGTTACGGACGCCGCCTGAGCGATGGATCCCGGCACAGCCGATCCAGGGGGTCTTGCGACCGGGGCGGCTCCCCTCCTTTGCCTTGAAGATGCTGTGAAATTGCGCCGAGTTTACACGCAAAGCGGTCGCCCGTGCCACCCGGTTTTGCCGACCGTCGGTCGGCTGCGCGGCTAGGCGGGCTAAGAGCGATGGACAAGATCATCATCCGCGGCGCCCGCGAGCACAACCTCCGCAACATCGACGTGGAGATCCCCCGCGACCGGCTGACGGTGATCACCGGCCTGTCGGGGTCGGGCAAGTCGTCGCTGGCCTTCGATACGATCTACGCCGAGGGCCAGCGCCGCTACGTCGAGTCGCTTTCGGCCTACGCCCGGCAGTTCCTGGAGCTGATGCAGAAGCCGGACGTGGACGCCATCGAGGGCCTGTCGCCGGCGATTTCCATCGAGCAGAAGACAACCTCGCGCAACCCCCGCTCCACCGTCGGCACGGTCACCGAGATCTACGACTACATGCGGCTGCTCTGGGCGCGGGTCGGCGTGCCGCATTCGCCGGCGACGGGGCTGCCGATCGAGAGCCAGACCATCAGCCAGATGGTCGATCGGGTGCTGGCGATGCCGGAGGGCCGCCGCCTGCTCCTGCTGGCGCCGATCGTCCGCGGCCGCAAGGGCGAGTATCGCAAGGACCTGCAGGATCTGCAGAAGCGAGGCTTCCAGCGGGTCAAGGTCGACGGCAAGCTCTACGAGATCGACGCCGTGCCGGCGCTCAACAAGAAGGTCAAGCACGACATCGAGGTCGTCGTCGACCGTCTGGTCGTCCGCGCCGACATCGCCTCCCGCCTCGCCGAGAGCTTCGAAACCGCGATCGGGCTTGCCGACGCGATCGCCTTCGTCGAGGACGCCGACAATGGCGAGCGCACGGTCTTCTCGGCGCGCTACGCCTGTCCCGTCTCGGGCTTCACCATCGACGAGATCGAGCCCCGCCTCTTCTCCTTCAACAACCCCTACGGCGCCTGCCCGTCCTGCGACGGTCTGGGCAGCGAGATGTTCTTCGACGCCGGCCTGATCGTCCCCGACGAGCGGCTGTCGCTGCAGGCCGGCGCCATCGCGCCCTGGGCCAACTCGACCTCGCAGTACTACCAGCAGACGCTGGCGAGCCTCGCCGCCCACTACGGCTTCGAGCTCGCGACGCCGTTCGGCAAGCTCCCGGCCGAGATCCGCAACACCGTGCTCTACGGCTCCGGCGGCGAGGCCATCACCATGCGCTACCACGACGGCGTGCGCGCCTACGAGGTGAACAAGCCGTTCGAGGGCGTCGTGCCCAACATGGAGCGGCGCTGGCGCGAGACCGAGTTGTCCTGGATCCGCGACGAGCTGTCGCGCTACCAGACGGTGGCGCCGTGCGACGCCTGCGAAGGCAAGCGGCTCAAGCCCGAGGCTTTGGCGGTGAAGATCGCCGGGCTCGACGTCAGCGCCGCGGCGGAGCTTCCGATCGACGCTGCGCGGACCTGGTTCGCCGGCCTGGGCGACACCCTGAGCCCGCAGAAGCAGGAGATCGCGAGGCGGATCCTGCGCGAGATCAACGAGCGGCTCGGCTTCCTCGACAACGTCGGCCTCGACTACCTGACGCTCGCCCGTGCCGCCGGCACGCTATCGGGCGGCGAAAGCCAGCGCATCCGCCTCGCCTCGCAGATCGGCTCGGGGCTGACCGGGGTGCTCTACGTCCTCGACGAGCCGTCGATCGGCCTGCACCAGCGCGACAATGGCCGGCTGCTCGAGGCCCTGAAGCGGCTGCGCGACATTGGCAACACCGTCATCGTCGTCGAGCACGACGAGGAGGCGATCCGCGCCGCCGACTTCCTCCTCGACATGGGCCCCGGCGCCGGCGTCCATGGCGGCGAGGTCGTGGCTCGCGGCACGCCCGAGCAGGTCATCGCTCGGCCGGAGAGCCTCACCGGCCAGTATCTCTCCGGCGTCCGCCGGATCCCCGTGCCGCCCCAGCGCCGCCAGGCAAAGCCGGACCGCTGGCTGCGGGTGGTGGGCGCCCGGGCCAACAACCTGCAGGACCTCACCGTCGGCTTCCCTTTGGGCACACTCACCTGTGTCACCGGTGTGTCCGGCGGCGGCAAATCGACGCTGGTGATCGAGACGCTGTACAAGGCCCTCGCCCGCCACCTGAACGGCGCGCGCGAGCAGCCCGGGGCGCACGACCGCATCGATGGCCTGGAGCTGTTCGACAAGATCGTCGACATCGACCAGTCTCCGATCGGGCGCACGCCGCGGTCGAATCCCGCGACCTACACCGGCGCCTTCACCCCCATCCGGGACTGGTTTGCCGGCATGCCGGAGGCGAAGGCCCGCGGCTACCGCCCCGGCCGCTTCTCCTTCAACGTCAAGGGTGGCCGCTGCGAGGCCTGCCAGGGCGACGGCGTCATCCGCATCGAGATGCATTTCCTCCCCGACGTCTACGTCCAGTGCGAAAGCTGCAAGGGCAAGCGCTACAACCGCGAGACCCTGGAGGTGCACTTCCGCAACAAGTCGATCGCCGACGTCCTCGACATGACGGTTGAGGAGGGCGCCGAGTTCTTCCAGGCTGTCCCGGTCATCCGCGACAAGCTCGCGACGCTTGGGCCGGGTCGGCCTCGGCTACATCCACTTGGGCCAGCAGGCGACGACGCTATCGGGCGGCGAGGCCCAGCGGGTCAAGCTGGCCAAGGAGCTCTCCCGGCGCGCCACCGGGCGAACCGTCTACATCCTCGATGAGCCGACGACGGGCCTGCACTTCGAGGACGTCCGCCGCCTGCTCGACGTCCTCCACGCCCTGGTCGAGCAGGGCAACACGGTCATCGTCATCGAGCACAATCTCGAGGTGATCAAGACCGCCGACTGGATCATCGACTTAGGCCCCGAGGGCGGGAACAAGGGCGGCCGGCTGATCGCTGAGGGGACGCCGGAACAGGTCGCCGCGGCGGCGGAGAGCTACACCGGCCAGTACCTGCGCGCCTATCTGGACGTGCCCGGCCGCGTCCGCCGCACCGCCTGAGGCGATCGGCCCGGTGAGCTGATTCTAGCTGCCTTTGCGGCAGCGGGCGTAGCCGTGGCGGCCGCTGATCTCGGGCCTGGCGGCGATGCGGGTGAAATCACGCGGCGGCGACGCCAGCACCTCGTTGAACAGCCTCGCTGTGGCGGCGCAGTAGGCCTGCGGCCCGTTCGCCGTCCGTTGCGCGGCGTCGTTGGCGAGCTTGGTGACGAAGGAGTTCATCCGCTTCTCGCCGCTAGAGCCGTGCACGCGCTTGAAGTAGGCGCGGAGCAACTGGCCCCGCTGCGACAGCTCCGACTTGAACGCGTTGACGAAGGCGTTGTAGCGCTGCTGCTCGCCGCAGGCGAGGGCTGCGACCATGAGTTCGGTCTGCAACACCCGGGCGTTCAGCGTGGCCTCGTCCTCCGCAGTCGCACAGGCAGAGGCAGCCCACGCCGAAGAGCCAGCGGCCGTAATCGCCAGCACAAGACCCAGAACCAAAGCCGCAACACGCTCTCCACTCCGGCGACGCCGGACCCCGCTCTCGCCCATGTTCATGACCTCTCGCCACAGCCCCGGGGCCAGCCTCGGCCTCGCTCCGGAGCTGAAAAGACCACTGCGGGTTGATAAGATCAAGACGGCGAGAAGATCTACATCTTCCGCTGTGGCATCGGAGTCTGGCGGCGGCGCCATGGCGCGCGCGCAATCCTCGCCATCACAGCGGTTTGCTGTTGCCCCTTGCCGATTATCTGGGCACTCTCGACGAAGCTTCGCTGTGGGAACGTGAGCAAAGATTGTCCATGATCATGAACACTCGATTGCGAATCAGCCGTTTCTTCGCCGCTGCCACCGCGCTGGTGCTGGCCGTCGCCTGCGCCGCGACCGCGGCCTCGGCCGCCGGGGTCGCAACCGGCTCGCAGAACCGCGGCGACCGGGCGACCCAGCTGCTGTTCGACGCCGTGCACACCAACGACTTCGCCGCCGCTGAGGCCGCCGTCGCCGCCGGCGCCGACGTCGAGGCGCGTGACCGGTGGGACATCTCGACGATCGAGCTTGCGATCGACAAGGGCTACTTCCGCATCGCCCACTTCCTCGTCTCCGTGCGCAACAGCCGCGCGCCAGCCGGCGAGGCCGCCAGCCAAGCGCGGGAGCAGGCCTCGCCTGGCCCAGCACCGGCGCAGGCGCAAGCCGCGGCGGCGCCGGCCAAGCGGGTTGCCGTCGTGCCGCCAGCCAAGGCCGCTGCGCCAGCGCAGAAGGCCGCAGCACAGCCGCAATGGCCGGCGGACAAGCCAAACCCCTTCGATCCGGCGGCGCCCGCCTTCGGCACCGCCCTTCCAGTCGTTCCGGCGCAGGCGGCAGCGGCCGATGCAGCGGCCAATGCGGCGGCGCGGACCGACGACGGGCCGATGCTCGCCACCGACGAGCCGATCCGGCGCAGCAGCGAGGCCCTTCGCTGACCGGTCTTCGGCCGGGCGCTAGTACCGACGCCTAACCCTGCTGAGGAATAGGGCGACCAGGCGGCCGGCGTCCGCTGCCTGCACCCGCGCGGCAAACGGGTCGTAGCCCGCCGCAGCCGTCCGTCTCAGGTAAACCTCCGCCAGCGTCGCCGGCAGGAACGCAGGCAGCGCCTGCCGGGGGATGGAGCGGCGAGCCTCCCGCGCCCTCGCCAGGTGCTCGCCGGCCCGGCCGGCAACGGCGGCGACCACCGCCCGGAGGCCGGGCACGGAGCCTCTTTCAAACATGGCGAGCACGTCGAGCCCAGCGTCGCGGTTGAGAGCGGCGGGCAGGTAGATCCGTCTGGCCCGGGCGTGGAACGGGACCGCCCGAATCAGCCCGGTCAAGGCCCAGGCGATCCCAAGATGCCGGGCCGCGCCGGCGACGGCGAGATCGCGGGCGCCCAGAATCTCCGCCGATAGCGTCACCAGTGGCGCACCGGTCCCCTCGGCATAGCCGGCGAGGTCGTCCAGCGTTGCCGGCGGCCGATCCTCGAGGTCGAACTCGCGGGCGTCGATGAGCCGGTCGAAGTGCTCGCGGCTCAGCCCGAACCGCCCCACGGCCTCCGCCAGTGCCAGCGCCACGGGTTCGCGCTGCGCCGTGCCGGCGAAGATCCCGGCGATCGCCTCTCGCCACCACTGCAGCCGGATGCGGCCCAGCATCGGCTCGCGGATGGTTTCGCGCACGCGGGCGATCTCGATGTTGAACGCATAGAGCGCGGCCATCGCTTCCCGCTCGGCGGGAGAGGCGAACAGCGTGCAGAGGAACCGGTCGTTGTCGAACCGGCGGACCTGCCGGGCGCAGTAGGAAAGCTCGGTCACGGTCGATCCCGGTGATGGGGTGCAAAGGCTTCGCGAACGGGCGCCCGCTGATATATGCATCGCCGGTGGGCGTGGCCAAACGCGGGCGGCAATGACGAGCGAAATCATCCGGCTCAGGGTCGACAGGGACTTCTCCCTGATGCCCTGGTTGTTGCCGAAGCCGATCCGCACCGACGTCCGCGCGCTCAGCCGGTTCGTCCGGCTGGCCCAGACCGTTGCCGCGAGCGCGCTCTCGTCGCGGGCCGAACGGCAGGCGCGGCTGGCGGCTCTCCTGGCGGCGCTGGACCAGCCGGGCCCGGGCGGCAGTGCCGGGGAAGCCGCGCTGGCGCCCGGCGATGCCGCCATCATCGACGACCTGCGCGCCAGCCTCTCCCGCCGCGGCATCTCAGCGGAGTACGCACGGACGATCCTGCAGACGCTGCGGCAGACGGCGGGCGCCACCGCGCCTGCTCCCGGGAACATCGCCGCCGGCAACGCCACCTGGGCCGACGTCCTCGCCTACTGCCGCGGCGTCGCCGTGCCGGTGGGCCGGCATATGCTCGACCTCTGCGGCGAAAACGCGGCGATCTGCGGCCCGCCTGGCGACGCGCTCTGCATCGCCATGCGCATCCTCAAGGAGCTGCGCGACGGCAATGCCGCGCAGGGGCCGTGGCTGTGCATCCCGACCAGCTTCATGCGCGACGCCTCCATCTCGCCCGGCCACCTCGCCGCGTCGGCCGCCCGCGGCCAGACCCGCGCAGTCCTCGATCGCGTTCTCGACGGCGTCGACGCCCTGCTCGTCGAAGCCTCTCCGCTGCCGTCGCTGGTGAAAAGCCGCCGGCTGCGCCTGTACGTCTTGGTCGTGCTGTGCCGAGCGAGAAAGCTCGCCGCGCGCTTCCGCCTTCGCGATCCGCTGCACGAGACAGTGGGCTTGAGCCGCTGGCAGCGCCACGGCTGCCTGCTGCTCAGCATCCTCAACGCTGGCGGCCGCGCCTAGGCCGCCCAGCCGATCATCCGCCGATCATCCGCACGCTTTCAATCGCGCGCCATCGGCCATACCTTCGGGTGGACGCGATTCTCACCGGGAACGAGGGACATCATGGCTTTTGAACTGCCCCCCCTGCCTTACGACAAGAAGGCGCTTGAGCCGCATATCTCGGCCAACACCTTGGACTTCCACTACGGCAAGCATCACCAAGCCTACGTCACCAACCTCAACAACCTCATCAAGGACAAGCCGCTGGCTGCCCACGGCCTGGAGGACATCATCACCTCCACCTTCGGCAAGGCGGACCAGATCGGCGTCTTTAACAACGCTGCCCAGGTGTGGAACCACACCTTCTTCTGGCACTGCATGAAGCCGGGTGGCGGCGGCGCGCCCAGCGGCGACGTGGCGGCGGCGATCGACGCCTCGTTCGGCTCGATGGACAAGCTCAAGGAGGAGTTCAAGAACGCCTGCGTTACCCAGTTCGGCAGCGGCTGGGGTTGGCTGGTCGCCGACGGCGGCAAGCTCGCGGTAATGAAGACCCCGAACGCCGAGAACCCGATGGCGCACGGCAAGACCGCGCTGCTCACCTGCGACGTCTGGGAGCACGCCTACTACCTCGACTACCAGAACCGCCGTCCGGACTTCGTCCAGGCGTTCATGGACAACCTGATCAACTGGGACTTCGTCGCCGAGAACCTGAAGAAGGCTTGAGCCGGTCCAGCCATCGAAGCATTGCCGACCAAGACCTTGAAGTTGAAGCTGCTGAAGCGCTGACCCTCACCCTTCCCGCCTGCGCGGGGCGGGCGCGCCGCTTCGCGGAGCGCCCTCTCCCACGGGCTTCGCCGCGGGCGGCATGGCCGCCACTCCCTCTCCCGCGCGCCGTAGGCCGCAATTGGGAGAGGGTTGGGGTGTGGGTCACTCCACCGCCAGCAGGGCGGCGCGGACCTCGCGTCCTTCGCTGACCAGCAGGTTGAAGGTGCGGCAGGCGGCGCCGGTGTCCATCCACTCGGCGTGAACGCCAGCCGCCGCCAGCTCCCGGCGCAGGCCGGGCGGCATCGGCAGGAACTGCCGGCCGCAGCCGATGATGACGAGGGCGCCCGGGGCCGCCTCGGCAATCAACTCGGCTATCGCCGCCGCCGAGATGTCGTCGACGCTGCCGGCGGACCAAGCCGTTGTCCGATCGGCATGGATCAGGACCGAGCCCTCGAAGCGGGCGCCCGAGACGCGGAAGGCGCCGCTGCCGTACGCCTGGATCTGCTGCGGCGGATTGCCCTGCTCGGCCACGCTCACGTCGTCTCCGCCAGCGCCTTCTCCTCGGCCGCCGTGCCGCGGCGGAGGTTCATGTACAAGAGCGGCGGCGTGGCGATAAAGATCGAGGAGTAGGTGCCAAAGACGATGCCGAAGATCAGCGCGATGGTGAAGCCGCGCAACACCTCGCCGCCGAAGACGTAGAGCGCGATCAGCGCGAGCAGCGCCGTCACCGAGGTGATCGCTGTGCGCGACAGGGTCTGGTTGATCGACAGGTCGAACAACTGCGGCAGCGGCATGGTCTTGTACTTGCGCAGGTTCTCCCGGTGGCGGTCGAAGACGACGACGGTGTCGTTCACGGAGTAGCCGGCGATGGTCAAGAGCGCCGCCACCGACGTCAGGTCGAAATCGAGGCCGAGAAGGGCGTAGAGCCCGATGGTGGCGACGACGTCGTGGAGGTCGGCGATCATGGCGGCAACGCCGAACTGCCACTCGAAGCGGAACCAGACGTAGACCATGATCCCGAAGAGGGCGACTGCCATGGCGATGAGGCCGTCGCGGAAGAGCTCGGCGCTGACCTGCGGCCCGACCACCTCGACCCGCTCGTAGGCAACGTCGGCGCCCAGCGCCTCGCGGATCTTCGCCACCGCCGCCTGCTGCGCCTCCTCGCTGCCCTCCTGCTTCTCCAGCCGGATCAGCACCTCGTTGTCGGCGCCGAAGGTCTGCAGGCCAACCTCGCCGAGGCCGAGCCCGCCCAGCGTCGAGCGCATGGCCGACAGATCGGCCGCCTGCGGCAGCCGGACCTCGAGCAGAATGCCGCCGCGGAAATCGATCCCGAGGTTCAGCCCCTTGAACAGCAGGAGCAGGATCGTGCCGACGGTGATCACCGTGGAGATGGCGAAGCACACCTTGTGCATCGCCATGAAGGGGATCTTGGTGTCCGGTGGGACGAGCTGGATGCCGCGGAACATGTCTCACCGCTAGATGGGGAGGACCTGGGGCCGCGTGCGCCGGTACCAGGTGAAGATCATGAGCCGGGTCAGCATCACCGCGGTGAACATGGTGGTGAGAATGCCGATCGAGAGCGTCACGGCGAAGCCGCGCACCGGCCCCGAGCCGAGGAGGTAGAGCACGATGCCGGCAATCAGGGTCGTCAGGTTGGAGTCGAGGATCGTCGTCATCGCCCGGGTGAAGCCGGCATCCAGAGCAGAGAGCGCCGTCCGCCCCTGGCGAACCTCCTCGCGGACGTGCTCGTAGATCAGGACGTTGGCGTCCACCGCCATGCCGGCGGTGAGCACGATGCCGGCGATGCCGGGCAGGGTCAGGGTCGCCTGCAGCAGCGACAGGGCGCCGAGCAGCAGGATGATGTTGACGATGACCGCGACGATGGCGAGCAGGCCGAAGAAGCCGTAGGCCACGAGCATGAAGACGGCGACGAGGATCACGCCGACGACGCCGGCGATCTTGCCGGCGGCGATGGAATCGGCGCCGAGGCCAGCGCCCACCGTCCGCTCCTCGATGACCGTCAGCGGCGCCGGCAGCGCGCCCGCCCGCAACAGCAGCGCAAGGTCGCGGGCATCGGCGACGCTGAAGGTGCCGGAGATCACCCCCGAGCCGCCGATGATCGGCTCGCGGATCCGGGGCGCGCTGATGACCTGGTTGTCCAGCACGATGGCAAGCAGCCGGCCGACGTTCTGGGTCGTCGCCTCGCCGAAGCGCCGGGCGCCGACGGAGTCGAAGCGGAACGACACCACCGCCTCGTTCTCCTGGAAGGTCGGCTCGGCCGAGATCAGGTTCTCGCCGCTGACCAGCACGCGCTTGTTGACCAGAAGCTGCTGCGGTTGCTGGCCGGGGCGCTGGTTCTCGATCAGCGCCAGCAGCATGGTGCCGGGCGGCGGGCGGCCGGCGAGGGCCTGGCTGAGGTCGCCGTCGTCGACCAGGTGGAAGGTCATCTTCGCGGTCTTGCCGATCAGCCGCTTGACCCGCTCGGGGTCGTCAATGCCGGGAAGCTGCACCAGGATGCGGGTGCGGCCCTGGCGCTGGATCGTCGGTTCGCGCACGCCCGTCTCGTCGATGCGCCGGCGAATGATCTCGAGGGACTGCTCGACCGCGGCGGTCTCGCGCTCGGCGATGGCCTGCTCCGTCAGGCCCACGGTCATGCGCCCGTCCTCGTGGGCCTCGACCTCCGTGCCGGGGTCGAGCTTGCGCAAGATCTCCTCCACCCGGCCCCGGTCTACGACGTCCGGGATGGTCACCTGGACGGCCTTGCCGGCGATGCCGAGCTGCTCGTAGCGGATGCGGGTGCCGCGCAGTTCGGCGCGGACCGCCTCGACCATGCTCTCCAGCCGCTCGCGGATCAACGCGCCGGTGTCAACGTCGAGCAGCAGGTGTGAGCCGCCCTGGAGATCGAGGCCGAGGCTGATCTGCCGGTGCGGGATCCAGTCGGGCAGCGCCTCGGCGGCCTGCCGGGAGACCATGTTGGGGACGGCCGCGAGCGCACCGAATACGGCGACCGCGACGATCAGGACGATCTTCCAGGTCGGGAAATGGGTCATCGGCGAGAGACGGCGGTCCGGACTACTCTTTCTTGCCGCCGAGGAAGCGCTTCATGCCGGAGTTCTTGGGCGGCAGGACGGCGGGCGTGTCGTTGGCCGGCTCGCCGGGGCCGGCGGACGCCGCCGGCGGCGCCGCCTCGGTCTTGGCAATCACGGTGGAGATCAGCGGCTTGTGCACCCGGACGCGAACGCCCTCGGCGATCTCGACCAAGACCTCGTTGTCGTCGATCACCTTGTTGACCGTGCCGATGATGCCGCCACCGGTGACGATGCGGTCGCCGCGCCGAATGGCCGCCAGCATGTCGCGGTGCTGCTTCAACTTTTTCTGCTGGGGGCGGATCAGGAGGAAGTAGAAGACGACAAAAATCAGGATCAGCGGCAGAAACTGCACGATCCCGGCGCCGGCGCCCGCTACATCTCCGCCCGCCTGCGCGAAAGCCGGCGAGACGAACATCGGTTGCTCCTCGTGTCGGATTTGGTTGGGCCGGACTATACGCCCCCGCCAACGGGTTGCAACCGATAAGCCCCCGCCTGTGCCGCCGGCCCGTGCCGCCCGCCCGTGCCAGCCTCGCCGCCGGCTGCGCCGGGCCTTGCGCAGGCCTTGCGGCTGGGCGATCACCGCCGTATAGGCTCGCCGCCATGGCCGAGACCGATAGCGCCGCCCTGCTACGCCAAGCCGTCGAAGCACTCGAGCGCCTGGCGCCGGCGCCCCCGGCTTGCGCGCCGCTCGATGCGGCCGATGCCTTCGTCTGGCATGCCGAGGGCCGGCTGCAGGCCGTACCCGTGGTCAGCCGGGTCGATCTGTCGCTGCTGAAGGGCATCGAGGCCCAGACCGCGACCCTCCTCGACAACACCCGGCGGTTCGCCCGCGGCCTGCCGGCCAACAACGCGCTGCTCTGGGGCGCCCGCGGCACCGGCAAGAGCTCGCTGGTGAAGGCGGTGCATGCCGCCGTCAACGCCGAGCACGCTGACGAGCCCGCCGGTCAGGGTCTGGGCACGCTGGCGCTGATCGAGATCCACCGCGAGGACATCGCGACCCTGCCGCGGCTGCTGTCGCTGCTCCGCGCCGGGGCCCGCCGCTCGATCCTGTTCTGCGACGACCTCTCCTTCGACGGCCAGGACGCCGCCTACAAGTCGCTGAAGGCGGTGCTGGAGGGCGGCATCGAGGGCCGGCCGGAAACGGTGGTGTTCTACGCCACCTCCAACCGCCGCCACCTCATGCCCCGCGACATGATCGAGAACGAGCGCTCGTCCGCCATCAATCCGGCCGAGGCGGTGGAGGAGAAGGTGTCGTTATCCGACCGCTTCGGCCTCTGGCTCGGCTTCCACGCCTGCGACCAGAAGACCTACTTCGAGATCGTCGAAGGCTATGCCCGCCACTTCGGCCTGGAGACCGACCCGGAGCAGTTGCGCGCCGAAGCCAGTGCTTGGTCCGTCGGCCGCGGCGCCCGCTCCGGCCGGGTCGCCTGGCAGTTCATCCAGGACCTCGCCGGCCGCCTCGGCCGGCCGCTGCGGTAGCTGATGCCATCTCTGATGCCATCTCTTTAGAAGCGCAAAGCGCCCTCACCCCGACCCTCTCCCACTTGCGCCTTCGGCGCGCGGGAGAGGGAGCCGCAGCGTGCCTCCTCACCGCGAAGCGGGACGCCGGGAGAGGGAGACGGGCGCGACGCGGGGTAAGGGTAAGACCGAGGGTAGTGCCGGAGAAAGTTTTCGCCGTCATGTTTCACGTGAAACATTTCACGAACACGGCGCCTTCGGCGACGCGCGTGCGAGGGGGCCGCAGCGTGCCTCCTCGCCGGCGCAAAGTGGGAGAGGAAGGGGCCCGCGTGCGGGAGGGTAAGGGCAGTGCCAGCGAGACCGCCCGCGCCGCTAAGGCAGGCTACTCCGTCGTCTTCCCGTCGAAGTGCTCGTGGGCGGCGTTGGCCTCGGCGCAGGTCGCATGCACGGTGCCGTCGATGTGCTCGGGCGGGCCATAGATGGTGTAGAGCCGGAGCGGCTCGGAGCCGGTGCTGACGACGTTGTGGCGCGCCCCTTGCGGAACGATGATCCCGTCGTCCGCCTTCACCTTGTTGCAGACGCCGTCGATCCAGACCTCGCCCTCGCCGCCCTCGATGCGGAAGAACTGGTCGCGGTCGTCGTGGACCTCCTCGCCGATCTCGTCGCCCGGCTGGATCGCCATCAGCACGAGCTGCAGGTTGTGGCCGGTGTAGAGAACTCGGCGGAAGTCGTCGTTCTCCTCGGTCAGCATCTCGATGTCCCCGACGAAGCCCTTCATGTTTAGTTTTCCTCTCCCTAACCACCGCCCTCGACGGCGTCGCGAACGTTCGCTCGCTTCTGCCCGCACCAACGGCGCGGCGCAAGCCCCGTTCCGCGGCGGCCGCTCCCCAGTCCTCACCTGTCCAAGGTGAATTGACGCCTCCGCGAGCCCTCCTCTACGGTTGCGAGCAACAGCGGGCCGGTTCGAACCGGCCCGCTCTCCTTTCAGGGAAGAGGCATCGCATGGCCGCCTATCGCGCTCCGGTGAGCGATATGCGCTTCGTTATCAACGAGCTCGCCGGCTTCGAGAGCGTCCGCGCGCTGATGGACGACGACGGACCTCACGGGCGACCTGGTCGACGCGATCCTGGAGGAGGCGGACAAGCTCGCCTCCGGCGTGCTGGCGCCGCTGAACGTCGTCGGCGACCGGGAGGGCTGCGTGCTGGAGAACGGCGTCGTCCGCACCCCCACCGGCTTTCGCGAGGCCTACGCCCAGTTCGTCGAAGGCGGCTGGAACGGCATCCACTTCGCGCCCGAGCACGGCGGCCAGGGCCTGCCGCGGCTGGTCTCCACCGCGGTTGCGGAGATGTGGACCGGCGCCAACATGGCCTTCGGCCTCTGCCCGATGCTGACCCAAGCGGCGGGCGACGCATTGGCCCGGCATGGCAGCGACAGCCTCAAAGCCACCTACCTGCCCAAGCTCGTCAGCGGCCAGTGGGCCGGGACGATGAACCTGACCGAGCCGCAGGCCGGCTCGGACCTGGCGCGGGTGCGCACCCGGGCGGTGCCGGACGGCGAGGGCGCCTACCGCATCACCGGGCAGAAGATCTTCATCACCTTCGGCGACCACGACCTCACCGAGAACATCATCCACATGGTCCTGGCCCGGCTGCCGGACGCGCCGGACGGCGTCCACGGCCTGTCGCTGTTCCTGATCCCCAAGTTCCTGGTCCGCGAGGACGGCAGCCTCGGGCAGCGAAACGACCTCCGCGTCGTCTCCCTGGAGCACAAGCTCGGCATCAACGGCAGCCCGACCGCGGTCATGGCCTACGGCGACAACGAGGGCGCGCTGGGCTTCCTCGTCGGCGAGGAGAACCGCGGCCTGGAGCTGATGTTCACGATGATGAACACGGCCCGCCTGGCCGTCGGGCTGGAGGGCATCGGCATCGCCGAGCGCGCTTATCAGGACGCCAAAGCCTACGCGCTGGAGCGGGTGCAGGGCCGCGCCATCGGCAACGACGACCCCTCGCCGGTGCCGATCGCGCAGCATCCCGACGTCCAGCGGATGCTGATGTCGATGAAGTCGCAGACCGAAGCCGGGCGGGCGCTGGCCTATGCCGTCGCCGCCGGCAGCGACATTGCTGAACGGCACCCGGATGTGGAGGTGCGCCGCCGGCAGCAGCGGATGGTCGATCTGCTCACCCCGGTGGTGAAGGCGTGGTCGACCGACGTCGGCATCGAGGTCGCCAGCACCGCCATCCAGGTCTACGGCGGGATGGGCTACATCGAGGAGAGCGGCGTCCCCCAGCATCTTCGCGACGCCCGGATCGCCGCCATCTACGAGGGCACCAACGGCATCCAGGCCGCCGACCTCGCCGGGCGCAAGGTCGCGCGCGACGGCGGCGCGGTGGCGGGCGAGCTGATCGCCGAACTTGCGCGCGGTCGAGGCCGAGCTCGCCGCGGCACGGAGAACGCGCTGGCTCCGATCCGCCGCTGGCTCGGCATCGGCCTCGACGACCTGGCCGCGGCGACCGCGTGGCTGGTCGAGACGTTCCCCGCGCACCCGCGCCGCGTCGCCGCCGTCGCCGCCCATTACCTGCGGCTGATGGGAATCGTCGCCGGCGGCGGGCTGATGGCGAAGGCGGCGCTGAAGGCCGCGCGCCATCTCGACGAGGGCCAGGGCGATCCGGGCTTCTGGCAGGCGAAGCTCGTGTCCGCCCGATTCTTCGCCGAAGTTTTCGTCTCGCGTAGCGGCGCGCTCAGGCTGCTCGTCACCGACGGTTGGGGCGCGCTCGAGGAGTTCGATCCCGAGCGGGACCTGTAGCCGCACCATCCCTCGGCGCTAATTTTCATTGCCTCAGGCGTCCTGCCGGCTAGGTTCTGGCGCGAGAGAGGGGCCTCGCGCGGAATGCATTCCCTGGCAAGAGCGGTGCGAGCGATCGGCGCAGCCATGGCCGCGCGTCCCTCGGCCCTCGCCTCGCCCTGTCGGCTGCGGTAGCGGGCGCGGCCGACGCCCCGGCACAGGCAGCGCGCCGCCGCCGCCCATCGACTTCACCGCCGACCAGGTCACCTACGACAGCGAGCGCGGCATCGTCCGGGCGACCGGCAACGTCGAGGCGGTGCGCCAGGACACCCAGCTCTTCGCCGAGACCGTCACCTACGACCAGCCCAACGACCTGATGACGGCGACCGGCAACGTCGTCCTCACCCAGCCGTCCGGCGAGAGCCTGTTCGGCGACCGGATCGAGCTCACCGGCGATCTGAAGTCCGGCATCGTCCAGAACTTCCGCGCCATCCTCAGCGACGGCGCCAGGGTCACCGCCGATCGCGGCCGGCTGAAGGACGGCAACAGGACCATCGCCCGCGAGGGCACGTACACGCCCTGCGACATCTGCGCCAACAACCCGGCGCGGCCGCCGCTGTGGCAGATCCGCTCGGCCAAGGTGGTGCACGAGCGCGACAGGCGCATGGTGACCCTCGACGACGCCTGGCTCGAGGTCGGCGGCGTCCCGGTGTTCTACACGCCGTACCTGTCGATGCCGGACCCCACCGTGGACCGCAAGACCGGCTTCCTCGTTCCCGGCTTCGGCAGCTCGTCGGATTTCGGCCCGTTCATCCAGACCCCGTTCTTCTGGGCCCCCTCGGAGACCGAGGACGCGACCATCATCCCGTGGTGGCGGCTGCAGGAGCCGCCGGTGCTCGAGGGCGAATACCGGCGCGAGCTCGAGCACGGCGCCATCGCCGCCACTGGCAGCCTCACGGGCGATACCGACAAGGCCGTGCGCGGCCATATCTTCGGCGCGGCGCGCTACGACATCGACGAGATGTGGCGCACCGGTCTCGACCTGAACCGGGCTTCCGACCGCACCTACCTGCGCCGCTACGACTTCAGCAACGAGCAGACGCTGGTGTCGCGCCTCTACGCCGAGGCCTTCAACAAGCGCAACTACTTCGTCGCCAACACCTACAGCTTCGACGAGCTGTCGAGCGACATCGACCAGTCGAGCGTCCCGTACGTCCTGCCGCAGATCGACTTCTACGGCAATTTCGACGGCCCGTTCGCCAGCCGCTTCACCATGCACACCGACGCCGTGTCCCTGCTCCGCGACGACGACCAGGACACCCGCCGGTTGTCGCAGCGCGTGCAGTGGGACATGCCGGTGCAGGGTGCGATCGGCGATGTCTACACCTTTTCCACCGCGGTGTGGGCGGACGGCTACCACGTCAACGACTTCGTGCCGCCGGGCGATTCCAGCGGGTTTACCGGCGCCACCGGCCGCGTCTTCCCCCAGGTCGGCGTCGACTGGCGGATGCCGTTCGTCAGGCCCGGCGAGCGGATCCAGCAGATCGTCCAGCCGCGGGCCGAGTTCATCGCCGCTCCCGACGGCGGCAACCCCGACCGCATCCCCAACGAGGACAGCCAGTCCTTCGAGTTCGACGAGACCAACCTGTTCGGCTTCGACCGCTTTCCCGGCCTCGACGTCGTCGAGCCGGGGTCGCGCTTCAACTACGGCCTGGAGTGGAACCTGTTCGCCGACAACGGCGCCCGCGCCTCTTTCGTGGTCGGGCAGGCCTACCGGTTCAAGCAGAGCGACGTGTTCCCGCGGAACTCGGGGCTCGACGAGAACTTTTCCGACTACGTTGCGGCGGTGGACGTCTCGCCCGCGCGCTACTTCGACCTGCTCTACCGGACGCGGGTGGACAAGGACGACTTCTCCCCGCGGCGCCACGAACTCGGCAGCCGGATCGGCGCAGGCGCCCTCAGCCTGGATACCCGCTACGTCTTCTTCGCCCGCGGCGGCGACGAGTTCAGCACCGGCCGCGAGGAGGTCAGCGTCGGCCTGACGACGCAGTGGACCCGCTACTGGGCTACCCAGGTCTATGGCATTCGCGATCTCACCGACGGCGGGGTCTGGCGGCGGGCCGGATTCCGGCTGCTCTACGAGGACGAATGCCTGGAGGCCTCGGCCGAGTTCCGCCGCAAGGATTATCGCGAGGACGACCTCAAGCCCTCCAATGCCTTCATCGTCCGCATCGGCCTGAAGACGCTTGGCACCTTCGGCGGCGGCTTCAGTCCCTGAGGCGGCCGGGAGTCGCCGCCGGGACTCCGCAAGAAGGCCGCCGCCTTTGCCGGTTGCAACGGCCCGCCTTCATCGCCACCATGCGCCCGTCCCTGATCCGGTAGCCCCCGTTCATGACCGCGTCCCCAGCTTTCGTCATCGCCTCATGCCCGTGACCCTGAGCCGCGCCTTTACCGTCGTCGCGGTGGCGCTGGCCGTGGCCCTCGCCGTGTTCGTTCGCCCGGCCGACGCCCAGGTCGGCGACCAGCGCATCGCCGCCGTCGTTAACGACGACGTGATCTCGGCCCACGACATCCAGACCCGCCTCGCCCTGGTTCTCGCAACCACCAACGTTGAGCCAACGCCGGAGACGCGCCAGCGGCTGGGGCCGCAGGTGTTGCGCTCGCTGATCGACGACGCGCTGAAACGGCAGGAGGCGAGGCGGCTGAACATCGTCGTGTCCAGCCGCGAGATCGACGACGCGATGGAGCGGATCGCCCAGCAGGCGCGCATGTCGCCGGAGCAGCTGACCCAGGTGCTAACCTCGCGGGGCGTGCCGATGTCGACGCTGATCGACCAGATCGAGACCGAGATCGGCTGGATCAAGGCGGTCAACCGCGCCGGGCGCGACCAGATCCGCATCGGCGAGGACCAGATCGACGAGGAGCTGGCGCGGATCAACGAGAACGCCGGCAACCCCGAGTACCGGGTCGCCGAGATCTTCCTGCCCTTCGATGCCGGCGTGGAAGAGGCGCGGGTGGCCGACCTGGCGCAGCGGATCGTCGAGCAGATCGCCGGCGGCGCCCGCTTCCCCGACCTCGCCCGCAACTTCTCGCAAGGCGCTTCGGCGGCGGTGGGTGGCGATCTGGGCTGGGTACGCAAGGGCCAGCTGCCGACGGAGCTGGATGCGGCGCTGGATCAGCTGGCGCCGGGGCAGCTGTCGGTGCCGATCCGCACCCAGTCCGGCTTCCACATCCTCGCCATGATCGAGCGGCGCATCTCCGAGGGCGTGGCCGGCGGCGACGCCACCATCGAGCTGACCCAGGCGCACTTCGCCCTGCCGCCGGGAGCCAGCATGGAGGAGGCTGCGGCGCAGATGGAGGCGGCACGGGCGGCCACCGCCGGGCTGTCCGGCTGCGAAGCCTTCAACGCGGTCGCCGCGAACACGGGCTCGCCGTTGTCGGGGCCGCTCGGCGAGGTGCAGCTTCGCCAGCTCCCGCCGGAGCTGCGCCGGGTCGTCCTGCCGCTGCGGGTAGGCGAAGCAAGCCAGCCGATCCGCGGCGCTGATGGTATCGTTGTGGTCATGGTCTGCCGCCGCGACGAGGCGGCGCCGGGCGACGACGTCCGTGCCCGCATCGAGCAGAGGCTGCGCGAGGAGCGGGTCAACGCCCTGGCCCAGCGCATCCTCCGGGACCTGCGCCGAAACGCCTTTGTGGACGTGCGCATGTGACCGGCCCGCTGCCGCTGGTCGTGACCATGGGCGAGCCGGCGGGGATCGGCGGCGAGATCACGTTGATGGCGTGGCTCCGGCGCGAGGCCGGGCTGCCGCCGTTCTTCGTCATCGACGACGCTGATCGGCTGGAGCGGCTTGCCTCCTCGCTGGGCCTGCCCGTGCCGATCCAGAGGCTCCGGTCGCCCGCGGACGCCGCGTCCGTCTTCGCCGAGGCCCTGCCGGTGCTGCATCGTCCGCTCGCCGCGACGGCGGTAGCCGGCCGGCTCGATCCGGCGAATGCGGCCTCCGTGATTGCGGCCATCGAGGAGGCGGTCAGCCTGGTGCGAAGCCGGCGAGGCGTCCGCCGTGGTGACCAACCCGATCCACAAGAAGGCGCTCTATGCCGCGGGCTTCGCCTTTCCCGGCCATACCGAGTTCCTGGCGGCGCTTGCCGGCAGCGGGGTCCGGCCGGTGATGATGCTGGCGATCCCTGGCCTTCGGGTCGTCCCGGTCACCGTGCACCTCCCTCTCTGCGAGGCCATCGCCTCGCTCGGTACAGACATGATCGTCGCTACGGCCGAAGCCGTGGACGCGGCTTTGCGGCGGGACTTCGCTATTGCTCGGCCGCGGCTCAAGGTGGCTGGCCTCAACCCCCACGCCGGCGAGGAAGGTTCGTTGGGCGATGAGGACGTGCGCCTCGTCGCCCCCGCCGTTGCGGCGCTGCAGGCGGCCGGCATCGATGCCGAGGGGCCGGTGCCGCCCGATGCCCTGTTCACGCCGCGCGCCCGGGCGGGTTATGACGCCGCGGTCTGCCTGTACCACGACCAGGCGCTGATCCCGCTAAAGGCGCTCGACGTCGATCATGGGGTTAACATCACCCTCGGCCTGCCGTTCGTCCGCACCTCGCCCGACCACGGCACGGCGCTCGACATTGCCGGCACCGGCGTCGCCAGCCCGACCAGTTTGATGGCAGCGCTGACCACTGCCGCAGAGCTTGCGCGCAACCGGGCGGCGACCTCACCATGAGCGAAGCGGCGAGCTCACCATGAGCGAAGCGGCGATGACAGCGGCGCTGCCGCCGCTTCGCGACGTCATTCGCCGCCACGGCCTGGATGCCCGAAGGTCCCTCGGCCAGCACTTCCTCCTCGACCAGAACCTTACCGACCGAGTGGTCCGCGCTGCGGGCCCGCTTGCCGGCGTCAGCGTCATCGAGATCGGCCCGGGGCCGGGCGGGCTCACCCGCAGCCTGCTCGCCGCCGGGCCGGCGAAGGTCGTCGCCATCGAGAAGGACGCACGCTGCGCCGCCGCCATCCGCGAGCTGGCCGAGGTGTTCCCGGATCGCCTCGAGATCGTCGAGGCCGATGCCCTCGCCCTCGATGTCCGCGCGCTTGCGCCTTCGCCGCGCAAGGTCATAGCCAACCTGCCGTACAACATCGCCGCGCCGCTGCTCATCGGCTGGCTGCGGAACGCCCGCGACTTTGCCGGCTTCACCCTGATGCTGCAGCGGGAGGTGGCGCAGCGGCTCGCGGCCACGCCCGGCGGCGGCGCCTACGGCAGGCTCACCGTCCTCGTCCAGTGGCTGTGCAGCGTCGAGTACCAGTTCGCGGTCGATCGCCGCGCCTTCGTCCCGCCGCCGCGGGTTACCTCCGCCGTCGTCAACCTGACCCCCCGCCCGGAGCCGCTTGCACGCGCGGAGTGGCGGGCGCTGGAGACGGTGACCAAGGCCGCCTTCGGCCAGCGGCGGAAGATGCTGCGGAGCTCGCTGCGGTCGCTTGGCATCGACGCGGCCGAGGCCGGCATCCAGCCGACCCGCCGCGCCGAGGAACTCTCGGTCGAGGAGTTCTGCGCGCTTGCGCGCCTCCACGCCGCATCGGGCGGAAGGAGCCGCACTGAGCAATCGCCGGCCGGTATCGGCTCATGACCGCGGCCGGCCCCGCCCACCCCCGCGCCCACCTCTCCGCACGCAAAGCCTACCTGCTGCTCATCGTCCCGCCCTTGTGCTGGGCCGGAAACTTCGTCGTCGGCCGGGCGATCCATGCCGATATCTCGCCGGCCGCGTTGACCTTCTGGCGCTGGGCTGTGGCGGCCGGCGTCCTGCTGCCGCTCGCCGCCGCCGACACCTGGCGCGCGCGGGCGGTGATCCGCCAGCAGTGGCCGCTGCTGACGATGCTGGCCTTGAGCGGCGTCGTCGGCTTTCAGTTCGTCGTCTATCAGGGCCTGCACTCGACGACCGCGATCAACGGGGTGCTGATCATCGCCACGATCCCGGCGGTCATCCCCGCGTTCGCCTATGCCCTCGACGGCGAGCGGATCACGGCGCGGCAGGGGCTCGGCATCCTGGTCTCGACGATCGGCGTCGCCACCATCGTGCTGCGCGGCGACCTCGCCGCCGCCGTGGCCCTGGACGTCGCCGCCGGCGACCTCTGGATTGCCTCGGCGGTGCCGATGTGGGCTCTGTACTCGGTGCTGGTGCGGCGGCGGCCGGAGGCGCTCTCGCCTCTCGCCCTGCTGCTCGCGATCGTCGGCATCGGCCTCGCCGTGCTTGCTCCCGCTTATGCCTGGGAGCTTGCCGCGCGCGGCAGCTTCGCGCCGACGCTTGCGGCCCTGGCCGCCATCGCCTACGTCGGCATCGCCGCCTCGGTAGTCGCCTTCTGGTGCTGGAACCGGGGGATCGCCGGCGTCGGCGCCAGCAAGGCCGGGCTTTACCTCCACCTCATGCCGGTGTTCGCCGCGCTGCTCGCGGTCCCCTTTCTCGGCGAGCGGCTCTACGCCTATCACGGCTTCGGGATGGCCCTCGTCGCCGCTGGCCTCTACCTGTCCTCCACCGCCGGCGGATCCGGACGGTGAGGGGTGCGCCGCGCATCGTCATCACCGCAGTTGCCGCGGCTGTATGCGCCGCCACCGTACCGCCGCTCGGCATGGTGGCACTGTGGGCGGCGCTCTCCGGGGAGCCCTTGCGCTTCTTCGCCGAGATCGGCGCGGGCGGGGTCGCCCGCTTCGTGCTGTCGGAGCAGAGGTTCTTCCTTCCCGTTGCCCTCGCCGGACTGGCCGCGCACGCGGTGCTTTTGTCCCTGCACCGGACCCACCCGCTGCTTTACGCCGTCGCCTTCTACTGCATCGGCGCGGTGGTTTACGCCATCGGTGCGATGCCGCAGCTCGCGGCCTTCACCCTGGAGCCGCCGGTGGTGCGCACGCTCGCCCTCGACGCCCTCGCCTGGTGGGGGCCGATGGCAGCGCTGGGCGGGCTCGTCTTCGGGCTGGTAGCCAGGCGCACGTCGCGACGGCGGCGCCGCTGAACCTTACTCGCTGACCCGGCCCACGGTTGCTGGGCAGAGCGAAGCGAGGTCGCCGAGCCCCGAGAAGGCGATCCGGCCGGCGAGGATGCGGCGCCCCTCCGGCGTCATGTGCAGCGGGTCGGCGAAGGCGGCATCGTCCGCAAGGGCCAGCGACCAATCCTGGATGGCGACGTCCGCTGACAGACCCTTGCGCACCTCGGCCAAAGCCTGGGCCCGCCAGTCCTCGATGCGGAACGACGCCGGATGGCAGGGCGCCAACACCAGCACTGGCTCCACGCCCTGAGCCTTCAGCGCCTCCAGGGTCGACGCAAGAACCGGGACTGCCTTGCGGTTTACCTGGTAGCGCGGGTGTGCGGCGAGGTACGCCTCGATCCTGGCCTGTGAGATCTCTCCAATCGCCTCCGGCGTCTGGTCCGACGGCCGGATCAGGAACAGCAACGCACGCAGCAGGTATTCGCTGTTGAACCGGTAGAGGTGGCTGACGTCGAGCCAGGGGAACCAGGTTTCCTGGCGCGAGCGGATCAGCGCCGCGAGCCGGCCGCTTTCGGCCATGAACGGCCGGTACTCCGGCGCCATGAAGGTGTCGCTGAAGAGGTTGGAAATCTCCAGCACCATGACCCTGGGCGCCGGGTTGCGCTCGAGAAAGTCGCGTACCAGCACGTCCTGGGTGGTGACGTCGAGGCCGTTGAGGCTGAGGTTGAACACCGGCCGGCAGAGCGCCTTGGTCCATTCCGGCGAGGAGGCCATGTGCACGCCGCGGCTGTTGCCGATCAGGACGACTTCCGCCTGGACGCGGCCGTCATAGAGCACCGAAGCGCGGGCATTGCTGGCAAGCACCAGGCGGGAGAGCGCCTCCGCCAGGATGCGGTCGGCAGCGAACAGCAGCGCTACGAAGGCGGCGACGAAGGCGATCTTTTTCCACATCGACCCGGCTCAGAACTGGAAGTAGATGAACTGGCTGCCGGTGAAGTTCCCGAACAGCGCGAGCATGCAGAGCAGCGATATCGCCATGGCCACGCGGGCGGCGCGGGCGCGGCGGAACACCTGGCGCAGGACTGGCTGCTCGGCGGTGGCCTCGGCCATGACCAAGAGGCCGATCAGGCCGATGCCCATGACCACCTGGAACTTGTTCTGGACGCCGGCGAGATCGTAGCCGCCGGAGAGGATCTGGGCGAAGACCAGCCAGGCGGCGTCGAAGGTGTTGGCGCGGAAGAACACGAACGAGACGAACACGCAGATCAGGACGCCGACCGTCTCCAGGCCGACGATGCCGCGGCGAGGCAGCGAACCAAGCCCCTCCGCGAAGCGGTGCACCGGGGAGAGCAGCCGCTGCAGCACGAGGTAGAGGCCGTGCAGGCCGCCCCAGAGGACGAAGGTCCAGGCCGCGCCGTGCCACAACCCGCCCAGCAGCATCGTTGCGAACAGGTTGCGGAAGGTCGCGAGCTTCGAGCCGCGGCTGCCGCCCATCGGCACGTAGAGGTAGTCGCGCAGCCAGCTCGACAGCGAGATGTGCCAGCGCTGCCAGAACTCGCTGAAGCTCGAAGCGAAGTACGGCCGGCGGAAGTTCCGCCCGAGGTTCAGACCCATGATCCGGGCGAGGCCGATGGCGATCAGCGAGTAGCCGCAGAAGTCGCCATAGATCTGGAAGCCGAAGAAGATCGCCCCGATTAGCACGTTCAGGCCATTGAAGGCGGAAGGCGCGGCGAAGACGCTGTCGACGATCGGCGCCAGCCGGTCGGCGACGACGCACTTCAGGAAGAAGCCGATGATCATGAGCTCGCAGCCGACGAGGCAGCGCGCGAAGTCGAACGATTTCCTGGTCTTGAGCTGCGGGATCAAGCGCGAGGCGCGGACGATGGGGCCGGCGACGAGCTGCGGCCACAACGCGATGTAGGTGGCGAACACGCCCGGGTCCGGCTCTGGGCGGATCTTGCCGCGGTAGATGTCGATGATGTAGCTGAGCGAGTGGAAGGTGTAGAAGGAGATGCCGATCGGCAGAACGATTCGCAGCGTCGACGTGTTCGCCTGCAGGCCGAGCTCGTTGAGCAGCGCGACGAAGCCATCGGCGAAGAAGTGGAAGTACTTGAAGCAGCCGAGCACCGCGAGGTTGACGGTGACGGCGACGCCGAGGAGCCAGCGGCCGGTGCGCAGCCGCGGATGCCGGCCGATGGCCGCGCCGGCTGCGAAGTTGAACGCGGTGCTGGCGGCGATCAGGCCGCAGAAGCGCCAATCCCACCAGGCGTAGAAGACGTAGCTGGCGGCGAGCGTCATCAGGATCTGCGGCCGGTACGGCAGCAGGAAGTATGCGACGAAGAAGATCGCCGCGAAGAGGATAAAGACTTCACTGTTGAAGATCATCGCCGGACCGGGAGTGGCTTGCCCAACACCCGGCCACTATGCGGCGGCCATCCTTAACGAACCGTCAGCCGGCGCCCGATCGCCCTGTCCCGCACGCCTTCCGCCGCTCCTTCCGGCCTTGCTCGTGGGAAGGGTGGCGCGCGCCCGTTAGCGCTTGTTTAGGCCGGAGCCGCTAAGCTGTGCATGCTAGGCCACGGTCGGACGGTCGCGGCAAGTAACACGCTGGCAGGCATGTGGATTCCGCGGCGTCTTTGCGATATAGATGTACTCGCTCGATGACTTCGTAAGGCTATCTCGTCGATGATTAAAATTGTCGAAAAATATCTGCTTAGAGATGCCGGCGGCAGCAGCCTGGAGTACGGCATCATTGCCGGCCTGGTCTCCACCGCCGTCGTGACCACCATCTTCGCCATGGGCGTGTCCGTCGGCGACCTGTACCAGGTGATCTCCCTCAACGTCCTCTCCGCGCTTCCCTGATCTCCACGCGTCCCACGAAACGTCGTCCGCTCCCGTCTCAGCCGGCCGCTGCGCGCGCCTTCGCGCCAGCCCCCGGTCGAGGCCGATCCCGTCGCGATAGGACAGGAGCGTGTAGACAGCGTCGAACAGCTTCAGCGTGTCGATCACGCCGGGCGGTTCCGGGTTCACGTGGTCGAGGCTGTCGAACAGGTACAGCGAGACGGCCTCGTCCGAAAGCGCGCGGGCGAAGGCTTGACTTTCGGTTTCCGGAATGATGGCGTCGTCGCGGCCGTGGATCAGCACGAACCGCGTGCCCGCGACGGCGAGCTGGCGGCCGGCGAGGTTGAGTGCCGCGATTTCGTCGCGGACGACAGCTGGAAGCGCTGCAATCAGGCTGCCGACGCGTTCGGGGTCGCGGTTCATGAGCAGGGCATAGACGGCGAGGCCATCCGGCCCGAGCTGCCCGACCAGATCGCCCACGTCGGCCGCGGGATCGTCCATCTTTCGCCTGGCGATGGCGGCGAGCGCCATCCGGTCCGCCGGCTTCTCCAGCCTCGGCGCGTTCGACAGCAGGAACACCCACTTGCCGTAGGCGTTGGGTGTGCGGTAGCTCCACGGCTCGTCGGCGCCGTCGCGAAAGGCGCCGGTGGTGAAGAAGGTGATCACCGCCGGCAGGTCGTAGTAGCCGCCGACGGTGAGGACGAAATCGACCCCGCCCCCGGCTCGGCGTCCGGCCTCAACCCCCGCTTCCGGTTCGGCCAGCGCCAGCACCGCGGGGCCGGCGGCGAACGAGATCGCGGTCATCCCGAGCGGCCGGTCGGGGTCGCGTTGCGCCATCCAGCGGGCCGCCGAGGCCAGCAGCGGCGCGTCTGCCGCCGAGACCTGCAGCGCCCGCATCCTTGCCAAGTCCGGGACCAGGACCTCGAAGCCGGCGCGGGCAATGGTGTTGGCGAAGGCGACCAGCCTCCGGTCGTCCTTGCCGGCGGGAGCGACGCCCGGCACCAGGATCATGCCGGAACGGGCGCCTTCCGCCGGCTGGTAAAGGTCGGCGGCGATCGCCCCGCCCGCGACCGGCACGGTCACCAGCCGGCGCTGCGGCGGCGCCGTCGCCTTCTTCAGCGCGCTCGGCCCTTCGCCGGCGGCGACGTCGCCCAGCACCCGCGTCGCCTCGACGGCGCGGCGCGGCGAACAGGCGGCGGTGGCCGCGGCGACAACCGCGGCCAGAACGATCGCAAGGACGAGCCGGGCTAGAACACCCAAGGATTGAGGTGCCGGCGGATGGCGCGTTCCATCTGCTCGTCAAAAGCGGTCATCGTCGCCAGGGTCAGGTCGTAGAGCGCCCGCGTGCGCTCGTCGGCGGTGAGCCCGCCTTCCAGCGTCTTGGCCCGCCCGACCTTGGCCGCGGTCATGCCCCGCTGCCCGCCCTCGGCCAGGATCTCCAGCCGGCCTTCGACGGTGATGGTGTAGCGGCCGCCGGGAGCGGGGCCCACCCAGCCTACGGCGCCCTTGGCCGGCGGCTGCTTCTCCTCCTCGACGGTGGCAGTGAGGATGGTGAAACGGCCCGTGCCGGAGCCGCCGCCGGCCTGCAGCCGGTCCTTGGCCCACTGCCGCATGGCCTCGTCCGGCGGCACGGCGAACTTCGCCAGCACCTCGTGGTCCACGCGCTCGCCGGTATCCATCTTCTCGATCTCGACCCGGGCCACGTTCAGCCCGATCGGCGGCTTTTCGCTGAAGCGCATCTCCGCAGGCGTTTCCACCGGCTCGACCGGCGCGGCGCAGGCCGCGAACAGGACCAGCACCAGCGCGGGCGCGGCGGCCCCCCAACGTCTCATCATGTCGTTGTTTCCCTTGTCAGCAACACCAATTTCCCGCGGGCGCTGACCGTCCCCTATTGCTGAAGTATCCCGTAAACGACCGGACCACGTCCGGTCATGACGGGAACGCCATAACGCCGGCAGACGACGACTTGCCGGGCGCTGCCATCTAGCGCGCCTCCAGCTCGCGCTCGTGCAGGACGTAGGTGGCCTTGCAGAACTCGCAGGTGACGGTAATCGCGCCATCCGCCTCCGCCATCTCGCCGCATCTCCTCGACCGGGAACGACCTCACGATCCGCTCGACCTTGGCCCGCGAGCAGCGGCAGCGGTGGCGCAGGTCGCGCCTGCGGTAGACGCGCACGCCGTCCTCGTGGAACAGCCGGTAGAGGATCTGGTTGACGCTCAGCGCCGGCTCCAGCAGTTCCGGCCGGCGTAGCGCTGCTCATCAGGATCACCGCCCGGCGCCAGTTCTCCTCGGCGTCCGCATCCGCATCCGTGCTCTCGGGCAGCCGCTGCAGCATCAGCGCCGCGGCCCGGCGGCCACCGCCTTCCTCCGCCTCGGAGACACACAGCCGGATCGCGGTCTCCACCTGCTCGGACTGGCGGAAGTAGGCATGGGCGCACTCGCTGAGCGTCGCTCCCTCCAGCGCCGTCACGCCCTGGTAACGCTCGGTCTCCGGTCCCTGGTCGACGGTGAAGGCCATGTGCCCGGCGCCGAGGAAGCGCGGCACCGGCGCCCCCGGGCTGGCCCCCACCGCCTCCAGCCGCTCGGCGTCGTAGCGGGCGTAGCCGCGCATGTCGCCGTCGCTGGTGACGTCGACCATGAGCAGGCCGACCGGGCCGTCGCCCTGCATCTGCAGGGTGAAGATGCCGTCGTACTTGAGCCCGCTGGCCAGCACCGCGCCCATGGCCATCGCCTCGGCCAGCATCGCCTCGACCGCGGGCGGATAGTCGTGCGGGCCGACCACGGCATCGACGGCGGCGCCAAGGCGCACCAGCCGGCCGCGCAGTCCCGGCCCCTCGATCTGGAAGGGCTGGACGAAGTCGCCAAAGGGGTGGTTCGCGGCTTCGTCGCCGCGCGGCGCAGTCATCGGTCAGCGGTTCTCAGGTGGTCTCGCCTGCTCATCACGTGGCCGCGCGGGCGGCGAAGGGCAAGCGGCAGCGCCCGCCGAGGCGCGCGAGCGGCGGCGCGTCAGCCCAGGCACCAGGCGAGGATGCCCTTCTGCGCGTGCAGCCGGTTCTCCGCCTCGTCCCAGACCACCGACTGCGGCCCGTCGATGACGGCGTCGGTCACCTCGTGGCCGCGGTGGGCCGGCAGGCAGTGCATGAACAGCGCGTCGGGCTTGGCCCGGCGCATCAGCGCCTCGGTGACGCGGAAGGGCGCGAGCAGATTGTGCCGCTTCTTCTCCGCCGCCTCCACGCCCATGGACACCCACGTGTCCGTCACCACCAGGTCCGCCTCCTCCACCGCCTCCTCGGCCCGATCGGTGTAGGCGACGTCGCCGCCCTCGGCGGAGACCCACTCCAGCAGCGCGCCGTTCAGCCTGAGCGCCGGCGGGCAGGCCAGGCGCAGGCGGAAGCCGAACTTCACCGCCGCGTGCACCCAGGAGCGGGCGACGTTGTTGGCGTCCCCCGACCATGCCACGGTCCGCCCGCCGATGGAGCCGCGATGCTCCTCGTAGGTCATGACGTCGGCCATGATCTGGCAGGGGTGGGACTCGTCGGTGAGCCCGTTGATAACGGGTACGGTTGCGTGCTCGGCGAGCTCGGTGAGCTTCCGCGGCCGGTCGGTGCGGATCATGATGGCATCGACGTAGCGCGACAGCACCCGGGCGGTATCGGCCATGGTCTCGCCGCGGCCGAGCTGGCAGTCGGCCTCGCTCAGGACCACGGCGTGGCCGCCGAGCTGCCGGATGCCGACCTCGAACGAGACCCGGGTGCGGGTGCTCGGCTTCTCGAAGATCATCGCCAGTGCCCGGCCTTCCAGCAGCCGGCTGCCGTCTTGGCGGTTACGCTTGAGGTCGCCGGCGCGCGCAAGGATGCGCCGCAGCGTCTGAGTTTCGAAGCCGTCGAGGTCGAGGAAGTGCCGCGGCCGGCTCATCTCAAGCCGCCAGCTCGCCGCAGGCGGCGCAGGCCCGTTCGATCATCGAGGCCGCCGCCTCGATCTCGGCCGTCGCGCGATGATGAGCGGCGGCAGCAGGCGGACGACGTTGTCGCCGGCCGGCACCGTCAGCAGCCCCTCGGCCATCAGCCGCTCGACCATCACCCGGTTGGGGAGCACGCACTTCAGCCCGAGCATCAGGCCAAGTCCGCGCACATCGGCGACGACGCCAGGGAACCGCGCGGAGAGGCCCGCGAGCCGCGCGCGGAGCGCCGCGCCGGCCGCCGCGACGCCGTCGAGGAAGCCCTCGGCCAGGACCACGTCCAGCACCGCGTTCGCCACCGCCATGGCCAGCGGGTTGCCGCCGAAGGTGCTGCCGTGGCTGCCCGGCGTCAGCGTCGCCGCGGCCTTGCCGGCGGCGAGGCAGGCGCCGACGGGGAAGCCGCCGCCGAGGCCCTTGGCCAGGGCGATCACGTCCGGCGAGACGCCCGCCCACTCGTGGGCGAACAGCCGGCCGGTGCGGCCGATGCCGCACTGCACCTCGTCGAAGAAGAGGAGCAGGCCGAACTCGTCGCAGAGCCGGCGCAGGCCGGCGAGGAAGCCCTCCGGCGCCGGATGGATGCCGCCTTCGCCCTGCACCGGCTCGACCAGGATTGCCGCCGTCTCGTCGGTTATGGCGGCGCGGGCGGCGGCGAGGTCGCCGAAGGCGACGTGGTCGAAGCCGTCCACCGTCGGCGCGAAGCCGTCCAGGTGCTTGGCGCTGCCGCCGGCGGCGATGGTCGCGAGCGTCCGGCCGTGGAAGGCGCCGGCGAAGGTCAGCGACCCGGTAGCGCCCGGGCGCGCCGTGCATGTCGTGGTACTTGCGGACCAGCTTCAGCCCGCACTCGATGGCCTCGGCGCCCGAGTTGGAGAAGAAGGCGGCATCGGCGAAGCTCGCCGCGCACAGCCGCTCCGCCAGCCGCTCCTGGCCGGGGATGCGGTAGAGGTTGGAGCAGTGCCACAGCGTTGCCCGCCTGCTCGCGCAGTGCCGCGACCAGGTGCGGGTGGCAGTGGCCGAGCCCGGTCGACGGCGATGCCGGCGCCGAAGTCGAGGAAGCGCCGGCCGTCGGTCGCCTGTAGCCACGCGCCCTGGCCGCGCGCAAAGGCGATATCGAACCGGTCGTAGGTGGGCATCAGCGCGCTCAAGGGCACACCTCCAGAGCCACCGGTCCGCTTCCGTCGCCGCTCACCCTCGCGGACGCAATGGGCACAAACAGTTCGGGCCGGTGCAGCCACCGGCCCGAAAAACCGCTATCCTATGGAAGCGAGGCGCACGCTGTCAACGTCGGCAAGCCGCCCGAGCGCCTGACAGGCTATGGCGACGGCCCGGATCCGGCGCGGTTCGCGAAGCTTGGCTCCGCAGAAAAGATGCTATAGTGACAGGAGCCGCCGCGGCTAGACGGCGGGAGGGGGAGTTGGGAGGAAGGGAATGGCGAAATCCATTCTTGTCGTCGAGGACGAGCCGAACATCGTCCTCTCGCTCCAGTTCCTGATGAAGAAGGCGGGTTTCGAGGTACGGGTCGCGCGCGACGGCGAAGAGGCGCTGGCCGCGGTCGAGGAACGCGCTCCCGACCTGATGCTGCTGGACGTAATGATCCCCAAGCGCGACGGCTACGACGTCTGCCAAACGGTGCGCGCCAACCCCGCCTGGGGCGGCATCTACATCATCATGCTCACCGCCAAGGGTCGCGAGGTGGACCGGGAGAAGGGCATCGCCCTTGGCGCCAACGACTATGTTACCAAGCCGTTTTCGACCCGTGACCTGACCGAGAAGGTCAAGCAGCTTCTCGACCAGCCGGTCTGAGCAAGCCGGCTCCGGCTTGTGCCGGACCTCCGCCGCAGTGGGCGGCGGACGATCGACATCCCGAAGTATCGCCAGTGGGCCGAAGTACCGCCGATGGGGCCGCGGCTCTTTCTCCTCCTTTGCTTCGCCGGACTTGGCGCCGCGGCGCTCATCGCCGTCATCGCCGGCGTCTGGCTGATCACCTCCTCCCTCCCCGAGGGCGGCAAGGAGGTCCGCGACGTCGTCATCGTCTACGGCGGCGGCATCGCCTGCCTGCTCGTCGCCGTCATCGCCGTGCTGTGGGGCTATCTCGACCACGCCCTGGCGCAGCCGCTGGCGGCGGTGGTCCGTGGGATCCAGACCGTCGTCTACGCCAACCCGGAGCATCGCATCGAGGTCGGCGAGAACCATGAGCTGGGCGGCTTGCCGGCGGCGGTGAACGACCTGGTGCGCAAGCTGTCGCAGGCGCGCAACACCGTGGAGGACGCCGTCGCCCGGGCGACCCAGTCGCTCGAGCAGCAGAAGAACCAGCTCGCGGTGATCCTTCAGGACCTGTCCGAGGGCGTAATCGTCTGCAACCTCAACCACAACATCCTGCTCTACAACAGCCGGGCGCTGCAGCTCCTGCACATCGCCGGCGACATCGGCCTCGACCGGTCGCTGTTCACCTTCATGACCCGCCACCCGATCCTGCACTGCCTCGGCCGGCTGACCAGCCGGGTGGCCGAGGGCCGGCACGCGGACCATCCGGAAGGACTGATGGCGTCGTTTGTTGGCGCCAGCTGCGACGGCCGCTACATCCTCGACAGCCGGATGAGCCTGATCCTGGACCCCGACGGGACCGCCACCGGCTACGTGCTGACCTTCGATGACGACACCGAGGAGCTGGCGGCGCTAGGCCTGCGCGACCGGCTGCTGCGGGAAGCGACCGAGGGCCTGCGCGCGCCCGTCGCCAACCTCTCGGCGGCGGCCGAAATCCTCGGCGCCAACCCCAGCATGGACGCCGGCCAGCAGAGCCAGTTCAAGCACGTGATCTTGAGCGAGAGCCGGTTCCTCGCCAACCGCCTGGAGCGGCTGTCCGCGCAGTACCGCGACATCATCACTGGCCACTGGCCGATGAGCGACATCTACTCCGGCAACCTGTTCAACCACGTCGCGAGGAGGCTGAAGGAGCAGCGCAACGTCACGACGGTGATGACCGGCCTGCCGCAGTGGCTGCACGGCGACAGCTACACCCTGGTCGAGCTGCTCAACCGGATGATCCTCAAGGTCAGCGACTTGACCGGGGCGACCAGCTTCGACCTCGAGGCCGTACGCGGCGACCGCCATATCTACGTCGACGTCGCCTGGCACGGCCAGGCGATCCCCTCGGCGGCGCTGACCGCCTGGCTCGCCGACCGTCTCGACGAAGCCCTCGGCGGCCTGAGCCTGCGCGAGGTGCTGGAGCGGCACCGGACCGACATCTGGAGCCTCGCCGACGGCGGCGGCGTCGCCCGGCTGCGGTTGCCATTGCCGCAGGCGAAAAGGGCGGCGCGGCAGGCCGAGGTCCACCGGCTGCCGCCGCGGCCGGAGTTCTACGACTTCGAGCTGCTGGCGCGACCGCAGGACTTCGGCGAACTCGGCGCCCGGCCGCTCCGGGCCATCACCTACGCGGTCTTCGACACCGAGACCACCGGCCTCGACCCGGAGGGCGGCGACGAGATCGTTGCCATCGCCGGCGTGCGGATCGTCAACGGCCGGATCCTCACCGGCGAGTCGTTCGAGCGGGTCGTCGACCCCAGGCGGCCGATCCCGCCGGCGTCCGTCCGGTTCCATGGCATCACCGACGAGACGGTGCGCGACAAGCCGCCAATCCAGGTGGTGCTGCCGCAGTTCCGCGCCTTCGTCGGCAACGCCGTGCTCGTCGCCCATAACGCCGCCTTCGACCTGAAATTCCTGAAGCTCAAGGAGGCGGAATGCGGCGTCGAGTTTTCCATGCCGGTGCTGGATACGCTGTTACTTTCCGCGTTTTTGCATGACTATACGGGAAAGCACGGGCTCGACGTCGTCGCCGGCCGCTTCGGCATCGAGGTGCACGGTCGCCACACCGCACTCGGCGACGCTTTGGCGGCGGCGGGCGTGTTCCTGAAGATGATCGACGTGCTCGAGGCGCGCGGCATCAGCACGCTGGACGAGGCGCTTTCGGCCAGCAACGCCCTGGTCGAGACGCGGGCCAGGCTCGCGGGCGCGTAGGCGAGCGAAGCTCGCTGGGGCGTAAGAGGGAGGCAGAGGTGGATGAGAACCACCCGGTGACGGAGACGGCCGAGACCGAACGCGAGACCGCGCGCTTCGTCGCCCTGTTCCTGTTCGGCGTCATCCTGTTCAGCCCGCTCCTGATCAGGATCTTCGACGTGCGTGGCGTCAGCGTCTTCGGCATCCCGCTGCTGTACGCCTACCTGTTCGCGGGCTGGGCGCTGCTCATCGCAATCGCCGCCTGGCTCGCCGGCAAGATCATAACGGCGCCGCCGGCGAAACCGCGGCCGTCGCCGCCCGCCGACGGCTAGGCGGGCGAGCGGCATGCTCCCCGGCTGGCTGATCATCGCGACCTCGTTCGGCTACGTCTCGCTGCTCTTCGCGATTGCCTACTACGCCGATCGCAGGGCCGAGCGCGGCCGCGGCTGGATCGCCAACCCCTACATCTACGCCCTCTCCATCGCCGTCTACTGCACCGCCTGGACCTTCTACGGCAGCGTCGGCCGGGCGGCGACCAGCGGCATCGGCTTCCTGCCGATCTACCTCGGGCCGACGCTGGCCTTCCTGCTGGGCTGGATCGTGCTGCGGAAGATCCTGCGCATCAGCAAGGTGCACCACGTCACTTCCATCGCCGACCTGGTCTCCTCGCGCTACGGCAAGAGCCACCTGCTCGGCGGCTTGGTGACGGTGATCGCCGTCGTCGGGATCATGCCGTACCTGTCGCTGCAGCTCAAAGCGGTGGCGACCAGCTACAACGTGCTGTTGCACTATCCTGAAGTGACGGCGGCGGTCACGCCGGAGCACATGCCGCTGTTCGGCGACACCGCGCTCTGGATCGCGGCGCTGATGGCGCTGTTCGCCATCCTCTTCGGCACCCGGCACATCGACGCGACCGAGCACCACGAGGGCATGGTCGCGGCCATCGCCTTCGAGTCCGTCGTCAAGCTCGTAGCCTTCACCACCGTCGGCCTGTTCGTGACCTACGGCCTGTTCGACGGCTTCGGCGACCTGTTCCGCCAGGCCGCCGCCGAACCCAGGCTGGCCGAGCTGCAGAGTGCCGGCATCGTCGGCGGGCAATGGCTGCCGCTGACGTTTCTGGCCATGCTCACCGTCGTCTGCCTGCCGCGGCAATTCCAGGTGATCGTCGTCGAGAACACCGACGAGAGCCACCTGAAGAAGGCAATCTGGCTGTTTCCGCTGTACCTGCTGTTGATCAACATCTTCGTCCTGCCGATCGCGCTGGGTGGGCTCTTGCGCTTTCCGCTCGGCACCGTCGATGCCGACACCTTCGTCCTCGTCCTGCCTATGGCCGAGCAGCAGCCCTACCTCGCGCTCTTCGCCTTCATCGGCGGCCTGTCGGCGGCGACCGGCATGGTCATCGTCGAGACCGTGGCGCTCAGCACGATGATCTGCAACGACCTGGTCATGCCGGTGGTGCTGCGGTCGAACTGGATGCGCTTGGCCGAGCACCGCGACCTCTCCGGGCTGCTGCTGGCGATCCGGCGCACGGCCATCGCCGTCATCATGCTGCTCGGCTACCTCTACTTCCGGCTCATCGGCGAGTCCTTCGCGCTTGCCTCGATCGGCCTCGTCTCGTTTGCCGCCGCCGCCCAGTTCGCGCCGGCCATCCTGCTCGGGATCTACTGGAAGGGCGCCTCGCGCCGCGGCGCCCTGGTTGGAATGGTCGCGGGCTTCGCCGTCTGGGCCTACACCCTGCTGCTGCCGTCCTTTGCCCAGTCCGGCTGGATCGCGCAGTCCTTCATCGATACCGGGCCCTTCGCCATCGAGCTGCTCAAGCCCTACGCCCTGTTCGGCCTCAGCGGCGTCGATCCGATCACCCATTCGCTGTTCTGGAGCCTGCTCACCAACGTCGGCGCCTTCATCGCCGTCTCGCTCGCTGACCGGCCGAGCACCATCGAGCGGATCCAGGCAACGCTCTTCGTGGAGGTGTTCCGCCAAGGTGGCGTCGAGCCAGCGGGCCTTTGGCAGGGCGCCGTGCCCCTCAGCGACTTGAGGGCGATGGCCGAGCGGTTCCTCGGCCGCGACCGGACGCAGGAGGTCTTCGCCGAGTACGCGCGCAGCCATCGTCTCGACCTGGCGCACTCCACCCATGCCGATGGCGATCTCGTCCAGTACGTCGAGCGCAGGCTGTCCGGGGTGATCGGCGCGGCCTCGGCGCGGGTGATGGTGGCGACGACGCTGAAGGGCGAAGGGGTCGGCCTCGAGGAAATCATGCAGATCCTCGACGAGACCTCCCAGGTCCTCGAGTACAGCCGTCAGCTCGAGCAGAAGTCACGGGAACTCGAACGCGCCACCAACGAGCTGAAGGCGGCGAACGAGCGGCTGACCGAGCTCGACCGGATGAAGGACGACTTCCTCTCGACCGTCACCCACGAGCTGCGCACGCCGCTGACCTCGATCCGCTCCTTCTCCGAAATCCTCCATGATTCGCCCGACCTCGACCTGACCGAGCGGCAGCACTTCCTCACCATCATCATCCGCGAGAGCGAGCGCCTGACCCGGCTGATCAACCAGGTCCTCGACCTCACCAAGATCGAGACCGGGCGGATGAAGTGGCAGATGACCGACGTCGACCTTTGCGACGTCATCGATCACGCCGTCTCGGCCCTGCGCCATCTGTTCGAGGAGAAGAGCATCGCGCTGGAGGTGCATGGCCCCGACCGGGTGCCGCCGATCCGCGGCGACCGCGACCAGCTCATCCAACTCGTCATCAACCTGCTCTCCAACGCCGAGAAGTTCTGCCCCCCCGGCACCGGCCGCGTCGACGTCTCGCTGCAGACGGGCGCGCGCGGCGTGACGGTGAGCGTCGCCGACAACGGCCTTGGCATTCCGGTCAACGAGCAGGAGCTGATCTTCGAGAAGTTCCACCAGGTCCGCAGCGGCAACACCGGCAACCCGATGGGCTCGGGCCTCGGGCTCGCCATCTGCCGCGGCATCGTCGAGCACCTGGGCGGGCGGATCTGGGTCCGCAGCACCCCAGGAAAAGGGGCCACATTCTTCTTCACCGTGCCCTACGCCCGCAGCCGCGAAGGCGCCGATGCGGCGCGCGCCACCGTCGGCGAGGCCGGGGAGTAGGCAGTTCGGGTAAGCAGCCGCTGCTGCTCCTCCCGGTCGGGAGGGCTCAGTTATCCTGCGCCGCGTTCAGGGTGCGGATCATGCGCTCGATCACCGCCGCAGCGAACGTGTTCACGTCCTTGTCCAGCCCCTCCTCCGCGGCGTTGCGGTGGGCGGATGCCGCGTCCTCCAGCGCGCAGATGATCTCATGCTTGCGGACCATGCCGCACTCGACCAGGGCAATGGCCAGCGATTCTCCCACGGACAGGGCGGCACGGGCGACGGCGTCGTCGCTCCTTCGCTCACTGTTGCTCATGATTCGGCTTCGCAAGTAGTCATCTGGCCGGACTTTAGCCACGGCCGCTGCGGGCGACGTTAAATAAGGTTATGGTCGAACCTAGAAGACCCGGACGTCAGCGCTACAGAAGGGGAAGAAGAAGCTCGGGGCGGCAGGGTAAACATCGCCTTGACCGGCAAGTGATCAGACGCCACGCGGGATGTTTCACTCACGTGGCGGGCCGGACGGCGCGTCAGCATCAACGCCCGCCCGCAGATGCGATCGAGCGGCAGCAGCGGCCAGCGGGCTGGAAAGCTCCCGACGTGGTCGTCGCAGCTCAGCGCGCCGCTGAGGCTTCGGGAAACCGCCCCGAAGCGCACCCATTCGTTGAAGTCGCCCATGAGCAGAAGGGGACGGGCCGCGTCCGCATCGCGGCCGATGTGCGCCAAGAGCGACGCCATCTGCCGGCGTCGCTCCCGGGCGCGCAGGCCGAAGTGGGTGACGATCGCCCGCAGCGGCCGACCTTCGCGCGCTGCCGGCCAGGCGATGTCGGCGTCGATGCCGCCGCGCGGCTCGCGCCCGTTCGCGCTCAGGTCGAACAGCCGGGTGTTCAGGATTGGCCAGCGCGACAGCAACGCGTTGCCGTACTGACCGCGGTGGCAGACGATGTTGAGCCCCGCGGCGACATGGAAGCCGAGCCGGTGGGCGAGGAAGGCAAGCTGATCGTGGCCGCCCGGCGCGGTGAGGCGGCTGTCGATCTCCTGCAGTCCGATGATGTCGGCGTCGAGCTCCTCGAGCACGGCGGCGACCCGGGCGGGGCTGTAGCGGCCGTCTGTGCCGAAGCAGCGGTGGATGTTGTAGGTCGCGGCGGCGATCTGGCGGGCGGGCCGCGGGCTGACGGCCGAGCCGCGCGCGCCCGTCTTGCGTCACGACCGCTGCGCTGCCAGCCTGCGCCGCCTCCGGCCATGGCGGCGGTGGAGCCAGCGGACGCCAAGGCTCAAGCCAAGAATAAGAACCAGGGTGATCGCGACCAGGACGCTGATGTTGAGCCAGTCCGGCTTGCGCAGGACGGCGCCGATCTGCGCACCGAGCATCGAAAGCGCCAGGATGCCCGGCGCAAGGCCCAGCGCGGTGCCGAGGACGAAGTGGACGAAGCGGACCCGGATGGCGCCGGCGAGGAAGTTGACGACGGCGTAAGGCGCCACCGGGACCAGCCGCACCAGGGCGATGGCCAAGGCGCCGCGGCCCGAGAGCGCGTCGCCGATGCGGCGCCAGCGGGGGCCGAGGAGCCGGCGCGCCCAGCCCTGGCCGAGCAGCGCGCCGAGGCCGTAGTCGACGCCGGCGGCGAGCAAGGCGCCGGCGAAGGCGTAGGCGCTGCCGAGGACCGGGCCGAACGCGATCGCGGCGGTGGTGATCAGCACCGTTAGCGGCACCATGACGAAGCTGCCGACCACGAACGTGCCGATTGTGATCACCGCCGCCATTGGAGTGTTGCCGAACGTCTTCCACCAGTTCGCCAGGCTCTCGGTGTCGAGCCAGTCCGGCAGCGGGCCGACGCGCCAGAAGAGGGCCAGCGCGACGATGGCGCCGATGCCGAGGCCGACGAAGGTCAGGTGCCGCGCCACCACCCGCCAGTCGACGGAGCGTACCAGGCGGCCGATCAGCGTCTCGGCCTCCGCCGGCGCCTCGGGATCGATGATCGACTGGGACGAGGCGACGAAATCGGCGCCGTCCTCGAGTTCCTGGAGCTCGCCGATGTCGATGGGCTCCAGCGCCCGCTCCATGCCGCGCAGGGCGTCAATGGCCTCTATCAGCGAGCCCTTCTCTGCCAGCGCGGCGGCAGCCTCATCGGGTCCCCGGCCGCTGTGCTCGCCGACCAGACGGGCAAGCAGATGCCGGACCGCGCCGCGGTCTTGCGTCTCGATGGCGATGTCGCATTCGCTGTCGAGCCCCATGGAGCGGTTGGACAGGTTGGCGGAGCCGACGCGGACGAGCCGGTCGTCGGAGATCATGACCTTGGCGTGGACGTGGATGGCGACGCCCGAGTTGAGGGGGCAAAGCACCCGCAAGCGGCCGTGCCGATCCGCTTGCCTGAGCCCGTAGATCAGCCGCGCCCGGCGGTCGGACATGGCCGCCTGCTCCAGCCAGTCCAGGTTCTCCTGCGGCAGCACCACGACAATCTCCGGGCCCTCGTCGCTCTCGAGCCGCTCTGCCAGCGCCGCAGCGATGCGCCCGGCGGTCAGGTACTGGTTCTCGATGTAGATGTAGTGCTTGGCCCTCGCGATCGAGGCCAGGTACAGGGCCTCCACCTCGCGGGTCGGCATTAGCCCGTCGATCCCGGGATCGGTGCGGGCGATGGCGACATCGACGTCGCGCAGGTCGACGCCGACGCCCTCGGGCCAAAGGTCCTCGCCGCCGCTCGTCACGGTGGTGATCTTCTTCCCCGTGGCGCGGCGCCAGCGCTCGCGGGCGAGGCTGCCGAGCGCGGCCGCCGCGGCGCCGTCGAGCGCCACCTGCATGTCGTGGAAGGGGGGGTAGGCGCGTCCGGCGCTATCGGTCCGGCGCTCGTCGTCGACCCGGTGCTCCGGCGTGTCCCACCGCCGTGGGCCGAAGTCGATCCCGCCAATGAAGGCCAGCGCATCATCGATGACGACGATTTTCTGGTGGTGGCAGGCGCCCACGGGGTGAACGGCGTCCAGGCAGTAGCGCAGCCGCCGGTGGGTCATCAGGCCGAGCCGGTAGCTCGTGAACAGCTCCCGGTCGCCGGCGAAGACGACCGGGAAGTCCCAGGCCAGCACATGAACGTGCAGGCCCGGCCGGTTCGCCACCAGGTGGTCGAGGAAATCGCCGAGTTGGTCGGGCGCCGGCACGTCGTCGCGGTCCGGCTCCAGTCGGACCCGGCTGTCGACGTCCCAGCCGACGATGATGATCGAGCGCCGCGCCCGCAGCGCCGCCGCCTTGAAGGCGGAGAAGTAGGCGGCGGCGTCGATCAGGAACGAGACGCGGGGCGCGCGTTCGCGCCGCCAGCAGGTTTCGCCGTCGACGAACAGCCCATCGGCTGCCTGCGTGCCGGCGGCCTCGACCGCGGGATCCTCGCGACCGGGCTGCAGGAGGTCTGCCTGCACCATGGCCGCCTAAAGGCCGGTTGGCGACCCGTGGTGGTCCGGGCGCGACGGCGAGAACCACGGAGCGGCCGCCGACGCGCCGTCCTCTTCGGCATCATCGACGAGCAGCGTCAGCTCCGGGGGCCGCCGCGGTGCGGGATGCTGCCGGTCGGCGTCGCCTGCGTCTCCAGCGTCGCCTGCGCCCTCGACGTCGGGCAGCACCTGCTGCGGCGTCTCGCCGGGACTACCGGCTTGCGCCAGAATCTCCGCCTCCGCCCGAAGCCAGGTGTCGAGGTCGCGGTCCTGCGGCCTGCCCGCGGCGTGCCACAGCCATTCGGCATGATCGTGGATGCGCCGCCAGTGCGCCTGCGCCGAGAAGGGCCGGAGCACACCGTGGCCGGAGAGGGCGGCCCGACAGAAGGCGCGCACGTGGCGTTCGGCGGCCAGCCAGATGTCGAGCGTCAGCGTGGCGGAGCGCGTCGAGTTCTCCCAGAAGCACTGCGCCAGATCGCGAACATTACCGACCGGGAACGCCGACGACGGCAGGCTGCGCGCCATGGCTTCCGCATCGACCTCTCTATCCGGCGCCGCCCGCGCGGCCCGCAAGGCCTCGGCAACCATCTCCTCGGCCGCCAGCCAGTTGTCCAAGGCCCGACAGTACGGCGAGAATGCCGACCGCCACAACGCGGACGCAAGCGTCCGCGTCAAGTCCTCCTGCTGCTGTCCCATTCCCGGCTACCCTTCGTCCACGTCCGCTCCGGCCAGCGGGCGTGTGCCGCCGATCCGCGTGACGCGCATCGTAATGCGGGTGCGCAACGGCGGGTTTATCATGAGGCAAGGTGGCGGGAGGGACGAATGCCGGACCGGACGGCGAAACGGAGCTAAGGATGAAACCTGAGTATACTTCGCTCTAGGCGGTGGCCACGTCCGCGCGGCGCTGCCCCTCCGGCGAGCCCGTGGCTTTCGCTTCGGCGGCGGGCGCCGTCGCCTCGGCCACCGCGCTCAGCACCTGCCGCTCGGCCTGCAACCAGTAGTCCAGCGCGTTGCCGTATTGCCGGCCGGCCGACTCCCAGAGCATGTAGGCGTTGCGGCGGATATGCTCGAGGTAGGCGGGTGCGGGTAGGGCGGCGAGATCCTTGGCTCCCTCGCGCGCCGCTGCCGTGGCGCGGCTCAGCGCGAGGGCGTGCTTTTCAGCGGCGAGCCAGCAGTCAAGGGCCAGATCGTACTGCTTGCCGGCGTTCTCCCACATGCAGTGGGCCAGATCCTGGACCCAGTTGATCGGCGCCGCGGCCCGGTCATCGCCGCTCGCCGAGACCATCGTCTCGCCCGCGGCCGTGGTCGCGAGCCGCGCCGAGGCCGTCAGCATCTCGAGGATCATCTGCTCGGCCATGAGCCAGAAGTCGAGGGCCATGCCGTACGGCCGTGCGGCCGATTCCCACAACGGATGGGCGAGCGAACGGATACGGATCTCCATCTGCGTGTCCATAGCCCTATCCTCGCACGGACATTCGAGCAACATCCACGAAAAAAGCGAGGACTGTCGCGCCATCGGCTGAGCATTAAGGGCCGATGCCGCAGAAGGCGAGCCTCCGGGGACAAGCAGGGGCAAGCGGAGGACGAGCCGGGGGAGAAGCCGGCGAGTTCGGGCGGCTCAGGCCGGCTTCGCCGGCGGCGCCGCGTGCGTCGGCCGATGCGCCAGCGCCGTTGCAAGGCGGCGGAAGAATGCGCAGATCACCCGGCTGCGCTCGGAACGGGCGCGGCGGATGCAGGCCTCGACCTCCGCCGGCGTGGGCTGCGAAAAGCTGTACATGTTCATCTCCGCGATGCACCTCAGGGTCACATCGCCACAAGACTACTGCCTTGCCGCTGACGGCATAATCATCCACAACATCACAAATCTTGTGAAGCGGCGTCACAGGTGGGCAATGGACCGGCCGGGCGAGATGGCGATTTTCGTGCGCGTGGTCGAAACCGGCGGCTTTTCCGCCGCGGCCCGCGCCTGCGGCCTGACGCCATCCGCGGTTAGCAAGCTGATCGGCCGGCTCGAGGACCGGCTTGGCGCCCGGCTGCTGCACCGGACGACCCGCAGCATCAGCCTGACCCACGAAGGCGTCGCCTTCTACCAGCGCAGCGTCCGCATCCTCAAGGACATCGACGAGGCGGAGCAGGCCATCAGCCAGCTGCACGCGGTGGCGCGTGGCAGGCTCAAGGTCAACGCCGCCGTCGCCTTCGCCACCTACCAGATCGTCCCGATCCTGCCGGAGTACCTGGAGACGTACCCGCAGGTGCACCTGGAGCTGACCGTCACCGACAGGGTCGTGGACGTCGTCGACGAGGGCGTCGACGTCGCCATCCGCCTCGGCGCCCGGGTCGACTCCTCGCTGATCTCGCGCCAGCTCGCCGTCGATCACCGCATCATCTGCGCCGCGCCTGCCTACCTCGAACGCCACGGCCGGCCGGAAACCCCGGCCGATCTCGCCCGCTGCAACTGCCTGACCTGGATCGGCAACCAGGGAGCGCTGAACGACTGGCCGTTCATCGGCCCGCAGGGGCCCTACACGGTGACGGTGAGCGGCAGCGCCGAGGTCAACAATGGCGAGACGCTCTACGAGATGGCCCTGGCCGGCCTCGGCATCGCCAGGATCGCCGGCTTCCGCGTCGGCGACGCGATCAAGGCCGGACGGCTGGTGCCGCTCTTGGCCGAGCACCACCGCGACGAGCCGCTGCCGATCCACGCGGTCTACCCGCACCGCCGGCACCTGCTGCCCAAGGTGCGGAGCTTCGTCGACTTCCTGATCTGGAAGTTCACGCCGAACCCGCCGTGGGCAGCCCCTTGAGCTTCGCGGCAACGCAGCGACCCTGCTCGTTAACCGCTCGGCTTGACCCGGAGATCGAAGCCCTTAAGCTCTCCATCCTGCACAGCCAGGACGTCTCCCGGCGGACGGTTACCGCGACATGCCGCCAACGACCGGCGCCACAGGATAAGGCGAAACCATTGATCTGGGAGCGAGCCGCAGAGAGGCTATCGGCGTGACCGCCGCTGAAGGTTTGACCCAGCTCGGCCGGCCAACGGCCGTCGCCGCGTCGCCGGATGCCGCGGTCCTGGAGACCGTCGCCAACCCGGAGGCCCACGAGCTCTATCTCGTCCGCCTGACGGCGCCGGAGTTCACCACGCTGTGCCCGGTCACTGGCCAGCCGGATTTCGCCCACCTCGTCGTCGATTACGTGCCGGCGGCGCGGTTGGTGGAGAGCAAGTCGTTCAAGCTTTACCTCGCCTCGTTCCGCAACCACCGCGGCTTCCACGAGGCGTGCACCCTGGCTGTCGCGGCCAAGATCCGGGCGGCGGCGGCACCGCAGTGGCTGCGCATCGCCGGCTACTGGTATCCCCGCGGCGGCATTCCCATCGACGTGTTCTACCAGACCGGCGAGCCGCCGGCCGGGCTATGGCTGCCGGAGACCGGCGTCGCCCCCTACCGCGGCCGCGGCTGAGCCTGAAGCCTCGCCAGGCGGCGTCCCGGGAGCCTGCTGCTCAGCTGAACAGGTCGAAGGCAATCGGCACCCGCACCGTGATCCGGGCGTCCGGCGCATCGTCGGTGACGCCGACGGCGACGCTGACGTTGAGCCCGACGTCTTCGCTGATCCCGTGGGAGAGCCCGAACAGGAGCGAGCCGGCCTGAAAGTCGTCGGTCGAGGTGGTCGTCCGCTCGCCGTTGGCGAGGTTCGTCTGCTCCTGCTCGGTGCCGGCGATCCAGTTGTGCTCGTAGGCCAGGCTGAGCGACAGCCTCTCGTTGAGGGCGAAGCCGATGCCGAAGCTCGCCCGGACCGAGTCGCCGGGGTCGACCTCGTCCACCCGGGTGGAGATCGTGCCGGAGGTGAAGGTTTTGTCGACGCTGCTGGCGAAGTTGTAGACGTAGCCGACGTTGGCGAACAGGACCGCCGGATCCGACGGATAGATCACGGTCAGGCTCGGCTCGACCCCCCAGAACCCGGACCCGGTCGGCGCCTCGTCCTCCGGATCAACGTCGTAGGGGCCCTTGCCGGTGTTGCTCTGCGCCCTGAGGTTGGCGACAAAGAACGGCCAGCCGTCGTTGCCGCGGTTGAGCTGGTAATGCAGGCCGAAGTCGATGTCGCCCAGGCCATGCATCTGCAACGTATCGGTGCTTTCGTTGGCCTCGCCCACCTCCTGGCGGGTCAGCCGGTCGCGGCGGACGACGAAGGGAACGCGGACGTCGGCCTCGAGCCGGCTGGTGATGCCGTAGCGGGCCGCCAAGCTTGCCGTCAGGGTCTCGCGCTGGGCCTTGTTGACCTCGATGATGCCGATCAGCAGCGCGTCGACGATCTCGATGCCGTTAAAGAAGAAGCGGTTGGCGGTGTCGTAGGTGTATTCAAGCTGCGGCTCGAGGACGAGGCTGCCGCGCGGGGTCAAAACGCCGCCGACATCGGCGAGGAGATCGACGCTCGGCGGCTGGCCCGGATCGGGCTGGCGGCCGGCGCGGCCGTCGCTCGCCGCCACCGCCGTTGCACCGGCGGCTTGGCTGGCGCCGGTGTCGTTCTGCGCCAGCACGAACCCACCCTTGGCCCAGCCGTCATCGCCGCTGAGCGGCTGGCGAAAGCCGATGCCCCACGTTCCACCGGCGGCCATTCCGGTACCGGCCGAAGCCCAATCGGATCCGGCGGCGGCCGGGGCGGCCATCCCCTGCATGGCCACGAGCAACAGCGCGCCCAACAAGGGCCTTGCGACCGATGAGGGCAGGTTCAGCGAACGGGTGCGCATGGGGCGGTGATCCAACTTACCAGGGGCCACGGACCCCTCCAGGATCACCGCGTAGCGATTAAGACCGCGCTAACGGCCCCGCCCGCAGCTTTCTCGCCGCCTACTTCCGGTGCTCTTCGGCGCTCAGCGCCTCGTCCTTCGAGCCGGCGAAGAAGCGCTTGACCCGAAGCGCCACCGCGCTTGCCCAGGGCGCCATCGGCTCGACGAGCTCGACCGCAACGCGCACGCCGTTGAGGTCGAAGGACCACCAGTGCGCCAGGTGGCGATAGCAGCGCATCCGCTCGTCGCGGTCGGGGACGTAGGTGCGCACGCCCCAGATCAGCTCCCGGTAGAGGTGCCACAGCGGCGAGGCGACGATCATGGTGTTTTCGCGATCGTGCCAGGCCGCCCGCTCCCGTGCGGAGACCTTCACGTAGTAGCGGTCGGGATGATGGCGCTGCCAGTAGAGCGGCTCGGGGATATGGACGAACGGCCCGAGCAGCGACAGGAAGACGACAAGGGCCCGGTCGCCGCCGGCGTAGCTCTTGTGCAGCGGCGTCTTGCGCAGCGCGTCGGTGCGGATCAGGCCGAAGAAGGCATGGTGGGCATAGCGGTCGAGGACGACGCCGGCGAAGCGCTGCGACTGCTGGCTCCCCGTCGTCGCCGGCAGGGCGTTGTCGTAAATGGTGAGCTCAAGTCCGTCCTTGTCGATGACCCGGATCTGCGAATGCGCCAGCACCGCTTCCGGCCGCTGATCCAGGGCGTCCACCGTCTTCGCCAGGTAGTCCGGAGTGATGACGTCGTCGTGGGCGATCCACTTGAAGTAGTCGCCGCGGGCCATGCGGACGAGATTGTTGTAGTTCGGCGCCGCCCCGCGGTTGCGGTCGTTGCGGTGATAGCGGACCCGGCTGTCCCGGGCGGCATAGTCCCGGCAGATCTCGGCCGTCCGGTCGGTGGACGCATCGTCGCAGACGATCAACTCGAGGTCGCTGAAGCTCTGCGCCAGCACGCCCTCGATGGCGGCGGCCATGTAGTTCTCGCCGTTGTAGACGGGCAGGCCGATGCTGACGCGCGGCCGCGGGCCTGGCGCGGCTTGCCCTGCCTCCGGCCCGGTCTCGGGCTCCGCCGCCGTGTCCATTCCTATCGCCCCTTAACTGCCCGGCCACGCCGCGGTGCCGGAACCCGCTCGCCTGAGCGTGGCCTTGCGCTCAAAGCACCGCCCTGAAGACCTGGAACGCCTCGGCGTAGTCCACGCCGATGTCGGCGCCACGGATCCGCGCCAGCGCCCGCACGCCATCCAGGCTGCGCACATGCGGAGTAGGCCGCAACTGCGTCGCGTACGCCTCGATCGCGGCGATCTTCTTCTCGATGTGGTCGGAGATGTCGAGGTAGACCGGGCACTTCGGCAGATCCTGCCAGGCAAAGTTCAGCTTGTTCTGCTCATAGGCCAGCACCGTCGGGATCAGCCACTTGCCGAACCTCGGCGAGATCGGCCGCGCCGCCGCGAACGCCGTCTCGAAGGTGCGGCGGTGGTCCTGGTCGTAGTCGATGAAGCTCGGCAGCAGCAGCAACTCCGGCTTGTGTTCATTGTAGATCTTCTCGAAGCGATCGACGAGGTCGCGTTTCGGCACCGTGTCGAGCTTCTCGATCATGTCCTGGTTCGGATAGACGATCTCCCAGGTGAAGTCGAGCAAAGCGGCCACGGCCTCGACTTCCTTCACCCGTTCCTCGAAGGTCGTGCCGCCGCTCAGTCCGTAGTGATGGAACCCGTCGACCGACATGAGCACCACGTGCGCGCGGCCGCGCCCGTCGGCCAGCCTGGCGAGAAGGCCGCCGCAGCCGAGAACCTCGTCATCGGCATGCGGCGCTATCACGAGCACCCTCTCGAGCTGCTCGAACATCGTCATTCCTGCATGTCCCCCAGTATCACACCCTTACGAATGATCGGTGCCTCGCGCCGCCCCTACCCCTCTCATCGCCCCGCCACGGTCATGCCGTCAATGCGCACCGTCGGGGCATCGGTCCCGTACCTGAACTCCAAGTCGTCGGCCGGGGTCAAGTTCGCGAACATGTCGACGAGGTTCCCGGCGATGGTAATCTCGTTGACCGGGTGAGTGAGCTCGCCGTTCTCGATCCAGAAGCCGCTGGCGCCGCGACTGTAGTCGCCGGTGACCGCATTGATACCGAACCCGATCAGCTCGGTCACGTAAAGCCCCTGCGCGATCTCCGGCGATCAGATCGTCCGGCCCTTGGCCCCCGGGCGCGAGATAGAGGTTGCTGGATCCCGGCGAGGGCGGCGAGGTCGTCCCGCGCAGGCCGTGGCCGGTCGTCGCCAGCCCCAATTGCCGTGCTGAGCGAAGGTCGAGCAGCCATGAGCGCAGCACCCCGTCGCCGATGACGGCGATGGCCGCGGTGGCAATCCCCTCGTGGTCGATGGGGCGCGACTTCAGGCCGCGCGGGCGCAGCGGATCGTCGATGACATCGATGCCCGGCGCAAACAGGCGCTCGCCCATCCTGTCCTTGAGGAAGCTGGTGCCGCGGGCGATGGCGGTGCCATTTATGGCGGCGGCGAGGTGGCCGATCAGCGAGCGCGCCGCGCGGGGCTCGTAGACCACCGGCACCCGCGCCGAGCCGGCTTTGCGCGGGTTCAGCCGGCGCACAGTGCGTTCTCCGGCGGCTCGTCCCACCTCCTCCGGCGGGCGCAGGTCGGCGGCGTAGACGGCGGCGGTGTAGTCGTAGTCGCGCTCCATGCCGCCCTCGCCCGAGGCGAGCACCGAGGCCGAGAGGCTGTTCCAGCTCCGCCGGTAGGCGGCGGCGAAGCCGTTGCTGGCGGCGATCGCGACCGCGCTGCTGCCCCACGAGGCTTCGGCGCCCTCGGAGTTGGTGACGCCCGGCACCGCCCGGGCGGCATCCTCGGCGGCGAGCGCCGCGTCGCGCAGGCGTTCGGCGGTAAGCTCTGTCGGATCGAAGCTCTCGATCTCGGGCGGCTCCCGGCAAACCTGGGCTGCGTCGGCGAGGCCGCAGAAGGGGTCTTCGGGAACCTCGCGGGCCATCGCCAGGGATCTCTCAACCAGCGCCGCCATGCCGTCGGCGGAGAGGTCGGAGGAGGCGGCCATGGCCTGGCGCTTGCCGATGAAGACGCGCAAGCCCGCCTCGACGCTTTCCGCCCGTTCGAGCGTCTCGGTCTGCCCCAGCCGGCAGGACACCGCGATCGAGGTGGTGTCGACCACCATCACGTCGGCGGCGCCAGCGCCGGCGGCCTTGGCCCGTTCGAGAAGCGTGGCAGCAAGCTCCTCGAGGTGATCCGTCGTGTCGTTCATCGCCCCCCGCGACCTGCAACATCGGCGCGCAATCGCTCCGAAGGCCAAGGCAACTGCGGCGGAACTCCGGTCAAGGCACGCGTGCAGGCGACCATAGAAGGTACGGCGGCGTTGTCACAACACGCATGTTGCATCATGATCGCTGCCATAACCATATGGTGCGAGATTCATCCGCGATCGCGGGCGGCGACGCGCGGACGGCCGGATCCTCTAGGGGAACGATGAACATTCTTTCGCAGAGCGCCGAACCGCAAGCGCGCCAGCGGGCGCGCCAGGAGCTGGAATCCGTCGTGGTGCGCTTCGCTGGCGACTCCGGCGACGGCATTCAGGTGCTGGGGTCTAAGTTCGCCGCCGCCGCGGCCCTGGCCGGCAACGACCTCGCCACGTTTCCCGACTTCCCCGCCGAGATCCGCGCACCGACCGGCACGACCTACGGCGTCTCGGCTTTCCAGATCAACTTCGGCGGCCGGTCCATCAAGACGCCGGGCGACGCGCCGGACGTTCTCGTCGCGATGAACCCGGCGGCGCTGAAGGTCGAGCTTCCCAACCTGCGGACCGGCGGGATTGTTGATCCTCGACACCGGCTCATTCTCCGAGCGCACCCTGCGCAAGGCCGGCTACGTCGGCGATCCGCTCACCGACGGCTCGCTCGACGCCTACAGGCGGATCGACATCGACATCTCGGCCTTGACGCTCGAGGCGGTGAAGCCCTTCGGCCTGTCGCAGAAGGACGCGCTCCGCTGCAAGAACATGTGGACCCTGGGGCTGGTCTACTGGATGTACGGCCGCGAGCGCGACGCGACCATCGCCTGGATGAAGCAGCGCTACGGCGACACGCCCATCGCCGAGGCCAACATCGCCGCACTGAACGCCGGCCACGCTTACGGCGAGACCGCCGAGCTTTCCGGCGATCTGGTCGGCACGGTGCTGCCGGCGGCGCCGATCGCGCCGGGGCTGTACCGGACGGTGACGGGAAGCGAGGCGCTGGCCTGGGGCTTGATGGTCGGCGCGCATCTCGCCGGCTTGCGGCTGTTCTTCAGCTCCTACCCGATCACCCCGGCCTCGCCGGTGCTGCACATCCTGACCGCCAACCGCGAGGCCGGCGTCGAGACGCTGCAGGCCGAAGACGAGATCGCCGCCGTCTGCGCCGCCATCGGCGGCTCCTATGCCGGCGCCGTCGGCGTCACCTCCAGTTCGGGACCCGGCATCGCGCTGAAGGCGGAGGCCATCGGCCTCGCCGTCGCCGCCGAGCTGCCGCTGGTCGTCATCGACACCCAGCGGGCGGGACCTTCGACCGGCATGCCGACCAAGACCGAGCAGTCGGACCTGAACCTCGCCATGTTCGGCCGGCACGGAGAGAGCCCGATCGTCGTGCTCGCCGCCCGTTCGCCCTCGGACTGCTTCGATGTCGCAGTCGAGGCGGTGCGCATCGCCACCCGCTACATGACCCCGGTTATGCTGCTGTCGGACGGCTACATCGCCAATGCCGCCCAGCCGTGGCGCATTCCGGACGTGGACGGCCTGCCGCCCTTCCCCGTGCGTTTCGCCGAAGTGGAGGACGAGGGCCAGGGCTTCCTGCCCTATGCCCGCGACCCCGAGACGGGCGCCCGCCCCTGGGCGCCGCCGGGACGATCCGGTTTCGAGCACCGGATCGGCGGCATCGAGAAGGGCGAGGCCACCGGGCATATCTCCTATGACCCGAAGAACCACCAGCGCATGGTCGACGCCCGCGCCGCCAAGATCGAAGGCATTGCCGACGACATCCCGCTGCAGCGGCCGGAGCTCGGCAACGACCGCGGCCCCCTCGCGGTCGTCGGCTGGGGCTCGACCTACGGCCCCATCAGCCGGGCGGTGCTGGTGCTGCGCGAGCGCGGCTACGATGTCGCCCACGTCCACCTGCGCCACCTTAACCCGTTCCCGGCCAACCTCGGCGAGCTGCTCGCCGGCTACGGGCGGGTTCTGGTCCCGGAGATGAACGCCGGCCAACTCGTCACCCTGCTCAGGGCTCGGTATCTTCTGCCGGCGGAACCTTTGACCAAGGTGACCGGCCTTCCCTTCAAGATCGAGGAGATCCAGCACGCGATCCTCGAGCGGCTGGAGAAGAGAGCATGAACGTCGTTGCCCCGATCGCGTCCCCCATCGCGCCCACCTCGCCCCGCACGCCCCTGAAGCCCAGCGACTTCGCCTCCGACCAGGAGGTGCGCTGGTGCCCCGGTTGCGGCGACTACGCCATCCTCAAGGCGGTGCAGAAGACGTTGGCGGACATCGGCGCCCGCCCGGAGAAGACGGTGTTCGTCTCCGGCATCGGCTGCTCGTCGCGCTTCCCGTACTACATGGCGACCTACGGCTTCCACACGATCCACGGCCGGGCGCCGGCCATCGCCACCGGTGTCAAGATGACCAACCCCGAGCTCGACGTCTGGGTGGTCACCGGTGACGGCGATGGCCTGTCCATCGGCGGCAACCACATGCTGCACGTGCTCCGGCGTAACGTCGACCTGCAGATCCTGCTGTTCAACAACGAGATCTACGGCCTGACCAAGGGCCAGTACTCGCCGACCTCACGCATCGGCACGCGCTCGCCCTCCTCGCCCGGCGGCTCGGTCGAAGATCCCGTCTCGCCGGTGCAGTTCGCGTTGGGCGCCGGCGCCCGCTTCATCGCCCGCGCCATCGACACCCAGCAGAAGCACCTGATCGCGGTGCTGAAGGCGGCGCAGGCGCATCGCGGCGCCTCGTTCGTCGAGATCTATCAGAACTGCATCGTCTACAACGATGAGGTGTTCGCCGAGTTTACCGGCCGCAACGCCGCTGCGGAGCAGCAACTCCTGGTCGAGCATGGCAAGCCGTTGGCGTTCGCCGGGGGCCGGAAGGGGCTGCGGCTGAACCCGCGGGACCTCAGCCTCGAGGTCGTCGAGATCGGCGGCGACGGACCTTCGGCCGCGGACGTCCTGGTTCACGACGCCACCAACCGGACGTTGGCCGGCCTCCTGGCGGCGATGCAGCCGCCGGAGATGCCGGTGGCGCTGGGCGTCCTCTACGCCAACCCGCAGCCGAGCTTCGGCGAGCGCCGTGGCGAGGCGCCGCGGCCGGTGGCCACGGCCGAGGCCCTGAACAAGGTGCTGCGGCGCGGCGACACGTGGAGGGTGCCGGCTCCGGCCGGCGTGACCGTGCCGGCTCCGGCCGGCGAAGCGTGAGCGGCGGCCGCGCCAGCGACCGTTAGATGGCGCTCAGCGTCGCCATCATCGGCGCCGGGCCGGCCGCCTTCTACACCGTCGAAGCGCTTCTCGCCGCGGACGGCGCGGATGAGGTCGAGATCGACATCATCGAGCGCCTGCCGACGCCCTACGGCCTGATCCGCGCCGGCGTCGCGCCGGACCATCAGTCCACCAAGAAGGTCGCGCGCAAGTTCGAGCGCATGTCGCTGGAGCACGCGGTTCATTTTTTCGGCAACGTCGAGGTCGGCCGCGACGTCGGCCTCGACGAGCTGCGCGGCATCTACGACGCGGTGGTGCTGGCGGTCGGCTCTCCCCGGGACCGGGCGCTCGGGATCCCCGGCGAGAACCTGCCGGGCGTCTACGGCTCGTCGCTGTTCGTCGGCTGGTACAACGGCCACCCGGACTTCCGCGACCTCGGTCCCATCGTCGCCGGGCCTGTGGCGGCCGTCGTCGGCAACGGCAACGTCGCCCTCGACGTCGCCCGCATCCTGGTCATGTCGCAGGCGGAGCTCGCGGCCTCGGACACGCCGGACTACGCCATCGCGGCCTTGCGCCGGGCCGGCATCGAGGAGGTGGTGATCGTGGGCCGGCGCGGTCCGGCGGAGGCGCGCTTTGCCAACGTCGAGCTGCGCGAGCTGCTGGACCTCGATGAGGCGGTGGCGGTCGCCGACCCGGCGGACCTGCCCGACGCCATCGCACGCCGTCGTCGACGAGCGCGAGCGGCGGCGGGTCGAGAAGAACCTGGCGCTGTTTCGCCGGTTTGCAGAGCACACGGGGACGGAGAAGCCGAAGCGCATCCGCTTTCGCTTCTTCGCCGCACCGCTGGCGATCCTCGGCGACGGCGCGGCCAGCGGCATTCGGCTGGAGACGATGGCGTCGAGCGAGAGCCGGGTCATCGGCACCGGGCGTTTCAGCGACGTCGCCTGCCGCACCATCGTCACCGCCATCGGCTATCGCTGCCAGCCCATCCCCGGCCTCCCCTTCGATGCCGGCCGCGGCCTGATCCCCAACGTCGACGGCCGGATCGGGCCCGGGCTCTACGTCGTCGGCTGGGCCAAGCGCGGGCCTGTCGGCGTCATCTCCAGCAACCGGCCGGACGGCGAGACCTGTGCGGCGCAGATCCGCGCCGATGTCCGCACGGGGACGAAACCCGGTCGGCCGGCGCTGGCGCGGCTTCTCGCCGAGCGCGGCGTCCGGCCGGTGAGCTTCGCCGACTGGCACGCCATCGACACGGCCGAGGTGGCGGCGGCACGGCCGCCGGCGCCGCGGCGGAAGTTCACGACGCTGGCCGAGATGCTGGCCGTCCTCGACCGGCGGGTGACGGCGGCGGATGGAACCGGTGGGGACATGACCACAAGGAGGTGACGGGATGAACCAGGCGTACGCGGGCGACATCAGCCCGAAGCAGGCGTGGGAGCTTCTCAGCACGGACGCTCAGGCGGCTTTGGTCGACGTGCGGACGCCGGCGGAATGGGCCTACGTCGGCATCCCCGACCTGAGCCCGATCGGCAGAAAGCCGGTCCTCGTGCCCTGGGTCGACTTCCCCGCCATGCAGCCCAACGAGCGGTTCGTCGACGAGGTCGGCCGGGCGCTCAGCCCGGGCGCGCCGGTCGTGCTCATCTGCCGCTCGGGTGCGCGCTCGCGCGCCGCGGCTATCGCGTTGACCGCCGCGGGCTTCGGCCCGTGCTACAACGTCGCCACCGGCTTCGAGGGCGACCCCGACCCGCTGCGCCACCGCGGCACCGTTTCGGGCTGGAAGGTCGACGGCCTCCCCTGGGTGCAGACTTAAGCCGGGAACGCCGGCACCCGCAGGCTCGTTTACCGCATCAGCCGCAACCGCCTGAGATCAGCCTGAGTCCACCGGGCCTGCTTCTCGATGATGCTCCGCAAGGTCTTCGGCGGGAAGGTCTGCCCCGGCTGCGGAAAGAAGATGCGGTTAGGTGATATGGCCCTCTACAGCGCCCGGCGCACGTCGGGTTGCAGCAATTCCCCTGGCGCGGACTTCAGGAATGAGCTACTGCCGCCCCGTAGGCTGGCTCATTTCCTCCCAGAGGCCATCTGGTCTGAACTGGTAACGGCGAGAAGAAGCATGCTTACGGTCGCGGCTGTCGAGGCGAAGACGCGCCTGTCCGAGTTGCTCGAGCGGGTCGCTCGGGGCGAAGAGGTCCTGATCACCCGGCACGGCAAGCCGATCGCGCGGCTGGTTTCCGCGAGCGTTGCTGACCGAGATCGCGTCGAAGAGACGATCAGCAAGCTGAAAGGGGCGCGCGCTGGCCTGACGCTGGGCGACTTGAACTGGAAGGACCTGCGCCACGAGGGTAGGCTGTGAGCGGTCTCGTGCTCGATTGCTCCATTGCGCTCTTGACGGCGGCCCGGCAGATGGGCGTCGCCGCACTAGCGACGTCCACGTAATACAGCGTCGCCCGCGAATTGGAGCGGCGTGATGCGGCCCGGAACCCGGTTCGCTATCGCGGAGAACGAGATTTGTCAGAACCGAAGGTTCTCCTTGTCGCCGGCTTTCCCAACTCCGGGACGACCATCGCCAGCTACGTGATCGGGCAGCATCGAGATGTTTTCGTCGCCGGAGAGCTTGCCGATTTTCCCGCCAAGCAGCTCAAGGCGGGCAAGCTCTGCGCCTGCGGCAGCCCCGCCGCGGGCTGCGACTTCTGGATGGCCGTGGCGCGGCGGCTGGAAGGAGGCGGCGGTCGGTCGGAAGCAGCGCGTCGCGGCGCACTCTACCGCGCGATACAGGCCGAGAGCCGCGCCGCCCTGGTCGTCGATGTTGCGCATGACCTGCACGCGCTCGCGCAGGCCCGCGCCGCGGAAGGTGTCGATCTTCGGCTAATTCACCTGCGGCGGCATGGACGGGCGGTGCTGAACTCCCGGATGCGGCGGTTCGGCGGCCCAAGCGGCGAGCCGTCCTCGGGTCCAGCGCCCCGCCTCAGGCGGGCCTTCCGCCATGTCATCCGCTGGCGTACCTATGAAAGAGCGGTGGAGAAAGCCCGCCGGGACATGGGCGCGCGGCGGGCGATCGCCATCAATTACGAGGCTCTTTGCGGTCAGACCGAGGTGGTGCTTGCGGACATTGGCCGCCTCACCGGCCTCGACTTCAACGGCGTTGGCGACGGCGTGGCGACCGGCAAGCCGCTGAAGACGATGCCGCACATGATTCGCGGCAATCCGCGGTTGAAGGCGAAAGCGACGGTTCGTCTTGCCGCCGATGACGGCTTCAGGAGCGAACTCACCCTCGGCGACCGCTTCGCCTACATCGTCGCCTCCGGCCTTGCGCCAGCGCTGCTCAAGCGCAGACGCGTATAGTTCCTTCTACAGCGCCCGGCGCAGGGTCAGGTTGAGCCGAAAGCGCCCGGTCGAGGGATGCGTGCCGTCTGCGAGGCGGCGCACCCCGTGGTAGACGAGCCGCGACGGCCCGCCCCAGACGACGACGTCGCCATGATGCAGCGCGTACGGCCGCGCCGGGTCGCTCCGGCCTTGGCCGCCGAACAGGAACACCGCCGGCAGCCCCAGCGACACCGAGACGATCGGGGCTGTGACATCGCGCTCGTTGCGATCCTGGTGGAGCGAGAGCTGCACGCCGGGCTCGTAGCGGTTGATCAGGCAGGCGTCGGGCGCGAACGCGGCGTAGCCCGCCGCGGCCGCCGCCCGCATCGCAAGGTCTGCGAACAAGGGCGGCATCGCCGGCCACGGCTTGCCGCTCCCCGGATCGGTGGCGCTGTAGCGATAGCCGGCGCGGTCGCTGACCCAACCCGCCGCGCCGCAGTTGGTCATGGCCACCGACATCTGCCGGCCGCCCGGCGTGGTCATTGTGCGGAACGGCGCCGTCGCCGCGACCCCGGCGATGGCCGCGACGAGTTCATCCGCCACCGGCGCGGCAAAGCCGCCGAGCAGGATGGCGCCCTCCCCGATCGGCATGTGGGCCGGCTGGGGAACGAGAAGGTCCGAGCCGCCCGCGCGCGCCGTCACCACCTCTGCCAACACTCCGCTGCCTAAGCGGATACCGCCGCCAAGCCCCGGCTCACGTCCTCGCAGAGGTCATCGATATGCTCGAGCCCGACCGACACCCGAACGGTTCCGTCGGTGATGCCGAGGACCGCGCGTTCCTCCGGCGTGAGCCGCTGGTGCGTGGTCGTCGCCGGATGGGTCGCCAGCGTCTTGGTGTCGCCGAGGTTGTTGGAGATGTCGATGAGCGAAAGCCCGTTGAGGAAGCGGAAGGCCTCGGGCTTGCCGCCAGGCAGGGTGAAGGACAGCACCGTGCCGCCGGCCGACATTTGCCGCATGGCCAGGTCGTGCTGCGGGTGGCTCGAAAGCTGTGGGTAGAAGACGTGCCCAACCGCCGCGGACGCCGCCAGATGCTCGGCCAGGGCCAGGGCATTCGCGCATTGGCGCGCCACGCGCAGCTCCATCGTCTCCAGGCCCTTGAGCAGCAGCCAGGCGTTGAATGGGCTCAGCGCCGGGCCGGTGTGGCGAAGAAACGGGATCAGCTTGTTTTCCAGGTAGTCCTGGTCGTTGGTGAGCACGGCGCCGCCGAGGCTGCGGCCCTGGCCGTCGATGTGCTTGGTCGCCGAGTAGATGACGACGTCGGCACCGAAGTCGAAGGGGTGCTGCAGGAGCGGCGTGGCGAAGACGTTGTCGATAACGGTGCACGCACCGGCGGACCGGGCCATGCGGCAGACATGGCCGAGATCGACGATCTCCAGCATCGGGTTCGACGGGCTTTCGAGGAACACGCAAGCCGCGGGCCGCGATAGCGCACGTTCCCAGGCGGCGAGGTCGCGGCCGTCGACAAACTCGCTCTCGATGCCGAAGGCCGGCAGGATCTCGGCCACGACGTACTGGCAGGAGCCGAACAGGGCGCGGGAGGCGACCACCCTGTCGCCGGCGCGAAGCTGGCAGGCGAGCGCGGCGAAAACCGCGGCCATGCCGCTGGCGGTGCCCTTGCAGAAGGCCGCGCCTTCCAGCGCCGCCAGCCGGTCTTCGAACATCTGCACCGTCGGGTTGGCGTAGCGGGAGTAGACGAAGCGGCTGCGAACGCCGGAGAACGCCTCTTCCGCCTCCTCCGCCGAGGCGTAGACGTAGCCCGAGGTCATGAACAAAGCTTCGCTCGTCTCGCAGAAGCCGGAGCGCGCAAGCCCGGCGCGGACAAGCTTGGTCGCCTCCCGCCAGGATCCGGCCGCTGTGTCGTCCTTCATCGCCGTTCGCCCGCCCGTTCACACGCCCGTTCGCCCGAAGCCGAAAGCTGTCACAGATTTTCCCAACGGCGTAAACCTGGAAATCCTGGCATCAGCAGGCACGCCGCGGTCGATGCGGTGGCAGGCACCGCCCATATGAGCGGGGAGCATCTCCAATCAGCACGGACTGGACATGAGCGACATCCTGACGGCCGACGGCTTGTTCTACACCAAAGGCGGATTGGACCGCGCCCGCACCCGCTTGCTGGTCGAGGAGGCTTTGGCCGGCGCCGACGACGGCGAGCTCTACATCGAGTACCGCCAGGCCGAGAGCCTCGCCTTCGACGACGGCCGGTTGAAGAGCGCCAGTTTCGACACCGCCCAGGGCTTCGGCCTGCGCGCCGTCGCCGGCGAGGCGACCGGCTATGCCCACGGCACGAGCCTCAGCGAGGACGCGCTGCGCCAGGCCGGATCGACCGTCCGCGCGGCTTTGGCCGGCCACGACGGGGGCCTCGCCGTCGCGCCGCCCGCAACCAACACCGCGCTCTACTCCAGCGACAATCCCCTCGCCGCCGTGCCGTTCGCCGAGAAGGTGGCGGTGCTGGCCGCCATCGACGCCTACGCCAGGGGCAAGGACCAGCGCGTCCGCCAGGTTTCGGTTTCGCTCGCCGGCGAATGGCGGGTGGTGCAGATCGTCCGGCCGAACGCAGACCGGGTCGCCGACATCCGCCCGCTCGTCCGGCTCAACGTCTCGATCGTCGTCGAGCGGGACGGCCGGCTGGAGACGGGCAGCTTCGGCACCGGCGGCCGGGTCGAGTTCGGCAAGTACCTCCGCCCCGAGACCTGGCGGGGCGCGGTCGACGAGGCCCTCCGGCAAGCGCTGGTGAACCTCGAATCGGTGGACACCCCCGCCGGCGAAATGGCCGTGGTCCTGGGGCCCGGCTGGCCCGGCATCCTCTTGCACGAGGCCATTGGCCATGGGCTGGAGGGCGACTTCCACCGCAAGCAGACGTCGGCCTTCGCCGGGCGCATCGGCGAGCGCGTCGCCGCCCCGGGAGTGAGCATCGTCGACGACGGCACCCTTCCCTCGCGCCGCGGCTCCCTCAGCGTCGACGACGAGGGGACGCCGTCGCAGCGGACCATGCTGATCGAGGACGGCATCCTCGTCGGCCTGATCCAGGACCGGCAGAACAGCCGGCTGATGGGCTCGGCGTCCACCGGCAACGGCCGGCGGCAGAGCTTCGCCCATAGGCCAATGCCGCGCATGACCAACACCTACATGCTGGCCGGCAGGCACGACCCTGGCGAGATCATTGCATCGGTCGACCGCGGCCTCTACGCGGTCGCCTTCGGCGGCGGCCAGGTAGACATCACGTCCGGCAAGTTCGTCTTCTCCTGCACCGAGGCCTACAAGATCGAACAGGGGCGAATTGGCGCGCCGGTGAAGGGAGCCACACTCATCGGCGACGGGCCGAGCGTGCTGACGAAGGTTTCCATGATCGGCAACGACATGGAGCTTGATCCAGGCATCGGCACCTGCGGCAAAGACGGCCAGGGCGTGCCGGTCGGCGTCGGCCAGCCGACGCTGCGCATCGACGCGCTCACCGTTGGCGGTACCAGCGTCTGAGGCGAGGGCGCTGATCGATCCGGCGTTGAACGCTCCCGCTCTGCCACCATGTCCGGATCAGGGACGAAGGGAAGCGGAGGAGAGGACGATGGGCGACTGCGGCGACGACAAGCACGGCTCGCACGGCCACAAGCATGGCAAGGACTGCGGCCATACCGAGATCCGGCATGGCGATCACGTCGATTACCTGCATGACGGGCACCTGCACCATCCCCACGGCGACCACATCGACGAGCACACGCTGGAGGTGAATGCGACCAATCCGGCCGACTGCACCCCGGCGCACGACCGTGCGGATCACGAGGGCGGGCATGGGGCCGGGCATGTCCACGGCGAGGGCTGCGGCCACGAGGCGGTGCCCCACGGCGGCCACGTCGACTACCTCGTCGGTGACCACCTGCACCACCCGCACGGGGACCACTGCGACGACCCGGCCCGGTAAAGCGGGGGTAGGTCGCAAAGGGAGCAGATCCCCTCAACCCGACCCTCTCCCAACGGAGGGGGAGTATGAGCGGGTGCGCGCTGTGCCGCCTCTCGCCCCTCTCTCGCTTGCGGGAGAGGGCGGCCCTCGAAGCGGGCGGTGAGGGTGAGGGTCCTTCCTTCTGGATCGCCACGCGGCTTCGCCGCTCGTAAAAGCGAGTCTTGCGAATAACTCTTCCACGCGTTCGTTCTCCACGAGCCGCAGACGTTCGGCAGGGCAGCCGTAAATCACTCGTGTGGCGCTTGCCGGTCCCGGCCGTGGTACTCGCGGTTGGGGATCATCTCCAGGCCGTGGGCCATGCGGTTGGTGTAGTTGAAGAAGGCGGCGACGTCGCAGATGTCGAAGATGTCACGATCGGTAAAGCCGGCGTCGCGGAGCCGCTGGCGGTCGCTTTCGCCCACGTCGTGGGGCGAGAGCGTTAGCGTCCAAGCGAAGTCGAGCATCGCCCGCAGCCTTGGCTCCAGGTCGGCGATGCGGTAGTTCATCACCATCATCTCGCCGAGCTCGGGGTCGCCGGAGAGCTCGCGCACCGTCTGGCCGTGGGCGACGAGGCAGTAGTAGCAGCGGTTGGCGGAGGAGACGACGACCGCGATCATCTCCCGCTCCAGCTTGCTCAACGCGCAGGTTTCCTCGTCGAGCATGAGCTGATTGTAGAACGCGGCGAACGCGCGGAACTTCGCCGGGTTGCCGGTGTAGGCGCGAAGCACGTTCGGCACAAGACCCAGCTTGTCACGGCACTTCTCGAAATACTTGACGATGTCGGCGTCGAGGGCTTCTTCCGGCGGGAGCTCGATTTTGACGACGTGGTCCGGCTGCGGCATGGCGCTCCTCCCTGGTCTCACGGCGGCGAAGCACGTCTGCGTGCATGCACATGCTACCCCGCAGCGAGCGCGCGTTCGATGGTGGCCAGGGGCAGCACAAGAAATAAGGCGCCCCATCCCCGTCGGGACGATCGCTGCTGGCGCAGTTCGCAAGCGCGGACGGGTTTGTCCTGCTCCGCCCGGAGCACCGCAAGCAGAGGCGGGGGATGGGGGCCGGTTCTTCTATGTCCTCCGAAGCCGCTCCGGTTCTGCTCCCTCCGGCCCGCTCGGCAAAAAGGCGGTTGACGTTGCCTGAGAACCAAACTAGAACACGTTGCGGGTGTTTTAGTTTTGTTCGGCACCGACGTGGACCCGCTTCTCATCGCGGCGAAGCGTGGGCAAACCCTGCACGGGGCGGCAGGTCACGCTCGTCTTGCGGTGGCTGGTCGTCGAAAACCGGGACAAGAAAGAATGCTGACCAAGAAGCAATACGACCTCTTGCTCTTCATTGACCGGCGGCTGAAGGAGACTGGGGTGGCGCCCTCCTTCGACGAGATGAAGGAGGCTCTTGGTCTTCGCTCCAAGTCGGGAATACACCGGTTAATGACCGGTCTGGAAGAACGCGGCTTCATCCGCCGGTTGCCGCACCGGGCGCGGGCCCTTGAGGTGATCAGGCTTCCCGAGAACATGGCCTCCGTGCCCGGGCCGCAGCGGCGTCATACGGAAACCTTCGCGCCGACGGTGATCAAGGGCGACTTCCGGCTCGCCGGTGTTCCCGCGGCCCCTGCCTCTCGGCCGGCCGGCGTCGTGCAGATCCCGCTCTACGGCAAGATCGCCGCCGGTACGCCCATCGCCGCGCTGCGCGACAACACCCGCCATGTCGAGGTGCCCGCGGCACTCATGCGCAGCGGCGACCACTACGCGCTCGAAGTCGCCGGCAACTCGATGGTCGAGGCCGGTATCCACGACGGCGACACCGTGATCATCCAGCGCACCGACGCGGCCGAAAGCGGAACCATCGTCGTCGCCCTCGTCGACAACGAGGAGGTGACGCTGAAGCGGCTGCGCCGGCGCGGCCAGTCCATTGCCCTGGAGCCGGCCAACCCAGCGTACGAGACGCGGATCTGCGGCCCCGATCAGGTCACGGTCCAGGGCCGGCTGGTCGGCCTCATCCGCCAATACTGACCGCGGGGCTCAGCCCCGGGCCTGGATCGTCCTCCCGTCCTTCGTCGGGTGGTCGCGGGGCTTGGGCCGCAGCACCCATGGGCGATCGCCGCGAAGGCCATTGACGGACAGGACGCGGACCGCGTCGGGCTCGAGCCAGATGGCGTGCGCCCCGTCCCGCCACAGGTCGAAGCGGTCGACGACGGCGACCGGATGCGGGCAGGCGCCGCGCAGCGGCACCAGGCTGACGATGACGTCGGCGCGCCGGCAATCGTCCTCGACGCCGTCGGGGCGCTGCATCAGCGCCACCATCCGCCCGTTCACCTCCAACACGCAGCCCGTCCCGTCGCAACGCATGACTTCCTCCCCCACTCCCTCCGGCCAGGCGGAGGCTTCGCGAAGCCCGGAATGCTGTAGCCAACTCGCCCGCTCGAACTTGGCGGCGCGGGTGGGGGAGAACGCGAGGCGACCGTCCGCGGTGCGCACCCCGATCAGCCGTGCGCTCCCGTCGATCAGGATGTCGGGTGGCGCCGGTGCAGCGAGGCTCCCCAACCCGGCGGCGGCAAGCACGATCCCGCCGTAGCGCCAGCGGCCGCGCCACAAGCACAGCCAGAGGCCACCGAGCGTGACCGCGACAAGGCCGGCGACGGGCAGCGCCGGCACCGGCGCCACGGCGGCCGGCCATGCGGCAACCGCCTCGGCGACGCGCATGATGATATGAGCGCCCCAGCCCATGCCGATGAGGAAGGGCCCGGCCAGCCCGAACGGCATGGCGAGCAGGGCGCCTACACCGAGCGGCATGATCCACAAAGCGGTGATCGGGACCGCCACCAAGTTGGCCGGAAGGCCGTAGATCGCCACCCGCTGGAAATGGAAGATCGCATACGGCGTGGTTGCGGCGGTAGCGATCACGGTCGTTACGGCGACGAAGAGAATGTAGATGACGCTCCTCGCCAGCAGGCCGTCGCCGAGGCGGCGCAGTCGCTCCTGCTGCTCCGTCTCGTACGCAGCGACCAGGGCAACGACCGCCGCGAACGAGAGCTGGAAGCTCGCGCCGAGCAGACTTTCCGGCTGAGCGACAAGAACGGCGCTGGCCGCCACGGCCACCAGCCGCATCGACAGCGCCTTGCGGTCCGCGATCACGCCGAGAAAGACGACGGCGACCATGATGAAGGCGCGCTGGGTGGGGATCGGCGCAGCGGCGATGAGGGTATAAGCGCCGGCGCCCAGGACCGCGATGACGGCCGCGATCTTCTTCACCGGCCAGCCTAAGGCGATCGCAGGAACCAGGCAAAAGGCGAAGCGAACGGCCGAGAACAGGAAGACCGCGACGAGGCCGATGTTCATGCCGGAGATGGCGAGGAGGTGGGCGAGGCCGGAGTCGCGGATCGCCTGCAACAGCGGCGCCGGGATTGCCGCCTGTTCGCCCGTCAACAGCCCGGAGACCAAGGAGGCTTCCGGAGCGCCGACGTGGCTGTGGATGACCGCCTCGATCCGCGCGCGCAGCCGCGACAGCCAGATGTCGAGCTGTTGCTGGTCGCTGGTCAGAACCTCTGCCTTACCGATGCCGAAGCCAGTGGCGCCGAGGCGGGCGAAGAACGCCTGGCGCTGGAAGTCGAAGGCACCCGGCGCCGTCGGCGGCGATGGCGGTGACAGCACGGCGTAGACCCGGACGCGATCCCCGGGCGCCAGCTCCGGCTGCTTCCCGTTCAGCCGCAGGCGCACCCGCGCCGGCGTCTCCTCTGGGAGCAGGCGGTCGGCCTCGACCTGGTCCAGGGTCACCCGCCTGCCCTTGCCCAGCCGCTCGGCCTTGACGATCCGGCCGACGATCGGCATCGGCCCGACGCGCTCCTCGACCACCGGCGCCGCGACCAGGACCGTGCGCACCTGCGCGGCGGCAAAACCGGCGGCCACCGCGCCGATCATGATCAGACCGAGGTATAGAACCGAGGCGGCGGAGCCGCGAAGGACGAGGCAGAGAGCGGCGACGCAGGTGAAGACAACGAGCCCGAGCCACGGCGCCGGCTCGACGGGAAGCGCGAAATAGAGGCCGATTCCGGCGCCAATCAGCACCGGCAGCCACAGGATCCAGCGCTCGTGCTCGGCGGCGATTGCCCCGGCCAGGCGCGCGGCCAGCGCGCTTCGGCCCAAGCCCCGGGCCTTGGCCAACGTGCCCGGCGTAAATACCCCCATACGGGTAACGTAGCAAAATGGCAGACGGATGGGAACGCCCAACCCGCCGCGGCGCCACCGCTACTTCTGCTGGATCAAGACCACACCCACGAGCAGCAGCACCGCGCCGAGCAGCCGCCACGGGTTCAGCGGCACCTGCGTCACCTCCAGCCAGCCGAGGCTGTCGAGGATCAAGGCGCCGACAAGTTGGCCGGCGATGACCGCGGCGAAGGTAACCGCGGCGCCCACCCTCGGCACCGCGACCACCGAAATGGTGACGAAGGCGGCGCCGATCGCGCCGCCGAGGTAGGCCCACCATGGCGCCTCGCTGAGCCCGGCGAAGCGGACCCGGCCGAGCATCCCCGAGGCGAGCACCGCTACGAGCAGGGCGAGGCCGACGAGGAAGTTCACCAGCGCCCCGCCGACGGGCGAGGCCAGCGCCGCGCCCATCTTCGCATTCATCGCCGCCTGCACCGCCAGGCCGATGCCGACGGCGAGGATCAAGGCGACGAACGCGGGATGGCTCACGCCCGGGTCCGCTTCAGGAGCCGGCGGGTGCGTCGACCTCGCGCGCGGGCGGCGGCAGCCGCTCCAGCATAGCCTCGGCTTCGCCCAGGTGCCAGGCGACGGAATCGAGGTCGTCGTGCGCCTTGTAGATCCAGGCCTCGCCCCAATAGAAGTTGCAGCTGGTCTCGGCGCGGAGCAGGTGCCAGTGCGCCTGGCCCAACACCCGGCCGATCTCGCCATCGCCGCCCCGCGCCTTCGCCGCATCGGCAAGGCGGTGGTAGCGGCCACTCAACTCGTGCACCCGGCCCATGGCGGAACGCTGGGTTTCGGAGCCCAGCCACTGGTGGAAGTTCCAGCCGTGATGCTCGTCGGTGTTCCAGGCGCCGCGGCGCACGGTCACCCGGCCGTGCGCGCCGAAGCGGTCGAGGTACTCGTTGATGAAGGTGGGGCGGATCGGCGAGTTGCCGGCGCGGATCTCGTCCAGCATCGTCCGGTAGAAGTAGGTCCAGAAGTTGGCCTGCGGGTTAACATTGCGGAACCAGCCGCCGTTATCGCCGTCGGTGGCGGTGGCGATCAGCGGCGGAAAGTCGCACCACTTAGTCCGTTCGGCGACCTCGTGGGCGAACCAGCCGTACTCCATGCCGGAGAGCTGGGCGTTGGAGAGGTCGCGGTCGCGCACGACGACGACGATCTCGCAGCCCTCGTATTCGCAGAGGTGCGGGCGATAGCGCAGTTCCTGCCAGCTCATCTCGTCGATTGGGTCGACATACTCGGAGTCGACCATGACGTAACGGTAGCCGGCCTTCTTCAGGTGCGGGATCAGCGCCATGTCGAAGCCCATCTCCGGCGGCCAGAAGCCGGGGAAGTGGCTGCGCCAGAAGACGTGGCGGCCGATCTGTTGCCAGCGCGCGATCTGTTCGTCCCAGTCGGCCTCGGGGATCAGGGCGAGGACCGGGTGATAGTAGCCGGTGCCGAGGATCTCGAAGATCTTCTGGTTCTGTAGCGCCCAGAGCAGGCTGCCGCAGTCGACCGCGCCATAGACCTTGCGCTGGAATTCCGGGTGGGAGAGCGATTCCAGGAGCGAGCCGGACATCGACAGGTGCACGCGGGCCACGTCCTCGTAGGACCAGAGCGTCCGCGGCATCCGGTCGAGGGCGAAGAGGATCTCCTTCACCTCCCAGTCATTGCTCTCGAGCAGGCTGTCGAGGTTGCTCGGCGGCTGGTGCAGGTTCAGCACCAGCGCGTGATGGATCTCCGTCATTGCCCCTCCCTGGGTCGCCCGGCGCTTGTGTTCGCTGCCGCAGCAAAACGCTACCGCGCCGGGCGGGCGCCGGCAACAGGCGTGTGCGAAGTGACGCCAGCGAGGCCCGCCTGCGGCAAGCGGATTGCGGACAGCGACACCCTGCCGCTTCTCTCCCGTCATCGCCGTGCTCGTCACGGCGATCCATGGACCCGCGAACACGTCCGCGGGTGACGCGACGAG